>NZ_JAUBUE010000025.1:0-97321 GCF_036705305.1 Microcoleus sp. B3-D7 | reverse complement strand
CCTGGCACATCTCTTGATGAAGTTATTCGTGCTTATTGTGCAGAAAGAGTGTCTCATACTTATTTGAAATGACTATAAAAGCTTTCTCAACAACTCTGCAATTACTGACTTTCATCTCGCCTTGGGTCAATTTTTGAATTATCGGCTTGCCTTACAAATCAAAGAACCGGACAGAACACTGTATCTAGCAGTACCCTTTGATACTTTTGACTCGTTTTTTCAAGAGCCATTTATACAAGAAGCGGTCAATGTTGATCAACTTAAACTCGTCGTTTACGATCCGCAAAAGGAGGTAATTGTGGAATGGAAAGAGTAGAGCATTACCGCCAGTGTATCCGCAAATTGCTAACTCAACAAGCAAGGAGAGAAAAGCCTAATTCAGACGTTGAATGCCAGCTTGTTTTTGATGGGGAACACGACCACTATCAGTTACTAGATGTTGGCTGGGAGGGGCTAAAGCGGATATACAACTGTTTCATTCATTTGGATATAAAGGATGGCAAAATTTGGATTCAGCGCAATATGACAGAAGTGGATATTGCACGGGAATTTGTCGATATGGGAGTGTCTGAGGATGATATTGTGTTGGGGTTGCATCCACCTTACAAGCGTCCGCATACTGGGTTCGGGGTAGCGTAAAGGAAAATGCGATCGCGGATGAGGAAATGTGTTTGCTGCTTGTTGTTATTGATATCTTTTTTCTGGGCGCTTCCTGCTGAGGCATCTGTATGCCGCAATTATCAAGGAAGCGAGATTTGCATTGTCGATATCAAACGCAGTGCGAAAAATTATTGGGAATACAGGGTAATTCTTAGTGTTGATGGAGTAAAACAGCCTCTGGAAGTCTACAATTGCCGCGATCGCACTACAGTTAAGAAAGATGGAACTGTTTTGGCGTTTGGACAAAAAAACCCTGGTGAAATCGTCTGCCGTTTTTTTAATCAGAAATAAGCAAATGAAGTTATTGTAAGGTGCGCTTCGGGCTGAATGTGGCTACCACAAACTCAAGAATTTTTCCCGAAGCGCAGCCTACGTTAGAATTTGCCGTCTACTGCTGACACGCAGCGTTCGCAAATTAGCGGATGTTCGATCGACTCGCTGACGTGAGTCGAGTAATTCCAGCAGCGATCGCACTTTTCCCCGTCTGCTTTAACTACACCAATCGCCAACTCAGGAGACTGATAACTGTAGGGCAATTCTTGCATGATTGCATTCGATTCTACCAGTTCCACTTCCGAAGTAATGAACAAATAGCGCAGTTCGTCTACACCGTTCCCGGTCATTGTAGAATCGTGCGTTACAGCTATTTCCGCAGGAATTTCTGGTTTGGGTTCGATCGCAACTAATTCTGGTTCCGGGATTTGGGGTGTTTCTACAAGCGCCGTTTCTGCTGGGGCTGTTTGTACGATCGCCTGTGTTTCTTCTACAAGCACAAGCGCTGTCTCTAGTGGCGGTGCGAGTACGATCGCCTTTGTTTCTGCAAGCACAAGCCCGCTTGTCCGGCCCACCACATCTGCTGTCATAAAATCAATCTTTTGACCCAGTTGTTGACGGTTGGCGGCAAACAGCAAGTGACGGAAAGCAAACCAGATTGTAAATAAGATGCCGATGACTTCCAATAAGCCTCCCAACACCGGAATCTGATTAATCGTATCCAAAATCGCCAGCGTTACTCTGCCCGTTATCAACACAGAGGCTAACAGCCCAAGTGTTACCAGCGCTTTTTGGTATTCTGTGAAAAACTTGCCCGCGTATTCAGGCAAATTAGCCACAAACTCGGCGGCTCGATCTAAGATTGGCCCAGAATCTGAAGCCGGCAGTTCCGGGGCAGAATACTGTACGATCTGAGAAGATCGATCGCTCTTTTGTGCGATCGTTTCCGCTTCAACATGAATTGTGTTTTCTGTCAAGACTTTAGCAACTTTTGCCGCTTGTTCTTCCTGTCGATCTTGTGCTGCTTTTGCCTTCTCCTCTGCTGCTAACTCGATGACTGAATTTTGCGATCGCACATAATCTACCAATTCTTCGCTGCTGGGATTCAAAGCTTGCAATTGCTCTCTTTTCTCAACATCGGGAACGTACAACAAAACCTTAGCTTCCAAAGAAGAACCGATCGCCTTTTCCATCCGGGCTTTTTCCAAAACCTTGTTAACTTCGCCGCGCACTTGTCGCAAATACTGCCAGCGAGTAGCCAATTCTGGATTGTGCCATGAAGCATCCATTTGCACCCAGCCGGCTTCAAACACGGACTTGTAGGGAGTCGGATAGGGAAGGTACTGCCAAATATCCTCAGCCATGTGACACAAAACAGGTGCGATCGCCCTTGCTAAATTCTCCACAGCAATTGCAATCACCGTCTGACAACTGCGGCGGCGACGGGTATCTGTCGCGCTGATGTAAAGTCTGTCTTTGGCAATATCCAAGTAAAAATTCGACAAATCCACCGTGCATAAATTCTGCACAGTTTGGAAAAATCGGGAAAATTGGAAGCTTTCAAAAGCATCTTGGACTTCCGCAAAAACTTCGCCCATTCTGTGCAGCATATAGCGATCGAGTTCCGGCAATTCCTCGTAAGCAACGGCATCTTTTGCGGGGTCAAAGTCGTGCAAATTGCCCAGCAAAAACTTAGCTGTATTGCGAATTTTGCGGTAAACATCCGACTGCTGTTTGAGAATGTTTTTGCCCAAAGGCACGTCTGCAGAGTAGTCTACCGAAGACACCCACAACCGCAAAACATCGGCTCCATATTCCTTAATTACGGCTGCCGGATCGACGACATTGCCTTCAGATTTGCTCATCTTGCGGCCTTTTTCATCCAGCACAAAACCGTGAGTCAAAACTGTTTTGTAAGGAGCGACGCCGTTTGTTGCTACACTGGTCAGCAAACTCGATTGAAACCAGCCGCGGTGTTGGTCTGAACCTTCCAAATAGATATCAGCAGGATAGTTTAATTCCGATCGACCTTGGGCAACTGCGGCCCAGGAAGAACCCGAGTCAAACCACACATCCATCGTGTCGGTTCCCTTGCGGTAAGTGCGGCCGTTATTGCGGTAAGATTCCGGCAGCAATTCATCGATCGACAATTCCCACCAAGCATCGGAACCCTTCTCGGCAAAAAGGGCTTGCACGTGGGCGATCGTGTCTTCATTTAACAGCGGTTCGTTGGTTTCTTCGTCGTAGAATACGGGAATGGGAACGCCCCAAGTCCGCTGGCGAGAAATACACCAATCAGATCGATCGCCCACCATTGCAGTAATCCGATTTTCCCCTTGGGCGGGAATCCAATTCACATCGGCGATCGCTTTTAAGGCTTCATCTCGGAACCCTTCAACGGAGGCAAACCACTGTTCTGTCGCCCGAAAAATAGTCGGCTTTTTCGTGCGCCAATCGTAAGGATAAGAGTGAGCGTAACTTTCCTCTTTAATCAAACAATTTGCTTCGGCAAGGGCATCAATGACTGCGGCATTGCCGTTTCCGAGGACATTTAAACCTGCAAACTGTCCGGCTTCTGCGGTGAAATTTCCGTTTTCGTCTACGGGCGTTAATACTGGCAAACCGCAGCGTTTTCCTACTATAAAGTCTTCTTGTCCGTGCCCCGGTGCGGTGTGCACCAATCCCGTCCCAGAGTCAGCGGTAATGTAGTCGCCGCCGGCAACAATTGGACTTTCGCGATCGAACAGCGGGTGTTTGTAGCTGCAACCTTCTAATTCTTTGCCTTTGAAGGTGGCAAGTATTTTTAATTGAGTGTTAAAAGTTGCCGACAGCCGATCGACCGCATCGACAGCTACTAACATAAATTGTTGTGCGATGTGGGAATTTGCCGGCGGTTCCACCACGGCATAAGTCAATTCGGGATTGACTGCGATCGCCAAGTTTGCCGGAATTGTCCAAGGGGTAGTCGTCCAAATCGCCGCCCAGAGGCTCGGCATATAGCGCTTGAGCTTCGTTTGCAGGGATTTTGACAATTTTTTCACATGGAAGCCGACGTAGATGCTGCGCGACGTGTGGCCTTCGGGATATTCCAATTCCGCTTCGGCGAGGGCTGTTTTCGAGCTCGGACTCCAGTGAACAGGTTTGAAGCCGCGGTAGATGTAGCCTTTGAGCACCATTTGACCGAAAACGCCGATTTGAGCGGCTTCGTATTCGGGTTTCATGGTTAAATACGGGTGTTTCCAGTCGCCCCAAACGCCGTAGCGCTGGAAGGATTCGCGCTGCTGTTCCATTGTTTGCTGCGCGAAGGTGGCGGCTTTGTGGCGGAGTTCGATCGGGGTAAGATTTAGCCGATCGTCCGATTTCATGTTTTGCAATACTTTAAGTTCGATCGGCAATCCGTGACAATCCCAACCGGGCACGTAGCGGACTTTTTTGCCGCGCAGCATTTGGTAGCGGTTGATAAAGTCTTTAAGGATTTTGTTGAGGGCGTGGCCGATGTGGAGTTGTCCGTTGGCGTAGGGGGGCCCGTCGTGCAGGATGAACAAATCGCCTGGGTTATTTTCCGAAAGGCGATCGTAGATTTCTTGATCGTCCCAAAATTGTTGCAATTCTGGTTCCCGTTTGACGGCGTTGGCGCGCATATCAAACTTGGTTTTGGGCAGATTTACCGTGTCTTTGTAAGATTTAGCTTCCATTTTTGAGAAACGTTTTATGTAGTTAGTTGTTAGTAGTTAGCGGTTATTTGAAAGATGATATCAAGTCCGGTTAAATAATCATAATTAAGTTTGTAGTGACAACTTTAGTCATCTCTCGTCATTGAAGAGCTGACAACCAGATATTTTAGTATAAGCGATCGACCGCACATTTGATCGAAGCAAATCCGTAGGGTGATCTCTCTTCTCCCTCCTCCGCGCCCTCTGCGCCCTCTGCGGTTAAATCATTCATAAACCGAGGTGGCGCTACTCAGTCAGCCAACTGAACATTTCACCGACGGTGAGATTAAAGGATTCGGCAAAGGTTGGAACGGGGATGCGATCGCCCGGTTCTTCAAAAACTGCTATGGTGCGATCGGCAAAATAGACAAATACCAGTTCTTCTTCCGGGTCAATCAGCCAGCCCATCTGGGTTCCGTGGGCGAGACTGTGGAGAATGTTGCGGACGACTTTAGTTTGACTTTGGTCGGGGGAAAGAATTTCGATTTTCCAGTCGGGGGCGATGGCGAAAGTGTTGGCTACTTCGCCGTTTTCGTCGCGGGGAATGCGTTCCCAGGTAAAGACTGCAAGATCGGGTACTGTCGATCGACCGCCAAAGGTACAGCGCAATTCTGGATGAGCGCGGGCGATGCGTTGGGGTTTGAGTACCCGGTTGATGTCAGCACCCAAATCGCTTTGAATTGTGCTGTGTTTTCCTTGGGGTATAGGTTTCTGGATAATTTGACCGTCGATGAATTCGCTAGCGGGTTTGGTCTCCGACAGTTGGAGAAATTCATCGAGACTCAAAGGTTTAGAAGCGGTTTGAACCATTGTTTTTAGTCGATTTAAATTTAATTTGTATTAGTTAAGCGATCGCGCATTTAATTTATCAAGAAAATGGGTCTAAAACCCCGTCCTTCGCTTGACCGCTTTAAGGGGTCTAACTCGTTTGACGGCGAGTCCGACAGGGATTGAAATCCCTGTCTAATAGCGGAAGTCCTCTGCAAGAGGACTGAGGAGGTTGATTAACGTGAAATGCGAAACTCAACATCAAGTTGAATTTAGACTTGCAGTCGGTTTTAACCGACTTTTGCTATGAGACAGGGAATTCATTCCCTGTCGGACTGTCGAACTAGGGCAAGTGAAAACCCTTCATAGAAATACTCCCAACCCGCGGCTGACGGCATTTCCCATACGATCGCACAATGACGCGGCCGGCACTCCCTGTCCCTCCTGTTCCCATTTTTCCACGAGTTGGCGGCCCAGGGGCGTGAGGCGAAAACTGTCGGTAATCCCTTGTCCGTCTACTTCCCGCCGCAACACGCCGACTTGGATCAGCCAAAGTAGCGAGTTTTCGGCTACGAGTTCGGATACGGGCGATCGGGTGTAGCCGCTTTCGACACCGGAATTTGAGGCGATCGCAGTTAGGAAAACGCTGTTATCGCGGATGGTCTGGAAGAAGTGTAATTGAAAAGGGGAACAGCGGACGGCGCGATCGGCTCTTTTGACGGTGCGGCCGGGATAACTAATAGATTTAAACGCTTCGGATGGGATAAAAGTCATTGAGAGAACCTCTGAATAGGTATTATATTTTTAATTGTTACAGATATAGGTAGGGACACGGCATTGGCGTGTCCTAACAGGTAGGGACTTATTATGACCGATACACTAAATAATATCAACAAGTTTGTTGAATACGTTCGTACTTTGAAGGGAGACGAGAAAGGGGAAGCTCAGGTATTCTGCGATCGCCTGTTTCAAGCCTTCGGTCATGCGGGCTACAAGGAAGCGGGAGCCGAACTAGAATTTCGGGTAAAGGCGAAAGGCAAAACTACGAAATTTGCTGATTTGCTGTGGCGGCCCCGGTTGTTGCTGGAGATGAAAAAACGGGGCGAAAAACTGGAAAAACACTATCAGCAAGCCTTTGAATATTGGCTGGAGCTAGTGCCCCAACGTCCTAAATATGTGGTTCTTTGCAACTTTGATGAATTTTGGATTTATGACTTCGATTTACAACTGCGCGAACCTGTAGACCGCGTAAATCTGCAAGAGTTACCCCATCGCTTAACAGCCTTTAACTTTCTTTTTCCCGAAAATCGCCAGCCTTTATTCAATAACAACCAAATTGATGTCACAAGAACGGCTGCTGACAAAGTTGCTCTAGTTTTCAATCGGTTAGTAGAGCGTGGCGAAAAAGTAGAAACGGCTCAAAGATTTATCCTTCAGTGTGTAGTAGCATTATTTGCTGAAGATATCGATTTGTTGCCGCGCGGTTTATTCACCGAGTTTTTAGGTGATTGCCAGATGAATCGAGTCAGTTCCTACGACTTGATTGGGGGATTGTTTCGGCAAATGGGGAGCGATCGCCCCGCACCTAAAGACAGCCGTTATCGGGATGTATCATATTTTAATGGCGGTATCTTTTCAGTTGTGGAACCCATCGCCCTGACTCGCAGCGAAATCGATCTGCTATTGGAGGCAGCAAAGGAACGGTGGTCTAAGGTAGAACCTGCGATTTTTGGTGCATTGTTTGAGTCCAGTATGGGCAAAGAGGAACGTCATGCCTTGGGTGCTCATTATACCAGCGAAGCCGACATTCAAAAAGTGGTTTTGCCTACGATTATACGCCCGTGGCGAGAACGGATTGAAGCTGCCAAGACGCTGAAAGATTTGTTGGCACTGCGGCTGGAATTGCTCGATTTCAAAGTTCTCGATCCAGCCTGCGGGAGTGGTAATTTTCTCTATGTTGCTTATCGGGAATTGAAGCGGTTAGAGGCACAATTGCTAACCAAGATTCATGATAATTTCTCTCGTGCTGCTAATGCCATTGGTACGATGTCGCTGGTGAAGACAAGCCAGTTTTACGGCATTGATATCAAACCCTTTGCTGTGGAATTGGCAAAAGTGACGCTGATGCTTGCCAAAAAGTTAGCCTTAGATGAAGAAAACCAGTTGCTCAATGTCGTACAAATGAACCTGCCACTGGAACTAGATCGGGCATTACCTTTGGATAATCTCGATCGCAATATCCGCTTTGATGATGCTCTATTTTGCGACTGGACAAAGGCAGACGCAATTATTGGCAATCCGCCGTACCAGTCGAAAAACAAAATGCAGCAGGAATATGGAGCCGTTTATGTGCGTCGAGTCCGGGCAAAATATCCCGGAGTACCTGGACGGGCAGATTTCTGTGTCTATTGGTTTCGCCGCGCCCATGACGAACTGAAACCCAATGGACGCGCCGGACTTGTAGGCACAAATACCATCCGACAAAACTACTCCCGTGAAGGCGGTTTAGATTACATTGTGGGCAATGGTGGCACGATTACCGAAGCGGTTTCTACTCAAGTTTGGTCTGGCGATGCCGTTGTTCATGTTTCTATTGCCAATTGGATTAAAGGCGAACAACCGGGCAAAAAGAAACTATTTACTCAGGTTGGAGATGATAAAGATAGCCCTTGGGAAATTGCCGAACTGGATACAATCAATTCCGCTTTGTCTACAAAAATTGATGTAACTCAAGCTAAAAAGTTATTAATTAATGCTAATTCAGAAGCTTGCTATCAAGGGCAAACACATGGACATGAAGGCTTTTTGTTAACTCAAGAGCAAGCTAGAGCAATGTCAAGAGATCCTTTGACTCAATCTGTAATACACCCTTACTTAATTGGGGGTCAGCCACAACAAAAAACCGATCTTCTCGGTCATCCTCAGAGCCTTCCCTCTCGATATGTAATAGATCTGAATCATTGTCAAGATACTTTCTCTGTGATGAAGCACGGTAAGGCTTTTAAACATATTCAACGATACGTTTTCCCAGCAATACAAGCCAACGCTGAAAAAGAGAAGCAAGAAACTGATAAAGACACGGGGCCGCGTCAATCCCATTTCTGTCATTGGTGGAAATTCTGGAGAGATCGTTCTGAAATGATGGAGAAAATTTCTCAAATGCCTCGATACATGGCTTGTGCGAGAGTAACTAAACGTCCAATCTTTGAGTTTATTAGTAGTAATATTCATCCTAATGATGCTCTGCAAGTATTTACTTTAAGTGATGATTACTCATTTGGAATTCTTCAATCTGATACTCACTGGGCATGGTTTACTGCTCGTTGTTCAACTCTGACAGCACGATTTCGCTACACTTCTGATACTGTTTTTGATTCCTTCGCTTTCCCTCAATCCCCAACATTAGCACAGGCTAAAAAAGTCGCAGCCGCCGCCGTGAAGTTGCGGCAGTTGCGACGCAAAGTGATGATAGAAAACCAGTGGAGTTTGCGAGAACTCTATCGCACCCTGGATTTACCGGGAGACAATCCTCTCCGCAAGGCTCAAGCAGAACTCGATGCCGCTGTGCGAGAAGCTTACGGGATGAAAGCTAAAGAAGATCCGTTGAAATTTCTATTAGAATTAAATTTTGAGGTAGCCGATCGAGAAACTAAGAGCTTACCCATTGTTGCTCCGGGTTTGCCACCTGTTGTAAAAAATGCCAGTGAATTCATTACAGACGATTGCGTGAGAATGCCGGAGTAATAAGGAGTGCTTTTAAAGATGGAAGGTTTTTAGGCATAAACTTTCCTAAGTTCATAAGTGTCTGAGGCTTCTGCATCTTCTAAAGTCAGAAATTCGTGTAATTCATTAATAGAAAGAGGGCAGAGATAAACATCAGACTCTGATTCATATACTTCGGAAAATGACTCAATAGCTTGTTTAAGTTTATCGATAGATTGTTCGGGAGTAGGGTCTTGTCCCACCAAGCCATTTTCTAAACACAAAGAAACCCAATATTTAGCACTTTTTTTGAGAATGACTGTGTAGAAATCAATCATATTTTATTGGTTAATTAAGTTTATTTGAATGAGCAAATTTTGAAAACACACTAATAATTTAACACAAAATCGCCAATCTGAGAATAACCTCCGCAGAAACACCTGGGTCCCAGAAAGGTATAGAATACTTAGGATGCAGCAATGGATTTACCCACTATGACCGAAGACAAAACATTGACAACCGCTAGCGGAATTCCGGTTGCAGATAACCAGAATTCCTTGACAGCAGGTGAACGCGGGCCTATCCTCATGCAGGATTTTCACCTGATGGAAAAACTGGCTCACTTCAACCGGGAACGCATTCCTGAGCGCGTTGTCCATGCAAAAGGAGTCGCTGCATTTGGCACCTTCACCGTCACCCATGACATTACTCGCTACACCAAAGCTCAGCTATTCTCAGAAGTTGGCAAAGAAACTCAGGTTCTCCTCCGTTTCTCTACAGTAGGCGGCGAACAAGGTTCAGCGGATGCCGAACGTGACCCCAGAGGTTTTTCGATGAAGTTCTACACCGAAGAAGGCAACTGGGATTTAGTAGGCAATAACACCCCTGTTTTCTTCATCCGCGATCCCCTCAAATTCCCTGATTTGATCCACACGCAAAAGCGCCATCCCCAAACGCATCTCAAAGATGCTGACGCGAAGTGGGATTTCTGGTCGCTGAGTCCAGAAGCTTTGCATCAAATAACTATTCTGTTTTCCGATCGCGGTACGCCGAAAAACCACCGCCACATGGACGGTTTTGGCAGCCATACGTTCAGCCTCATCAATGCTCGAGGAGAACGGGTTTGGTGCAAATTCCACTTCAAAACCGTGCAAGGTATTGAAAATTTCACCGCCGAAGAAGCGACGCAGATCAAAGGCAAAGACCCCGATCATGCGACTCGCGACTTGTTTGAGGCGATCGACCAAGGTAATTATCCCAAATGGCGGTTTTGCATTCAAGTAATGACCGAGGCCCAAGCCGCAGAGTATCGCGAAAACCCTTTTGACTTGACAAAAGTGTGGAAGCACTCAGAGTTTCCGTTAATTGACGTGGGAATTCTTGAACTCAATCGCAATCCACAAAACTTTTTTGCTGAGGTAGAACAGGCGGCATTTTCTCCTTCTAATGTCGTTCCAGGTATTAGCTTCTCTCCAGACAAAGTGCTGCAATCTCGCATCATGTCTTATCCAGATGCTCAGCGCTACCGTCTCGGTGCAAACTATCAGCAATTGCCCGTCAATCAACCCAAGTGTCCCGTGATGCACTATCAACGGGATGGCGCAATGGCACCGGGTAACAACGGTGGTAGCGGGCCCAACTACGAACCCAACAGCCACGAGGATGCGCCGAAGCAAAACTGTGTTTATGCTGACCCAGCTTGGGACTTAGGAAATGTCAAAGTCGATCGCTACGATCACCATAAGGGAAATGACGATTACACCCAAGCAGGAGACCTCTACCGCTTGATGAAACCCGACGCACAGCAGCGGCTTGTCGCTAACATTGTGGAAAGTTTGAGTGCAGCAAAATCGGAGATTCAGATGCGCCAATTGTGCCATTTTTTCCGCGCCGATCCGAATTACGGCCGCCAAGTTGCAGAAGGTTTAGGAATTGCGATCGATCCGTCTATGATGCCCGCTGCTGGTCAACCGGTTGGTGTGTAAGCTGCTACGCATCTAATTTGACAGTCAGTTTGTCCGATCGGATTGTCGGATGGTTAAGAAAGCCCCTCTTTCTATTCAATTTAGATGCGTAATAGCTTAGAATCTGAGAACATTTAATAGACATCTGCTTTTAAGCAGATGTCTATTGAAACTATGCGTGTAATAGGCACTCTTAGCCCGCGTCTTAGGTGCAAGCTAAATGCAGTAAAGCTTAACGTCATGGAGTTGGGGGCGCTCGTGATTTTTTACAAAGGTCTCTTGCAAAGCGACAGAACCAACTAAAATAAGTTGAGGAACTGCAAGAAAAACCAAACAAGGGAAACAAAACTATGACTTTACCAGTTGGGTGCGCTGCCCCTCAATTTACCGCCAAAGACACTAATGGCAACACAGTCTCCCTGTCCCAATTCGCAGGTAAAACCGTAATCTTGTATTTCTACCCGAAAGATGACACCCCCGGTTGCACAAGACAAGCCCAAAGCTTTAAAGCAGCTTATGAAGAATACAAGGGCAAAGATCTTGTAGTTCTCGGTGTCAGCCGAGACAACGAAGAGTCGCACCAAAAGTTCACAGAGAAATACGGTTTACCTTTTCAGCTATTAGCAGATGTTGATGGCACGATTACCAAAGCTTACGATGTCGAGAAAGGCGATTATGCCAAGCGCGTTACTTTCGTCATCGACGGTACTGGCAAAATCATTCAAGTTTATGAGGGCGAAACCATGAAAGTTGACACTCACGCTCAAGATATTCTTGTCACCATAGTTTAGTCGAAGTTTAGCCGATCGCACTAACACTCCTACACGCACCAAACGGCTAAAAACCCGGTTTCTTCCTAGATGCTTCGTTGCTATAGGCAATATTGTCCTAGGAACCGGGTTTTTTTTCGTAAGTCCTGACTCAGGAAGTGAGGGGTCAAAGGTACAGGGGGAAGCAACTTACTCGAACTAAATTCCTTCCCTCAAAACTTGCACCACAAATCCTCTCAACCAGGCATATATTCGGTTAAGGTGCTCATTGTACGCCTAAAGTTAGATTTGTGGCACCACTCCCGCCAATAATTAAAAACTTATGCTGGAAAAGGCATTAACCGCCCGTAGGGTGAATCTAGGGGCGATTTTGTCCTAGTTCAGGTCATTGTGTTTAATAAAATCAGAAGTTATCCTTGCTTTAGCTGAATAACTAAGTAGGTAGGGGGATATATAATGACAAACAGCAACATTATTTTAAGTTACTTAGGCCCGCGAGAAATTGAGGTCAATAGAGCCGCAGTCTTAGTTGGCACTTTTGGCAAAAATCTAGTGACAGCGATTTCAGCAGCAGAAGGCTCAAATGTCCTGAATGTGGGGATAAATCTCTCTAGAGGCATTTGGAACATCAGTTTAGAAAAAGGATTCGATAGCGCTGGAACTCGCACAGTGCAGGTGAGGGCAACTGATAAGACCGGCAAAGTTATCGGTCAACAAACAATTAACATCAAAGTTAATCCTGCTTCTCAGTCACCCGCTCAATTTTTCACGTTAATTACTCTCACAGATACCAAATTTAAAGCCGGAACACTGCCCGCGAGCAATCTCAACGATCTGCAAAAAGCGGACATACCAGCAGGGAAAATTTATCAAGTTACTGACTACGAGTTAGAAGACGGACATCTGAATGTTCAACTAAATAATCCAATTAATCCGGTAGGAAAGTCCGGCTTTTTCTACGAAAAACACGTACTCATCACCAAAGGCGCAAAAATTCTCATATTCGATCGCGCTGAGTTGCCGGTTCCGCCGCCTGGAATGCAGTTACTGTGGGTGATAAAAAAGACATGGTTAAAGTTCACCCCCGTAGATTCTGGAACTTTAGGATCAACTCAGAAATTACAATTTAACCTGGGAGAAACTTTCAATCTTCTTGGCTACGCTTGCGTGGAAAACCATTTCCGAGTCGCTTTTGCTCGGGCAGTTCCTAACCTAGGAACTTCGGGATTTCTGTACTGGCAGCACGTCCAAATTTTGCGAGACGGCAGGGGAATTGAGTATGATAGAAATGCAGTTACGATGACAATCATCAAAACGACTGTGTTTAAAAAGCGGCCGATAAATGCCGCTAGCCTGCCACCCCAAGAAAAAATTACCTTGCCGGCGGGAATGATTTACGGAATTGCCGGATTCTCGATCGAACAAAGCCACATTAAAGTCTCGCTGACCGAGAATTTGCCGCAATTTGGCAATACGGGTTTCATTTATCCCGATTTTGTGCAATTCAGCCGCGGTGGCAAATCTTTTAATCCGGCTGTGAATTTAACTTATCAAGGGCCGTCAGAAGTTTTAGTCAATCAGCCGATCGTCCTTCGGGGTACTTTTGACCGGCAACAAGCAGCAAAAATTGACGTGATAGCTGAGGATAAATTTCCCCTAACCGTCACTCTAAACCAAGAAGCCAGCACTTGGCAAGTTAATTTGTCTAAAGGATTTAGCGTAGCGGGAGCTCGGTGGCTTAGGTTGCGGGCAACTGACAGCAAAGGCAACGTTACTGGCAGCCAAATAATTTACATTACCGTAACTTCCGATCCGCTAACTGTCGGACAAGGTTTGACCTTAAAGATAGTTTCTGACACTTTGTTTAAGGTAGCTCCCCTTGATTCTTCCCGGCTCAACAATCAGCAAAAAGTTTTTGTTAAAGCAGGCCAGACGTTGGCCGTTAGCAAATACGGATTTATTGACGGGCATCTCAAGGTGGTTCTGGATTCAGCAATTTGGCCTGTCGGCACTTTTGGCTATTTTTATGAACCCGACGTTCAGTTAGCCAAAGGTACTCAAATCCTAAAATTTAACCTGGCCGACGTACCGAATAGCAACGTCAGCGCTCAACTTTTGGTAACTCAAACAACTCAGATTAAAGCTAAGCCCGAAGATTCATCGAAACTGCCGGCTGATCAAATGGCTGACCTACTTTTAGGCACTACCTATGCCATCACTGGTTATGCCTGCATTTTGGGGCATTTCCGAGTAACTCTTGCCGAATCTATTCCCGGTTTCGGCAATATCGGATTTATTTATTGGCAGGACGTTAAAATTAAAAAAGACGGCAAAGAAGTTCCCTTTGACCCCGATGCTTTGACCATGACAATCCTGCAAGCAACTGTCTTTAAAAAACGGCCGGTAGATTCTGCTAGCCTGAGCAGTAGCGAGAAAACTACGCTGCCTTTAGGTCGAGTTTACGGCGTGAACAGCTACGGTGCGGAAGGATCTCACCTGAAAGTTTCCCTGACTGAAGAACTGCCTAATTTTGGCAATACAGGTTATGTTTTTCCTAGTTTTGTTCAGTTCAAGCGGGGAGATAAAATTTTCGATCCGGTTCCGAACAATGTGGAATTGAACGTGCCCTATTTTTCGCAGCGGGACAATCCGCGTTTTGACTGGTCTACTTGCAACGTAACTTCGATCGCCATGGTGCTTTATTATTATGGCCTTCGTTCTGAGTGGGGCGGACAGTTGGAGGATGAGTTGTTGCAGTGGTGTTTCGATTATGCCGGCCAGGGTTCTCAAACGGATCACAGTGTGCTTTCGGCGCTGATTCAAGCTTACGGGTTTAAGACGAGTTTTAGTACGACTCGCACGTGGGCAGAAGTGCGATCGGAATTGCTGAATCGGCGGCCAGTAGTTTTAGCCGGAGATTTTACTGCGGCAGGTCACATTCTTACTGTAATTGGCTACAATTCTCAGGGTTATATCGTGCAAGATCCTTGGGGAAATGCACTCACTGGTTACAGCGATACTGAGGGGAGAAAGTTGATGTATCCCTACAGTTACGTCAATCAAGTTGCTGGGCCAGATGGGAATGTTTGGGCGCATTTTATCTATCCATAATCTACTCTACGGTTTGCAATTTTTGAGGCACTACGCCTATTAGTAAGGTGTGCATAACAGCTATTCGTAAGGTAATGAATGCACACCCTACCTAACTTAGGAAATCTTGCGCTTACTTTTGCGTTTTGCAGCGCCAATACCTAAAAAGCTCAATCCTAGAAAAGTACCAAACCAAGTAGAAGGTTCGGGTACAGCCTCAAACGATCCTTGAATAGCGATCGCATCATTAGCGCACTCGGCAAAAAAGTTAGCAATATAGTTACCCGAAGGCATTGAGGATTTATTGAAACTGAATCCAATTGTTTGAGAACCTACTGCATTAAACTGAGCAAAATCAAGACCGAGAGCGTTCAAAGTTGCTGGCGTTAAAAAATTGATTTCTCCTACTTTTGTACCCGTACCTATTGAGTTGAGAATAGTATAGTTTCCTGTTTGTTGAAAATAGGGATCTGTGGCAGCTAAATCGCCCATTGATGGGGTTCCGCCTTGAGATGCCACTACCGTAGTGAATTGGTTTAAATCGGTAAATCCAGAGTTAATTTGGGTGACGTTTTTAGCAGTAACGTTACTGTAAATGCCAGTCGTGGCTACGCTTGAGTCATTTCCTTCGGCAAAGCGGATACCAAACAAGCTGCCGTTTGCGTTAGCTGTATTGAAGTTTTGCCCGGAAAAATTGAAGAATAAATCGCCGTAGTTGATGTTGCCTCTTTGAGCTAGTGGGTCGGCATATCCTGCTAAACTTAGATTAGAGTTGATGGCGATGAAAGCTGTATCTGATGTTTCTTTGATGGCGATGCCGTAAAATTCAAATTCCCCGCCGCCGATTTGTGCCCCTGTCACGCCGTCGTTGAAGGAATCGATCGCATAATTCCAGCCGTTAGATAGCGTTGCTGCTGTAGCTTTTTGTTGCTGTAGTGCGAAAAGGGCACAGAAAATAGCCACTGAGTAAGTCCAGTGGATGCTGTTTTTAGCAATGGATTTCATAAAATGCTCCCTAGGAATCATTGTTAAATTGTCAAGTCTGCTCGCTCGACTGTTTTTAATTTTTAGTAAATCATACCTTCTGACCGAATTTCTTAAAGTTTTGCTAAAAATTTGGTCGGGCTACATCCTATCAACTAGATTGGTTAAAACAACCAACTCATGCCCGTAGCTAAATACAAGGCTTAGGCAGGCACAGTATTATAGTGGGGCTGCATAAGTCCTGTAGGTGCAAATAAACCGACTACCGGGTTGGGGCGGTTGAGAACAGCAATAAACTGCCTGCTAGTTCTGATCTAGGCGGTACCCGCCTCTACAATATCTTATTGTTTTTTCATGCCGAGCCACTTAATTGATTTTTTATTAATTACCAATTAATTTTGACAATTGGGGGCGTGAGGTTATGGATGCCGAGGCCGGATTTTATTAATAATTCGATTGTTTGATTAATAATTTTAATAAATAGTCTTTCATCCCCAGCCCTGTTCAATAATTATAATTACGTTGGTTGGGATGACTTCATTCCTCAAACTCCTCAAACTCCTCAAATGCCGATCGCGCACAACAATTTTACTAATTTTACCATCAGCGTTCCACCCAAGAGGCTCTCAATTGAGCGTCAAAACTGTGAATCACCACTTTTTCTGTAAGTGCCGCACAAAAGGATAATTAGAGAATCAACAAAAATCATACGGCAAGAACGATCGCAAGTTTTGAGAACACCCAATCAACTTCCGGCCCTACATCCGCTGCAGGCATCGTGGGTTCATTCTAACTCGGCCGATGGTTTCTGCACTCTTATGCGCTGCATAAATCAATCAAATTTTTAAATGCTGTTAATATATCGCCGACAGTTCGTTGACAATCTTGACTCTTCCCTTGAGCACAGAACGCAGCAGGCGGTTGATCGAATGTCTCTGTTCCTCGTCGAGAGAGTCGTCCAAAACAGCGGCCATCAAGCCGTAGCGATCGGCTAGAGTCAAACAACCTGTATCCGTAACAGAAGCAAGCATTTCGGAAATAGCGCCGGGGATAAGTTGAACTGAAAACATGAGACGTTCCCTGAATTCGATACTTATATCATCTCTCGTTCTCCGAAAATTAATAGTGACGCTGGCACAGCACATAACGTGATGTTTTGAGGCAAACTGTGTGACAGCGACCGCTCTAATGTTGTGACGATCTCGTTTTAAGTCTGCGATCGCACTCACAACATTAATCTTAGATATTCCAATTTCCCCCTCTTCCGTCGTAAATCTAAAGATTTAGAGAGATTTTTCGGTTTTTTGGGTGTCTTTACCCATTTCCCATGTATAAAACGCATCGGCATTATGCGAAATATTCATAAAACTCAATATTTTGTAAAAATAGCTACGAATATTTACAATCGTGGGCTTTACATTAGCTCATAACAAAGGTGCATCGAAACGCAGCGATCGACCGAATCATCGGTAGCAACTATAACCATAAATAGTTTGGCGACGTTCGAGCCAGCGCCCAGTCAAGCTCAAGTTTACAGAAAACCAACCATGCTTAAAAGAAATTCCATCTAGTAACTAAATATACAGTTTTAAATCCATACAGTCACTAAGGTTAGCAGGAAACACACACTTTATGCTCCAAGTCAATACCTCCCCACACAAGCCAGCAGCGAGGGTAAACCGATGACCCAAACAATTGAACCCAAAGCCCAAGCGAGCCTGAACAAGTTTGAAAAACTAAAAGCCGAAAAAGATGGCTTAGCATTAACAGCCGAACTCGACCACTTCGCCGCAATTGGCTGGGAAGCTATGGACGAAATCGATCGCGAGCACCGCCTCAAATGGCTCGGCATCTTCTTTCGGCCAGTAACTCCCGGCAAATTCATGATGCGGCTGCGCTTGCCCAACGGCATCATTACTAGCAATCAAACCAGAACGCTAGCAGAAATCGTCCAACGCTACGGCGACGACGGCAGCGCCGACATCACCACCAGACAAAACCTGCAATTGCGCGGAATTCGCATCGAAGACGTACCCGACATCTTCCGCCGCCTCAAAGAAGCGGGCATGACCAGCATCCAGTCTGGCATGGACAACGTACGCAACATCACGGGTTCCCCAGTCGCGGGCCTGGACGCCGACGAACTGATAGATACGCGGGAACTGGCGAACCAAGTTCAAGATTTGATTACGAACAGCGGCGAAGGCAACCCCGCGTTTTCAAATTTGCCGAGAAAGTTTAATATTGCGATCGCAGGCTGCCGCGACAACTCAGTCCACGCAGAAATCAACGACATCGCCTTCGTACCCGCTTACAAAGACGGCAACATCGGCTTTAACGTTTTAGTCGGCGGTTTCTTCTCCGCCAAACGCTGCGAAGCTGCAATTCCTCTCAACGCATGGGCAAGTCCCAGCGACGTTGTAGATTTGTGCAAAGCAATTTTAACTGTGTTTCGCGATCAAGGCCCGAGAGCAAACCGCCAAAAATCGCGGCTGATGTGGCTGATTGACGAACTCGGAATCGAACAATTCCGAGCCGAAGTCGAACGAGAATTAGGGCGCACTTTGCCCCCAGCCGCGCCCAAAGATGAAATCATCTGGGAAAAACGCGACCACATCGGCATCTACCCCCAAAAACAATCAGGACTCAACTATGTAGGGCTGCACGTTCCAGTCGGACGGCTGCAGGCATCCGATTTGTTCGATTTGGCCAGAATTGCCGAGGTTTACGGCAGCGGTGAGCTCAGGCTCACTGTCGAAGAAAACGTGATTATTCCCAACGTTCCCGACTCGCGGATTGAATCGCTGGTCAAAGAACCGCTGTTGCAGCGTTTTTCCCTCGATCCCGCACCGCTGACACGAGCCTTGGTTTCCTGCACTGGCGCCAAGTTTTGCAACTTCGCCCTCATCGAAACCAAAAGCCGCTCCGTGGCAATGATTGAGGAACTCGAAGCCGAACTTTCAGTACCCAAACCGGTCAGAATTCACTGGACGGGTTGCCCCAATTCCTGCGGTCAACCCCAAGTAGCAGACATTGGTTTGATGGGAACAAAAGTTCGCAAGAACGGCAAAACCCTCGAAGGTGTAGACATTTACATGGGAGGCACAGTCGGAAAAGACGCTCATTTGGGTACTTGCGTCCAAAAAAGCATCCCTTGCGAAGACCTCAAACCAGTGCTGCATCAATTGTTAGTCGAGCAGTTTGGGGCAGTTCCCAAAGAGATTACAGGGGATGTAGCTGTGCTGAACCGGCAACTGCAACTGACGGTTGACAGGGACGAAACGGCAGTCCCCGCAGCCAAACCTCAGACATCTACTGTCATTTTCGCTCGATCGGGCAAAGAAGTTGCTTGCAGCGAAGATGAGTTCATTCTCGATGTTGCCGAACGGGCCGGAGTCGAACTTGACAGCAATTGCCGGTCGGGAAGCTGTGGCACTTGCCAGCAAAAACTCCTAGAAGGCCAAACAGTCTACGACAGCCAACCCGACGCGGCCCGAGACTTAGAACCAGGGTTCATTTTAACTTGCAGCGCGCGGGCGATCGGCAAAGTGTCGATCGACGCCTAATCTCACAATGTGAGATGCAATGCGAAGGTCGCGAATCAATCTCACATCTCACATTTCCACCATCTCAAGTACAACAACAATTCAAGACAAATGAGCAACCTTTCCAGAAGAAAATTCATCATCACCGCTGGAGCAACAGCAGCCGGCACCCTTCTCGCCCACGGTTGCAGTTCCGCTTCCACTTCCACCACATCTAGCGCAACTCCCAACGGCGCATCACCCAGCGCTGCCCCAGCAGTCAACATCAACCCTGCCGACGCCCCAGAAGTTACCGCAGCCAAACTCGGATTCATCGCCCTCACCGACGCAGCACCCTTAATCATCGCCCAAGAAAAAGGGCTATTTGCCAAGTACGGCATGAAAGACGTACAAGTTACCAAACAAGCATCTTGGCCAGTTACTCGCGACAACTTAGAACTCGGTTCCGACAAAGGCGGCATTGACGGGGCCCACATCTTATCCCCGATGCCTTACCACATGACATTAGGCACTATTACCAAAGGCAATCAGCCAGTGCCGATGAACCTTGTGGCGCGGTTAAATACTAACGGTCAGGCAATTTCGATCAGCAAAAAATACCTAGATTTAAAAGTAGGTACAGACAGCGCACCCCTGAAAGCAGCTTTTGGCCAAAACGTTCCTGTTGCTATAACTTTTCCCGGCGGTACCCACGACTTGTGGATGCGCTACTGGCTAGCAGCCGGCGGTATTAATCCAGATACAGATGTTTCCGTGATTCCCATACCGCCGCCCCAAATGGTAGCGAACATGAAATCTGGCAGCATGGAAGCCTTTTGCGTAGGCGAACCTTGGAATGCTCAGCTAGTTACTCAAAAGGTAGGATACACAGCCTTAGTAACCGGAGAACTTTGGAAAGACCACCCAGAAAAAGCTTTAGCTTTAAGAGGAGATTGGGTTGAGAAAAACCCCAAAGCTGCTAAAGCAATTACAATGGCCGTACTGGAAGCCCAGCAGTGGTGCGATAAGGCAGAAAATCAGGATGAGATGTGCCAAATTATCTCTCAAGATAAGTGGTTAAAAGTACCCGTAGCAGATATTATCGGTCGCTCTAAAGGTCAAATTGACTACGGTACCGGCCGCATTGAAGCTGCCAGCCCAGTGGCCATGAAATTCTGGGCTGACAATGCTTCCTATCCCTACAAGAGTCACGATGCTTGGTTCTTAGCTGAAAATATTCGCTGGGGTTATATCCCGGCAACTACCGACATCAAAGCAACGGTTGATAAAGTTAACCGCGAAGATATTTGGAAAGCAGCAGCGACAGCACTTGGCGTTCCCGCAGCCCAAATTCCTACTACCAGTTCTCGCGGTGTCGAAACCTTCTTTGACGGCGTAAAGTTTGACCCAGAAAAACCCGAAGAATATCTGAAGAGTCTGGCAATCAAAAAAGCATAATTAGTTGGTTGACTGTTGACTGTTGACTGTTGGCTGTTAACTGTTGACTGTTGACAAACCCCTAAAAGTGATGGTGTTGGACAGAGTGAAACGGAGGGTGCGTTCGACGGGCAAAACCTCCTGAACTCTGTTCAAAGTATCTACAAATAATCGATTATTCACAATACTGCAAAAACAAAAATGGCAACTAACCTCGCTGTTACTAAAAGCAAAAATCCAGTAAATTTCGTTCTGGATCAGGTTCAAAAAAACCGCAGAAAAATCATCCGCCCGCTAGTTGCGATCACTGTTCTGCTAATAATCTGGCAAATCCTCTGCCACAGTCCAGAGTCCAGCTTGCCGGGGCCAATCAAAGCTGTCCAAGAAAGCTGGGAACTGATTATCAACCCGTTCTTTGACAGAGGTGGCACCGACAAAGGCTTATTTTGGCAACTGGCGGCAAGCTTGCAGCGGGTGGCGATCGGCTTTAGTTTGGCAGCAGCTCTCGGCATTAGTTTAGGAATATTGATCGGCACAAACTCTCTAATGTTCGATGCTTTAGACCCGCTGTTTCAAGTATTCAGAACTATCCCGCCCCTGGCTTGGCTGCCGATCGCCCTGGCTGTATTTCAACAGTTCAATCCCTTTGAAGGTCTGGGGATGAAAGCTAACGAAGTTTCAGCACTTTTCGTAATCTTAATTACAGCAATTTGGCCGATTCTAATTAACACAACAGTAGGCGTTCAACAAATACCCCAAGATTACAGAAACGTCGCCCGCGTCTTGCGCCTCCCTAACCAAAAATACTTCTGGAAAATCCTGCTGCCCTCTTCCGTTCCTTACATCTTCACTGGCTTGAGAATTGGCATCGGTTTGTCTTGGCTGGCGATCGTAGCTGCGGAAATGTTAGTCGGCGGCGTCGGCATCGGCTTCTTCATCTGGGACGCTTACAACAGTTCTAGACTCAGCCACGTGATTTTGGCAGTGCTTTATGTAGGAATCGTCGGTTTGATTTTAGACAGAATCGTTGGTTTCATCGCGTCCAAAGTTGTTCCTGAAGAACAGAAATAGAATTTGGGCATCGGGCATCGGGCATAGGGCATGGCGCATGAGGAATGGGGAATGGTTGCCAACTACAAACTGGTAGAAATTAGTTGTAAATTAATGCCCAATGCCCAATGCCCAATGCCCAATTAATAATCAGCATCATACAAATTACAAACTAACCTAAAATTACCATGTCAGTATTTGTTGAAGTAGACCACGTTGACCGCGTATTTAACTTGCCCAATGGAGAGCAATACATCGCTCTTAAAAATATCGAACTGAAAATTAAAAAAGGAGAATTCATCACCTTAATCGGACACTCTGGCTGCGGCAAATCTACGCTGTTAAATATCATCGCCGGCCTCGACAAAGCAAGTCAGGGGGGGATTACTTTAGAAGGACGCGAAGTCCGCGATCCAGGCCCGGACAGAATGGTGGTGTTTCAAAATTACTCGCTGCTACCTTGGCTGACGGTGCGCGAAAATATTGCCCTAGCAGTAAATGAAATTTACAGCGGTAACTCTCAAGAAGATCGCGAGTTGGTGATCGAACACCACATTAAATTGGTCGGACTCGGACACGCGGCCGACAAACGACCAGGCGAAATTTCTGGGGGGATGAAACAAAGAGTTGCGATCGCCCGCGCCCTAGCAATTCGCCCGAAATTGCTGCTGCTAGACGAACCCTTCGGCGCCCTCGATGCTTTAACTCGCGGCGGTTTGCAAGACCAGTTGATGAAAATTTGCGAGGAAAGCAAAGTCACCAGCGTGATGGTAACTCACGACGTGGATGAGGCTTTATTACTGAGCGATCGCATTGTAATGCTCACCAACGGCCCGGAAGCGCAAATCGGGCAAATCCTCGAAGTGAACATTCCCCGCCCCCGCAAACGCATGGAAGTTGTCAACCATCCGAGTTACTACGCGCTGCGTAACGAAATGGTTTACTTCCTCAACCAGCAAAAGCGGGTCAAACAGCGCCGGGCCAAACAACAACCACCTGTCATCGCCCGCAACGGCTTGGAAAAAATCAACCTCGACATCGGCTTTATTCCCCTCACCGACTGCGCCCCCTTAGTAGTAGCTAAAGAAAAAGGCTTCTTCAAAGCGCACGGCTTGGAAGAAGTTACTCTCAGCCGCGAACCGAGCTGGAAAGCGATCGCCAAAGGAGTCGCCGAAGGACGGCTGGACGCGGCGCAAATGGTCGCAGGAATGCCGATCGGGATGCTGTTGGGCCTCGACGGTGAAGCCCCTGTACCCGTCTGTAGCGCCATGACGCTCTCTCGCAACGGCAATTCGATTATTTTCAACAAAGACCTTTACAGACAAGGCATTCGGACATTAGAGGATTTCAAAGCTGCGATCGCCAAGAGTCCCGATAAAGTTCACACCTTGGGCATGGTCCACTCGGCCTCCATGCACAATCTGCTGTTCCGCTACTGGCTGGCAGCCGGTGGCATCGACCCCGACCTCGACGTGGGCTTGACCGTGATTCCGCCCCCGCAAATGGTAGCGAATTTAAAAGCAGGCAACATTGACGGCTACTGCTCAGGCGACCCCTGGAACTCCCACGCAGTCAACAGTGGTACGGGTTTTGTCATGGCCCGTTCCCTCGATATTTTGCCCGGACACATCGAAAAAGTTCTCGGTGTTAGCGAAGATTGGGCTCAGAAATATCCTCAAACCCACCTCGCCCTCGTCAAAGCGCTTTTGGAAGCCTGCGACTATTGCGACGACCGCCGCAACCGCGAAGAAGTCCTAGGATTGATTAGCCAAGAGCAATACATCGGCGCCGATCCGAAAGACATCCGTCCGGGGTTCCTCGATCCGTACAACTCCGGTACGGAGGCAGAACCCGAAATGCTTTACAACTTCAACCAGTTCTACGTTGACAAAACCAATTTTCCAGACCGCCTAGAAATGGTGTGGGTGATGGCGCAGATGGCTCGCTGGGGACTGATTCCGTTCCCGAAAAACTGGGTGGAAGTGGTCGATCGAGTTTTGCTGCCTGATGTTTTCGGTCAAGCCGTGCGCGAATTGGGTTTGCCGGATATCGCCAGAGATCGCCGGACGATCGAGCTATTTGACGGCACTGTGTTTAATCTCGACGACCCGATCGACTATCTTCAGAATGTCAAAATCAAACGTGGCCTCCGCATTGAAGAAATTTTAATTGAACAAATAGGCAGTCAATGTTCCATCAAACTGCCAGCATAATCAGCAAATAGGAAGAGGGAATGAGGAGTAAGAAATCAGGAAACAAGACTCCACATTTTCCGCTTCCTCACATCCATAATTTCAAATTCTCAATCGAAAGTTGTCATGTCTAATTCCCCGATACAAAATCCCAATCCTGAAAATATGCAAACTCTCAAAAACCCCGAAACAACCGAAATTCAAACGCCAAAGCAAGACTTTCTTACTATTAAAGATGTATCGAAAGTCTACCAAACTCCTAAAGGTCCTTACGTCGTTCTCGACGGTGTAAACCTGACTATTAATGAAGGCGAATTTATTTGTTTGATCGGTCACTCTGGCTGCGGCAAATCAACTTTGCTGAATATGATTGCGGGATTCAACGGGCCGACAAACGGAGAAGTGGCTTTGGAAGGTTCGCAGATTACTGAACCAGGCCCCGATCGCATGGTGGTGTTTCAAAACTACTCGCTGCTACCGTGGCTGACTGCTACTGAAAATATTCACCTCGGCGTTGAAAATGTTTACCCGGAAAAGTCCGCAGACGAACACAATACGATCGTCAAGGAACACTTGGAATTAGTGGGGCTGACCGAAGCTTGTAACAAAAGACCAGGCCAATTGTCCGGGGGGATGAAACAGCGGGTGGCGATCGCCAGAGCTCTGGCAACTCGTCCCAAACTGTTGATTTTGGACGAACCTTTCGGAGCTCTAGACCCGATTACCCGAGAAGAGTTGCAGGAAGAATTGCTGAAAATTTGGCGCAAGGAAAAAATTACCGTCATTATGATTACTCACGATATTGATGAGGCTTTATTTTTGGCCGATCGCATCGTGATGATGACCAACGGGCCAGCAGCTTCCATCGGCGAAGATATGCACGTTCCGTTTAGCCGTCCCCGCAACCGGGCGCGGATTATGGAAGACCCGAAATACTACGAACTTCGCAACTTTGCTTTGGAGTTCCTGTTTTCTCGCTATGCCCACCACGAAGAAGGTGAAGCAACGGACTCGGAGACAGAAGCCGTCGCGCTACCGATGCCATTACCTGCTAGCAAAAAGCCTGCGATTGCTGACAGGCAGATCGCACCTGCACCTTTTGTGTCTCACGCTGCTGAACCCCTAGAAGCTTCGCCGATCAAACGCGGCATCCTGGCAGCCTCGTGGTTCGTAGCAATGGTTACTTTAGCTGCCGTCAATATGTCTGCTATTTCCAGCCAGCTAAAGCAAGCGAAACTAGAAGAAACTGCACCGCAGGCGGCGACTGCGGCGGCGGTTGTGAGTTCACCCTCCAGCCCGCAAATTGCAGCAAGTTCGATCGCACCGACTGCTAGCCCTGCACCCATCGCTGCTGCAAGTCCTGCACCGAATGCCAGCCCTGCACCAATCGCTGCTGCTAGTCCTGCTGCCATCGCTGCTGCCGCTAACAGCGCGGGCGCGGCCAATGCAGCAACCACTGCCACATCAGAGATTTCTGACAAAGCCGAACTCGATGCGATCGGAAAGCAGTTGTATGCACAAATCGACCAAACCTGGAGAACAACTCCGACATTTACTGAAAGCTTGACTTATCGGGTCAAAGTCAAACAAAACGGGGATATCCTACAGTTCGATCCCACAAATAAACCAGCTAAAGATTTCGTCAAAGAAACTCCTCTGCCGGTTTTGCAAACTCCTGCAGGTGCCGCAGCAGGCGCTGAAAAAACTGCTGAGTTCCAAGTAACTTTTAGCCCGACCAACGGTGGCGTATTTGAAGTTAAACCAGGGAAGTAGGCGACATAATAGTCCCGCACTAAATCTCACATTGCTATCAACAAGTAGGTCAAAAGTATTACCTGCCCGCTGTTTGACTTATGCAAAAATTACTTCTATCCCCCATCCTTGGGGGTGACAAGAGTTAGGTGGGAACTTCCTCTGTTTGAAGAAGATTTAGTAGCAGCCAGAAGCTGACTAAAAGCGAGAGCGAGCGGGATTTTTAGTAAGAGAGCGGGTAATTTTAAATCAGGGTATTGTCCGTTTCTGGGAAGCATATATGCGGAAATTTAGTAATTATTCTCACGTTATTTGCAGGAGCCCTCAGTTCCGACTATAATAACGAATTACTAATTACCCATTAGCTTTCAAAAATTAGCATCTAAAATCACCAGATGGAAACTATAAAAACTCTTTGCCCATACTGCGGTGTAGGTTGCGGTCTAGAAGTTGTTCCCGACAAAAAACAAAGTTGGAAAGTGCGGGGCGATCGCAATCACCCATCGAGTCAGGGCATGGTTTGTATTAAGGGAGCAACCGTAGCAGAGTCCATTCGGAGCGATCGGCTACTGTATCCGATGATGCGAGATACTCTCGACCAACCGTTCCGTCGCGCTAGCTGGGACGAAGCTCTCGATGCAATTGTTAACCGCATCCAAACAATTCGCAGCACCAGCGGCCCCGATGCTTTGTGCGTTTACGGGTCGGGTCAATTCGTTACAGAAGATTATTATGTTGCCCAGAAACTAATGAAAGGTTGTCTGGGTACTAATAATTTTGATGCTAATTCTCGCTTGTGTATGTCTTCAGCAGTCTCTGGATACGTTCAAAGTTTTGGCTCGGACGGGCCGCCTTGCTGTTACGACGATTTAGAATTAACAGATTGCGCTTTTATTATTGGCAGCAATGCAGCGGAATGCCATCCGATTGTATTCAATCGATTAGCAAAATACCACAAAAAGCATCCCCATGTCAAAATGATTGTGGTAGATCCAAGGCGGACTCCGACTGCTGAAGCGGCGGATTTGCACTTAGCAATTACACCGGGTACGGATATAGATTTGCTTAATGGAATTGCATATTTGCTGTTACGCAGACAAGCAATAGATTCTGAGTTTATTGAAGAATGCACGGCGAATTTTTCTGCTTTTGCTGAAGTTATTAACAGCTACACGCCGGAGTTTGTAGCCTCGCGCTGCGGCATTACTGTCAGCGAGTTAGAAACGGCAGCAAACTACTGGGAACAGTCGCAGCGGGTTTTGTCGCTGTGGTCGATGGGAATGAACCAGTCGTCGGAAGGCACGGCAAAAGTGCGATCGCTGATTAATTTGCACTTGATGACTGGTCAAATCGGCAAACCGGGAAGTGGCCCGTTTTCCCTCACCGGCCAGCCAAACGCGATGGGAGGGCGGGAAGCAGGAGGACTGTCTCACTTGCTCCCAGGCTACCGATTTGTGAAAAATACTGAACACAGAACCCAAGTCGAGGAGTTTTGGGGAATCGCACCGGGAAGCATTTCCCCGAATCCGGGCCGCACAGCTTGGGAGATGATTACCGGTTTGGAAACTGGCGAAGTCGAGTTGCTGTGGATTGCAGCTACGAATCCGGTGGTGAGTATGCCGGATTTGGAACGCACTAAAGCCGCTTTGCTGCGATCGCCCTTTACTATTTATCAAGAAGCTTACTATCCCACTGAAACCTCCGCCTACGCTCATATCCTGCTGCCGGCAACGCAGTGGAGCGAAAAAACTGGGGTGATGACGAATTCCGAACGCCGCGTTACGTTTTGTCCCGGTTTCGACACTCCCTCCGGGGAAGCCCGCGACGACTGGAGGATTTTCGCCGAGGTGGGACGGCGGTTGGGTTTTGCCGAACACTTTGCTTTCGACAACAGTGCGGAGGTTTTTACAGAGTACGCGCAGTTGACGCGGGGCCAGCCTTGCGACATGACCGGTCTGAGCCACGAATACATCCGCCAAGAAGGCGCGCAGCAGTGGCCTTGCCGGGAAAACGAGCCTGTGCATCCAGCGAACGAAGCGAAACGGCTGTATACTGACAGGCGTTTTCACACTCCTGATGCGCGGGCGAGATTTTCGGCCTATCACTCCCGGGGACTGGCAGAACCTCCCGATCCGAATTATCCGTTTGTGTTGACGACAGGGAGAGTTTACGGACACTGGCACACGATGACGCGGACGGGTAGAACAGAGAAAATTAATCAATTGCACCCCGATCCGTTTTTGGAAATTCACCCCCGCGATGCTGCCAAATTGCAGATTAAGGAGGGAGATTTGCTGGAAGTTCGATCGCGCCGTGGCAAGGCGCAGTTTCCGGCAAAAGTCACAAAGGCGATCGCCCCAGGTACGCTATTTGTACCGATGCACTGGGGTTCTCTGTGGGCTGAAGGTGCTGAAGCCAATGCTATGACTCATGCTGCAAGCTGTCCAGATTCCAAACAGCCTGAGTTAAAAGCTTGTGCGGTGCAGTTGGTGCTGGTTGGGGCAGAAACAGCAGCAGAAGTTGAGGAATTTAATTGGGCAAAATCCACCCTGGCCGTCACTTCTTGAGCTGCCGCGCAACTACTGGATGTTACAAATCACCGAAGAACGAGCGGGAAGCCGCGGGCGATCAACATGGGGAGGAACGTGGTTGGCGTTCGGCGAGCGCTCAGTCTATCGCCCTCAGTCGAACTATTGGAGATTTACTCCAAAGATGAATCTGGGCTCTTGAACAAGACTCTAAAATTTTGCACTCTTCGCGACAGGAGTCCGGGGCTTGTATCCGTTTTTGGGGTAACAACCTCTCTCGATCGAGCAATTTTGAACCCGGACATACCCTACACATAAATCTTAAATCCCAAATCCCAGATCTAAAAGCTAAAATCGTTATGCCATTACGCAGCCTAAAAACTGCGTTTCCCCGCCAGAGCTCGGAAACAAGGAAAATTAAATTTATTTATTCTGAGTTGTTCCTTCTTGATGGGGGGTTTTTCCTTCGGGAGAATGTCTTCTGGTGGATGCCTTGTGCGTTCTTTTTAATTAATTGAGTCAGACAATTGCAGTTTGCACCTATAGGTGCTATAATCGTTTTACAAGGCTTTATTTTCGGCAGTACAGTTCGTTCGATCGGCGTTCCTCCGGATTTAAATCTCTACACCCTCTGATTCTGGAGAATGTTCAATGTCAATCTATGTCGGCAATTTATCCTACGAAGTAACGCAGGAGCACCTCAACCAAACTTTTGGAGAGTACGGAACAGTAAAGCGCGTTCAGTTGCCTGCTGACCGGGAAACAGGTCGGATGCGGGGCTTCGCTTTTGTAGAAATGTCTACTGAAGCCGAAGAAGCTGCAGCCATTGAGGCTCTTGACGGTGCTGAGTGGATGGGTCGCGACCTCAAGGTCAATAAGGCAAAACCCCGCGAAGAACGTGGTTCTTCTAACAGCGGTAACTGGGGTAACAACGATCGCGGTGGCAATTCTCGTCGCTACTAAACCACCCGAGCTAAATTTTTAGCTCACTTGTGTATTCCGTCGGAGCAAGCTGGGAGTCAACAATCATTCTCTGTTGAGAATAGATAATTAGCTCAGTGGTAGCACCGCGCCTTAAAAGCCTCAAAATATTGCTAGACAATAGTTTGAGGTTTTTTTATGGCAAAAAATATTAATTAGGAGGTCGATGGCGTGCGATCGATTCCTAGCTGACAGGAAAAACTAGAAAATATAACAAGCAGAGAGAGTCGCCTTCCCCAGTGCCCGGGTGGCCCCGTAAAACCAGGCAATCACAGAGTTTGGCGCTTGCAAAGTGTACCGAACAATGACAGAATCATTAAGAATAAAGACTAAATCACTTTTATGCTGAAAAAAATATTTAGGCAAATTTCCAAGTCAAGTAGTGATGAAAATTTTCTGCATTTTACAGAAAGTGTAGAAGTAGTAATATCGAAAATTTTATCACTGGCGATGATTTGGGTAATTCTCCTCAGCGTTTGCGATTTGCTGATTTTTTTAGCAAAAGAATTGGTAAACCACACTGATAATTTGTTAAAAGACACCTTGTTTGTCATATTTGGGTTATTTTTAAATGTTTTAATTGCTCTGGAAATCTTGGAAAATATTACAGCTTATCTGAAAAAGCACGTAATTCAAGTAGAGCTAGTTATTGTAACTTCTTTGATAGCAGTATCTCGAAAAATCATCATTCTTGACCTGGAAAAGAAAACAGCAGCCGACTTGATTGGTTTGGCGATTGCAATTTTCGCGCTTTCTATCAGTTACTTGATAGTGCGGTGCACAAATAGAGGAAAGGATTAATATCGGGAATTGAGAAGTGGGAATTTAAAAAAACTAATATAGCAATCCTCGCATCATTTGTGAATTTCTTACTCCCTCCCCGAACCCGCGGGGAGGGTTGGGGTGGAGTAAAAAATTTACGACTTATTTAGAATTGATCTATCATATCCGGTCGATTGACCAGAAATGATATTATTCCAATAAACCAGGAGGCGGCACAATTTCAATTCTGCCTTGTTCTAAGTCAACAACTGGCACAATCTCTTCCACAAAAGGAATCAATAATTTTGTGGATTTAGGCTCTTTAACGCGAATTTTCCGTGGTTTGCGGGTATTTCTGGGGTCAGCGTTGGCTTGTGGAGTTTCAGGCTGTTTTGGCTTTTCTAATTCTGCGGCGACAGTTTCCGGCGCCGTTAGATTCGTTTCTACTTCTAAAAGGTCGTTACCTGCGGGAATAATATCACTTACCTTGCCTAGGATTTCCCCGGTTAACTGGTTAAAAACTTCCATACCGATCAAATCTTGGACGTAAAACTCATCAGATTCGAGGTAAGGTCGATCGGTCTTTTCAACAAACAACTTACAGCCCCGCAGCGCCTCAGCACCGTCGCGGTCTTCCACACCCTCTACCTCTACAGCATACAGCCCTTTGCCGGGAATGTAGCGACCGCCCAAAAACTCGATCGGTTCCGGTTCACTTTTGTTAGGGCGCAAAATCCACCGCTTCCCCGGTTCGATAAACCTTTCGGGGAAATCAGAATCGGGATAGACTCGCACTTCCCCGTCCAAACCTTGAGCTGCTACAATTTTACCGATTTCTATCCATTCAGACATAGATTATATCACTCAAATTGCTAGTAATTGATAATTGGTAATTGGAAATTGCTAATTGGTAATTGGTAATTAGGAATTGGTAACTAGGAATTATTCCATGGAACCTCTTGCGGATTTCCGTTAAATCCGTTAAACAATCCGTTGCCGAACTTCCCTCTTCCATCAACATCCATCCGCTACATCCGTTAAATCCGTTAAACAATCCGTTGCCGAACTTCCTTCTTTACACCAATCCTGTTCTCAGTGCTACAACTGCTGCTTGCACGCGGTCATCCACTGCCAACTTATTCATAATACCGCGAACGTGAGTTTTAATAGTATTTGGACTCAAGTAAAGCGCCGCTGCTATCTCTGGATTGCTGTTACCTTCCACCATTAATTTTAACACCTCCAATTCCCGCTGCGACAACTGGCCAAAAGTAGTTGTAGAGGCAGGTATCGGGGGTTTAAGGTGTTCGATGACAGTCCGGGCAATTTGAGGGTCAAGATATGTAGCGCCCTCTGCTGCGGCGGCAATCGCTGCTAACAGCCTGTCTACGGAAGCACCTTTAATACAATAAGCATCAGCCCCGCTAGAAAGGGCAGCAATAATTTCAGTTTCTGCCGTGTGAGAAGTTAACATTACTACTCGAACTTCTGGCAATTGTGCTTTAATTTGCTGCGTCGCTGCTATGCCGTCGAGCCGCGGCAAACCGATATCCATTACAATAATATCAGGTTTGAGTTTCAGTGCGGCTGCTACGCCTAAATAGCCATCTTCTGCTTGTCCTACTATTTCTATTTCTGGGGAATCTGCTAAAACTTGCTCTAATCCCAGTTGCATCATCGGGTCATCTTCAACAATTAAAATTTTCATAATACGAAGAAAGTTCGGCAACGGATGTAACGGATGTAACGGATGTAAAGGATAGAAGGAAGAAGGAAGTTCGGCAACGAGCAATGTACGGGATGTAACGGATGTAACGGATGTAACGGATGTAACGGATGTCAGTCGGAAGAAGGAAGATTACTTAGTTGTTAATATTTTACATGAACTTATACCGAACCAATAACAAATAACCCATAACAACTAACTAATGACTAACTTTTAAAACCTGCACGAATTCGCCTGGTAAAATCCCGGTGTCCCCCGGTGGCAAAACTGCTAAACCACTTGTATTGGCGAGGTTAATTAAATTCGCTGAATTTTGGCTGCCGCTAGCAGGTTCAAATTCCCAGACTCCGGCAACTAAATGTAGTTTACCCCAAATATAAGTTTCGCGTCGGCCAGGCGATCGCAATTCAGCATTACACCTAGCTTTGACAAACTCCGGCCCCCAAGCATCGGCGGCAAGCCCAGAAATTTTTCTCAAAGCAGGCACAACAAACCGCCAACAGCAGACTAAAGCAGAAACCGGATTTCCCGGCAAACCAAAATAGAGACAATCCGAACTAAAACTCGGAGAATCATCACTTTTTTCACCTCGTTTAAACTCAGCAACCGTTAAAGGTTTCCCTGGCTTAATCGCGACAGAACTAATGTGAACTTTTCCTCCCAAATCCGCCAAAATTTTCTCGACATAATCGTAGTCTCCTACCGAGACGCCCCCCGTAGAAAGCACCACATCCGCCGTCGCAACCGCCCGGGATATCGCCTTGTTTAAGGCATCTTCATTATCAGGAACAATCCCCAATCGAACCGGTTCAAATCCCATTTGGGTTAACAAAACTGTCAAAGCATACTGATTCGAGTCTACCAGTTTCCCCGGTGCCAAAGGTTCGTCAGGCGATACCAATTCGTCACCCGTAGAAAAAATTGCCACCCGCAGCCGCCGATAAACTGGAACTTGAATGCACTGGGCAGTTGCTAACACCGCCATTTCTGGGGCGTTGATAACTGTACCGGGAGTTAGCAAAGGTGTTCCTGTTTGATAAAAAGCGCCTTTGTGCCTGACAAATGCTTGCGGTTTTTCAGGAGAAACTAAGATAAAAATGCGATCGCCCTCACGCCTTGTTTCTTCCTGCATTACCACCGTATCAGCACCGGCAGGCATCACCCCACCGGTAAAAATTCGCGCCGCTTGCCCCGATTGAACGGTATTTTGAGGCTGATATCCGGCTGGAATCTCTTCAACTACTTCGAGTACCACTGGTTTTTCGGCGCTACAGTTTTCCACATCAGCAAACCGCACCGCGTACCCATCCATTGCCGAATTGTCCCAATAAGGAAAATCCAGGGAACCAGTGACTGGTGCAGCCAAAATTCGCCCCGATGCTGCCAGCAAGTCTACAGTTTCTACATCCCGCTGACTGTCGAGGGGTTGCGCCAAATTTAGAACGATCGATTCTGCTTCTTTCACTGACAGCATGACTGTCTCCTTGTTTTGATAACACTCATGATTAAGTTTAGCAAAATATCCACAGATATTGGTGATATAATTTTTTTGTATTTGGGCAGTCAACCTAATTTTTGGTGTTAATTGCTTATGACTATTTCTCGTTTGGTTGTTAGACTCAATTGTTTATCCTTATTTTTGGTGGCGATACTGATATTTTTCACTCAGCTTTCAGGGTTAAAAGTCAGCGATTTATTCTTTCCGCCTTATTCTTATCCCCATCCCAATGTCGCCTTGTTAACTCGGACTTTCCAAATTTTATGTTCTGTACCCGTCATTGTTTGTAGTTTCACCTATAAATTAGCTCAAAGTATTCAACCGCGCACTTCAGACAATCGATTTATTCTGTTTTCGGCTTTGTTAACAGGTGGATTTTTACTAAATGAAATTTACAGAATTCATATATATATGGTAGCAGGGGGAATTCCTAAGCTAGGAGTAAGTCTTTTATACGCCGTGGTTTTGTCTTCCTACGGATGGTTTTTTCGGCGAGAACTACAGTTAACTCCCTACCAAATATTGTTAGCGGGTGTAGGCTTGTTGTTTTTTGCGATCGGCGTGGATTCCCTGCATTTAAAAAACAAGATATTCTCCAGTTTACTAGAGGGAGTACCTAAATTGCTTAGCGAAATCAACATTGCATTTTATTATTGGTATGTCTGTAACTGTTTCCTCCAAAAAGCGTTTGATAAAACTTTTAATAGCTAGTTATAACGATGTGATATAATGAGCGAAAGTGCATAAAAAGATATCCCTGAAATCCTCTTAACCATTAATAATAATATTTACAACATCTGCATCGATCGGCATTTATCCGCCTTCATATACATTATGTGGCTTAAAAATCCCCACGCATCCTGATAAAATACCATGATAGCAGTCACCATCAACTTCAACTCGATCGCCAAAATAACCGACGACCAATTTTATCAACTGTGTCGCGAAAACCCCGATGTCAAATTTGAACGCAACGCCAAAGGAGAAATAATCGTCATGCCACCCACAGGAGGAGAAACCGGAAATTACAATTCAGAAATTAATGCGGATTTTGTGATTTGGAACCGACAAACTCAACTGGGAATTTGTTTCGATTCTTCAACTTGCTTCAAACTGCCAAGCGGTGCCAATCGTTCTCCCGATGTCTCTTGGATTGAAAAATCAAGATGGGATGCACTCACTCCCGAACAAAAACAAAAATTTCCTCCCATTGCCCCGGATTTTGTCTTAGAGTTAATGTCGCCAACCGACAGTTTAAAAGATACCCAAGACAAAATGCAAGAATACATGAATAATCAAGTAAAACTCGGCTGGTTAATCAACCGCAAAACCCGGAGAGTCGAAATCTATTGCCAAGGACAAGAAATAGAAGTTTTGGAATGTCCAACAGAACTTTCAGGAGAAGATGTTTTGCCCGGTTTCGTGCTAAACTTGAAAACACTGTGGCAATAACTAGACATATGGCATCTATCAGCGTTTATTTGCGTTCATCTTTCTCGTTCATCTGCGGTTAAAAAATACTATGGAAACCAATATAGAAACCACTGCAACCACTGGGTTAACAGCCCAACAACACAAACAGAAAATGCAGCGGCGCCAAGAAGTGCAATCACAGCGAATCGCTAACTCCTCCAAAGAAAAAGGTTTAATTATAGTCAATACGGGTAACGGTAAAGGCAAAACCACGGCCGCTTTGGGAATGGTTGTGCGATCGCTCGGTCACGGATACCGCGTCGCTATAGTACAATTTATTAAGGGAGCTTGGGAACCCGCAGAAAAAGCAGTTTTTCAACTCTGGGAAAAACAGCTAGAATTTCACGCAATGGGAGAAGGTTTTACCTGGGACACGCAAGACCGCGACCGAGATATTGAAACAGCTCAAAAAGCCTGGGAAAAATCCCTAATTTTTATCTGTAATGCCGAATTTAAATTAGTTCTTCTAGATGAAGTCAATATAGCATTAAAACTAGGTTATTTGCAAATCGAGCAAGTGCTTTCCGGGTTAGACAAAAAACCAGAAGAAACCCACATTATTTTAACAGGCAGAGGCGCCCCGCCAGCGCTAATAGAACGGGCCGACTTGGTGACAGAAATGACTTTAGTTAAGCATCCATTCCGAGAACAAGGGATTAAAGCTCAACCAGGCATTGAGTATTAATGTTGTTTGTAGTCAAGACTTTTTCGCCCCTCTAAAATTTAAAAAAGAGCTATGCTGGCAACATCAGAGTAAAAGTTGATCCCTTGCCAAACTCGCTACTCACAGTAATTTCTCCCCCCAGCATCTGAGAGTATTTCTGCGCTATTGCCAAACCCAAACCCGTACCTCCGTACTTGCGGGTAGTCGAAGCATCAGCTTGCGTAAAAGGTTGAAATAATTTTTGTAGCTGTTCAGGAGTAATCCCAATCCCCGTATCAGTACACTTAATAATTAACAGTTCCGAATCCCTAATATTCTCGTCATTTTTAATTTTTTCCACGCTGAGTGTAACTGTTCCTTTATGAGTAAACTTAGCTGCATTGCTGAGCAAATTAAACAAAATTTGAGTAAACTTAATTTGATCCGAATACACTTCGCCAATATTATTAGGACACTCCACATTCAGACGATTAGTGTTTCGCAAAAATAGCGGTTCAACAGTTCTGGCTACATCTTGAACTGCCTCCGACACGTCAAAAGTTTCTAATTCAAGTTCCGCGTGACCGGCTTCAATCTTCGACAAGTCCAGAATATCATTAATTAAGGAAAGTAAAAGCTGGCCTGAATGGTGAATTCTCTCCAAATCCGACACAAAATTTTCTTCGCCCAAATCTAAAGCCTCTTCTTGCAGAATCTCGCTGTAACCGATAATTGCATTCAGAGGAGTTCGCAGTTCGTGGCTCATGTTAGCCAAAAACTGACTTTTAGCCAAACTAGCGGCTTCTGCGGCTTCCTTTGCCTTGTAGAGTTCTGCCTCGGCTTGCAAGCGGTCGGTCACGTCGTGAGCCAGAACTAATTCAGCATTTCTGCTATCAAATACCAGAGCATAAGAAGTAATTTCTACATCAATAATTGTTCCGTCTTTTTTCTGGTGCTGCCACACACCTGCAAACTCAATACCGGCATCTACTTGGGATATATTTTCTAGCAATTTCGGCAGCTCTTTGGAGGGACGAAGGTCCGCAACAGTCATGTTGAGAAATTCGTCGCGAGTGTAGCCGTAGTGTTGGACAGCAGCCTGATTGACGGCTATAAATTCTAGAGTTTCTAAATCGTAAACCCACATCGGATGGGGGTTATTTTTAAACAAAAGTCTGTAGCGTTCTTCCGAGGCTCGCAGTTGGACTTCGGCTTGTTTGCGCTCGGTAATGTCGCGGACAACCGTGCAAATAATCTCGCGGCCGCCGTAGGAAATCACGCTCCCGCTCACTTCCACATCCACGCAGGAACCGTCTCGGCGACGGTAGAGAACTTCGCCAATTCTAAATTGTTTGTCCGTCAGCAGCAACTCGATATTGTTGTCAATTAGGTCTTTAGAGTAAGCGATGATATCGTAAATAGTCAGTTGCGAAATCGCATCAGGACTGTAATCGAGCAAGTTTCTAAACGCTGTATTGGCTTCCAAAAGGCGTTTGGTTTGAGCGTCCCACAGGAAAATGCAATCTGTAGCTTGCTCGACTACGGCTCTGTAGCGGGCTTTTTCCTCAAGTTGTTCGCTGTCGGCTTGGGCGATCGCACTCAACATTCCGTTGATAGTATGGGCAAGGTCGGACAACTCGTCTTCGCCCGTAACCGGCAGTCGCACCGACAGGTCTTGGCTGCTGCTGACGTGGTTGACCGCTTTCGCCAAACCGCTCAACCGAGACAGCACCAGACGCTCTAGCAGTAGCAGAGTGCAGCCGACCAACCCAACTCCCGCTAACGCTACAGACCCCAACAGGTACAGCAAACTAATTTGACCTTGCCGATATATTTCTCTGGGGATATCCACCCGCAATAGCAGCGCAGGTTGGTTGTAAATATCCCGGATCAGAGCGTAACCTGCGATCGACTCTTCGCTTAAAGGACGCACCCAAATTGGTTTTTTTTCCGACAGTTTCTCCCGCGCTTGCTGAAAGTCTGCAGGCAACCGACCCTCATTCACGCTGTGTACGATTAGTGGCAAGCGAGTAATTTTAGAAACCTTCGCAATGCCCGCAGCATCCAAATTGCGCCCGAATATCAGCGTACCTCGGATCGGGCCAGTGCTTTTAGTCGTGAGAATAGGCCGGGAAGTAATCAGTATTGGCCCTGACGGTAGCAGCAGGATACCAGCGAGGCTGCTTTTGGCGTTGGGGTGCTGCAACAGCGGGTCGCTGAGAGAAATGCGCCGTTTTAATGCTTCTGGAACAGGCGTTAGTTTCAGCTTTTCGCTGTCTAAACCCGTACCGTAAACTATTTTGCCAGAAGTATTGACAAATACGGCTATATTAACTCTTATATTAGCCAGCCCTTCTGGAATTAAATTGGAGTCAATGAATTCTGAGTTGCGGTTTTGGATAAAATCGTAGGTGTCGTCCCAGGACGACCAGTCGGCAAAGCGCGAGTTGAATTCGTCTGCGGTTTGCCCGAACACGCTGAGCACTCCCTTGACAACCTGTGTGGCTTCTTGTTCCTCTGCTTTGATCATGCTGCCCAAGAGGATGCTTGAGGAGGCGAGATACAGAATGCCAGTCAATCCAGCGATGGTAATGCCAATGATCGATAGTGTTTTCCGACGCAGTTTCATCTTGCCATGTATGTGGTGTCCGTCCGAAATTCTCAACTCAGGAGCAATTTTACTACTGTTTCTTGAACCCTGACCGAAAGCAATTTGGTCCTGGGGCTCCCGATGTATCAGTGGGGTTGCTTTCTTCAAATCTAAAATCTAAAATCTAAAATCGATTGACTGGTGGCGCAGCGCGTGTTTCCTACTTTTCCCACACCTGCTGTTTGTGAGATTCTTTGCAAATACCCAAGATGCGGCGATCGTTCTCGCTGATGGTAGAAATTGGGTAATACTGTTCCAGGTTTACGGAGTAGGGAGAGCGACTGCCGTCGTAAGTGTCCACTACTGTTAAATTTAACTGAGTTCGATCGCTTGTGCCGTAAAAACAGTAAAAAGCAGACCGAGGCAGGTAAAAAGCGCCTACTACCTTACTCTGCCGCATTTCAAATACAAAATATTCTTGTTTAATTTCATCTGGGTTGCTCGACTGGCCGTAGAGGTAAATTCCCTCTCCTAAACCTGTGCTAGCTGTATCTGGCGCAGGATTTGGGGGGGATTGCCAGATCAAAATGTCGGATTTGATGTCCGAGTCCTGTGATCGGTGTGCGGGGAATGCGATGCTCAAGTTACCGGGCGAGAGAGCAAGCACGATCGCGATCGCTTCTAAACTTCCTGTCAATATCAAATAAGTCAAAACCACTCCAGACCCCAAAATTTAAAATAGCTGGTTCCAAGCGCCTCTTGTACCAGTTTCACAAAGATCGGAGAGAAACCGGGTATTTGGCTTAATGTTGGCTATTAACTTGAAGGAAAGATCGCCCGCCCGGTTCCTGAACTTAAATCTAAGATTAGTTTGGACCAATTTTGCCTCCGCCCTGATCGCGCGATCGACCCCTCAAATAATACCATTTTAGATTTTTAATTTTAGATTAAAAAATTGAATAATTTGGCGTGACGTATTTCATAAGGGTTTGGATCACGGGTCTACAGTTGCATTCTTTTTTTAACTGGTATAAAAGTATCCTTCCCAGCAGCGCCAACATGAAAAAAAAAGTTGAGATTTTGGGAAATCTCAACTTTTTTAGTGACTAACTAGCCAAGTATTCTCGGACTTGAGATTGGCGGCGCCGCAGGTGGGCAAGGGCTTGATGTTCTAGCTGCCGCACCCGTTCCCGGCTGAGATTTAACCGTTCTCCGACTTTCGCCAGAGACATTTCCGTGCCGTCTTCCAAACCGAAGCGCAGAATTATTACATCGCGCTGCTGGGGGGTAAGTTCTGATATCAAAGTATTGAGGTCTTGCCGCAGTAATTCCGAGGTAATGTAGTTGTCTGGAGATGCCGTTTCGTCTTCTAAGAGTTCTTGCAATTCGGTATCTTGGTTGTCTCCTACCCGCAAGTCCAAAGAAACTGGATGTCTTGCCATCAGCAGGTATTCCCGAATTTGGGAAGGGTGCAGTTCCAAGGCTGCGGCAATTTCCCCGGGGGAGGGAGATCTGCCCAACTGCTGCGTGAGTTCCCGCTGCACCTTTTTGATTTTGTTGAGTTTTTCGGTGATGTGAATTGGCAATCGAATTGTGCGGGCGTGTTGGGCGATCGCGCGGGTAATTGCTTGGCGAATCCACCAATAGGCGTATGTGGAAAATTTGTATCCCCGCATCGGGTCAAATTTTTCGACTCCTCGTTCTAAACCGAGGGTGCCTTCTTGAATTAAATCCAAGAATTCCATATTGCGTTTCTGGTATTTTTTGGCGATCGCCACTACTAGCCGCAAATTCGCTTCAATCATCTTTTGCTTTGCCCGCCGCCCTATGTGTAAGATGCGGCTAAGTTCAGGTTCGGTCAACTCCATTTCGGCAGCCCACTCTTGATTCGTCAGATCCCGCTGCCATTCTTTAGCAAGTGCTTGTTTTGCTTCGATTAATTTCATCATTTGCTGCACCTGCTTCCCGAAAACAATTTCTTCTTCTCGGGTTAGCAGGGGTACGCGACCGATCTCGTGCAGATAGGTACGAACCGTATCCGTTGAGGAGTATGGCCGGCTGCCCATGCGATCGGCTTTCACTGTTTTGTTTTTGGGGGTTGTGGTGGACATGGGTGAGTATTGCACTCCTTGTAACAACAGATAAAAAGTTGGTGATACCCTGTCCCACTTTTGCAAGTGGGATAAAGACTGCGACAAAGGGGATGTTTCCCCTCCTGTTTATCGGTGACGATCGGTAGAAGCTTTTTGTTTGGGATTACTTTTGTGCTGGATTTTCCAGTAATCCCTGTCGATTTTCGGTAGCTCGCTAGCTTTAACGGCTAGTTCAAGGCGAAGTGAAGCAAGAGTTTAGTTTTCTCAATATTATTCCCAATTTTGAGGATCGTAAAGGGTAAAAACCTCTGTCTTAAGGTCAAGATTCTACATTTTTCCTTAAGGTTTTGAATTCCCTGTTAGTTTTAACTGCCACTCAACTTCACAATACTCATGCAAACAGACTCATGCAATGAGAGGGCTTTGTTTTGCTCTCTGTTCCATCATCGCTTGAAATTTTCTCGCTGCCTAGATGGTGGGATGCGAGATAACCGAACTCGATCGCCGTATTAGATGGGAGTAACTGTTTAAAATATTTCTTGACATTTTTATTTAAATATGCTAATCCAATTCTGCTACGAGTAACGACAAGGTGTATAAAGGCTGGCTGTTGCCCTGTTTGACTTTCATTGTGCTGCGAGGCTCCATCATCTCCATCATGTTTAAGCTTAGGCAAATTTTGGGCAGTTAGGGATGAGGGGTGAGGGGGTGAAAGGGGAAAAGCTTCTGACGGAAAGCTGGGGGCTAATTTTTTTGAGGTTCGATCGCACTTTTTCGTTTATAACTGAGGCAAAAATCTGATATTTCTGTCATTGCCAGCGATCGCCAATTCTGCGCCCCGACTAATTTACAGTAACCTTTGCCTAAGTTCTGTAATGAATCTAGGAGTTGTCAATCTAAAATCCCAAATCCATTTTAGCAGCTTCTGCCTCGGCAAATACTTGTTCATCGGGCATTTCTTGCCAGTCAATATCCCCGATTTCCCTGTAGAATTGCTCGTCATAGGGGCGAGTTTGCACGACTACGGGCATCGGTACGGCGTGCCCCAAAACTAATGCTTGCTGTTTGGAGTCGAGTTTTGCCAAAACTGAACGCAAACTCTGCCCTCCTGAAACGCCGGTGAAAATAGCGTCGATGTCTTTATCGTCGTTTAACAAGGCTGTAATGCGGGTGCCTACTTGCGACATGACTTCGGCATCGATGCCGGAGGGACGCTGGTCTACAATCAGTAGGGTGACAAAGTATTTTCGCATTTCTCTGGCAATTGTCCCGAAAATAGTCGATCGCACGATCGCCGGATCGAGAAAGCGGTGAGCTTCTTCAATGGTAATCACCAACGGCTGCGGGCGATCGCACGGATTTTTGCTCTGCAAAAACTTCTCAGCTTTTCGCACGTAAGATCCGTGAATGCGACGAGTAATCACGTTTGCCGCCAACATATACGACAGCAAATCCGAGTGCGAACCAAACTCAATTACTACATTTTTCCCAGCATCCAAACACTGCAAAACTTCAGTTACATAATTTTTTGGACAGCGTTTCCGAATGTATGTTAAATCATTCAATCTCTCTAACTTTCGCTGCAAAGCCATAATCGAAGACTTATTTCCCCGCTTTTCTTCGCAAAACATTTGGATATCTTCGTTGCTCATTTCCAGCAACTTGTTTATCCAACCACTTCCCAACTCATTTCGCAAAATAATCGCATTTTCGATACTAGCTTCCGACAAATTTAGCTCGCGTTGCACTAGCGCGATATCTTCCACTTCAATTTGATCGAAACTTAAAAATAACTCTTGAGCGTCGCGGACTCCCCGGCGTTTTGTCGATTCTGGATCGAGGGTATAAATCTGCATTTTATCGGGAAACAACTGCCGCAAACCTTTAACAGTGCTGAACTGTTTCCCTTCCGAAACCGCTTCCCACCCGTACTCCGAGTGCATATCAAAAATTAGATTGACAGCAGCTTGCTTGCGAATAATTCCCGATAGAAGCAAGCGCGTCAGGAAAGATTTTCCCGTTCCCGACTTGCCAAAAACCCCGTTGCTGCGTTCCACAAATCGGTCTAAATCCAAGCACACAGCAACGTCCATGTCAATCGGTTTGCCGATCGCAAAATTGCGGCGATACGGGTCATCTTCCCAGCCAAAAACTGCCCGAAAATCGGTTTCTTTGGCATCAAACACCTGGGAAAAGTGGCTGGGAATAGTTTTGACAGGCAGCAACTCAATATCCGCGCCGGTTTGTGACTCAAAAGAAGCCAAATTTCCTAACGCCAGCTTATTCTCGCGAACTCCGCCGTTTTTCGTCGGGTCGAAAATTGCCTGCTGTTTTTCTCTCTCAGCAGTCAACATCAACATCGGCGACAATTCGATCGTACCGTAGGTGCTGCTACCTGCTAGCACTGCGAGCAGAAAATCGTCGTCGGGATTGGGAGGATTCGATAAAATGCGGGCGCTAGAAGTTCCGAGAGACACGTCGGTGAGCATACAGAAAAAGTGCGATCGCACCCCCCGCACTACTAGAAATTTCCCCACCCTCATATCTTCCACCGAAACATCGGCGTGCAGTCGCACTTCTAATCCCTTGCTCAGGGAACCTTGAATAACAGAGCCTAACGGTCGATCCATTTTAGATTTTAGATTTTCGATTGTTAATAATCGGGCAATTTTCGCGGGGCGAGTTTTGATTGTAGATTTTTGATTGTTAACAGTCAACTAATTACCATTCCGATTCTAATGGCAATTCAAAAAAACTCGGACTCAGATGTATATCGGTCAAATCCGTTTCGCTCAAATAAGCGTCGGTCAAAAATACCCCTTTTAAACTTGCGCCTTTGAGGTTAGTACCTTTCAGGTTAGCACCTCTGAGATTAACTCGGAATAAATGAGCATCGCTCAAGTCTGCCTCAGTTAAATCTGCTCCCTCCAAATTTACTCTCATCAAATCTGCTTTTCGGAGATCAGCTTCGTTTAACTTAGCGCCACTGAGGTTAGCTTTTGTCAAGTCTACACCTCTCAAGTCGGCCCCGCTCAAGTTAGCGAACAGCAAAGTAGCTCCGGTGAAATCTGTCTCCCTCAAATCGGCATCTCTTAAATTAGCACCGCTGAGGTCAGCCCTTGTTAAGTCTACACCCCGAAGGTCAGCAGAACTCAAGTTTACTTGGTGTAAAATTGCGCCGCTTAAATCGGCTCCTCTCAAATCTGTTTGCTCCAAGTTTGCACCTTTGAGGTAAGCTTTTTTTAAGCTAGCTCTGCTGAGATCTACATTTTTGAGATTGACCGAACTTAAGTTAGAAGCGCTCAAATTAGCTCCGCTTAAATCTGACCCGTTTAAGTCGGCTCCGGTTAAGTTTACCCCTTGCAGCGATACATTGGGAGCAATTAAATAAGCTCCGCCCAGAGCGGGGTCAATGCCTTCTGAAAACAATGTTTTGTTGCTGTAAACAGCTTTCTCCAAAATCGTACCGCTCAAACTAGCTTCCCTCAAGTCCGCTGCGCTGAGGTTGGCTCCTGCTAAGTTTGCCCGATCGAGTTTTGCGCCAAATAAAATAGCTTTGTATAAGTTTGTCCGCCGCAAATCGGCTCCTTTTAAATCGGCTTCGGTCAAATCTACCATAGCCAGATTTAAGCCAGGGAGCGAAGCATTGGGAGCTAGCAAAAATGCTCCCAGTGCACCCGGATCAATATCTTCGGGAAAGATAGTCCGGTTGTTGTATACCGCCTTGTCTAAAATGGCACCGCTCAACTGAGAACCGCGCAAATCGGCTCCACTGAGGTTGGCTCTGGTTAAGTTGGCTTCGTGGAGATTTGCTCCAACTAAATTAGCCTTGATCAAACTTGCTTGTTTGAGGTTGGCGCCGGTGAATTCGGCTCCTACGAGATTAGCTTCTCGGAGGAAAGCACCAGTCAAATCGGCTCTAGTGAGGTTAGCTAAATTAAGAAATGATTCAGCTAAATCCGCCCCGCTGAGATTAGCACCGCTGAGGTCGGCTTCAATCAGGTCTGCATACCTGAGCATAGCGCCGCTGAGGTTGGTTTCTCGGAGATCCGTGCCTCGGAGGTTGGCTCCCCGGAGTTCCGCACCGCCAAGGTTGGTGCCTTTAAGTGCTTGTCCCCTGAGATCGAGTCGGTGCAGAAAGTCACCAACGTTCATTTCCATGTCAAATTCACCCTCTCTATTCCGATACTTTTTTCCTAACCTTTGAAATTAAGTTAGATATTCTGAAAGTATCTTTGCTGAGTTCTGGTCAAAACCATTGTAATCATCAATAGCCACAACTGGTGCATCTGGCGGATAGTGTTCTGGAATATCGTCAATGGCTACCCAAGGTGAGTTTTCTGCTTGATTTTGTCGAAGATACTCAAGAACTTCCTGGTGTCGTAAATATTTGTGTTGGTGAATATTTTTGGGGTTGAGAAAAGGGGTGAATCCGATAATACGGATAGCGATATCTGGTGAAAATAATGGCGGGATTACCTCGAAGGGGAATATTTCACGCCAGGATGATGAAATTACTACTCGCGCATTAGGATAGGAACGAAGGACATTTTCAAAGTGATTGAGGCAAACTGAATTAAATTTCATTATATCTGTTTGCAAACTCGATCCATTTCTTCGGTCAGGAATAAGTACACCATCAATGTCTAAAAAAATTAACATTAACTAAAAGTCCTAGTGAAGAATTTAATAAGTATTAATACTGATGAATAAGATAAATGTGCATCTACGATTCTCTCTCAAGTGTTCGCTACATCGACTTGTTAGACTGCAATCAACATTGTTATTCACTGTTTTTATTGGTGGCTGCTTTCTGACGAAAGGAAGATGCGGGTATCAACAAGTATTATTCTGAAATTCACAGTTTTTCTTGGCTTCTGCCTTCCCCCCTGCTGGGGTAGGGGGGTTGGCTTCTACCTTCTGCCTTCAGGCAAGAGGAGCAAAACTGTAGATTTTTTGAGGTTCGAGCCGATCGCAAATTGCGACTAATTCCGACAGAAGGAATGTCTCGCGATCGAGCTGGACTTGCAGGGTTTTGAGCGGATCTCCACCGGAGGAAACCATGAATTCTAATGTTTGCAAATTCGGCTCAGTGCTGATTTCGCCCAAAATTTGACCGATCGCCTTGACGTAAGGATGGTTTACCTCCGAGTACCAGTCGGGGGCTGCGAGTCCGGCTTGATCGAAGCCGAGGTGAACAATGAGGGAGCCTTCTCCGAAAAGGGCTATTCCCACCGGCCGCGCTTCTTCTTGCAGCAGCAAGTGCTGGCTAGCCGCCAAATGCCGCAGTTTTTCGAGGTGTTCGTACCGATTTTGAATGGCAGCATCTTCCTCTTTTCCTTCTGTTTTCTGGCTTCTACCTTCTTCCTTCGTTTCGTTCCACTGAATCGCCACTGTTACTAAATAAGTTTGCAGTAGCATATGACCGAGTTTTTCGGCTTTTGTTGCCAGATAGATCGAATTGTAATCTGTGGCTTCAATTAGTAAGGGGACGCGATCGGCTACTTCAATCCCGTAACCTTTCAAACCCGCAATTTTGCGAGGGTTGTTGGTAATCAACCGAATTTTTTTAACTCCCAAATCGTTGAGCATTTGTGCTCCGACGCCGTAGTTTCGCAAGTCTGCGGGAAATCCCAACCGTTCGTTGGCTTCTACCGTATCCAATCCCAAATCTTGCAGCGAGTAAGCTTTTAGTTTATTTACCAATCCAATACCTCGACCTTCTTGGCGCAAGTAAACTATGACGCCAGAACCGACATTTTCGATCATTTTCAGTGCCGCTTGCAGTTGCATCCGGCAGTCGCAGCGCAGGGAACCCAAAGCATCGCCGGTCAGGCATTCGGAATGCACCCGCACCATCACGGGTTTGTCTTTAAATTCTGCGGGGTCGCCCTTGACAATAGCAACGTGTTCTGAATTGTCTTGGGTGTCGCGGTAGGCGTAAATCATAAACTCGCCGAATTGAGTGGGCAATTTGGCGACGGTTTCGCGGCGGACGAATCGATCGTGCTTGAGTCGGTAGCTAATTAAGTCGGCAATACTGATTATTTTTAGGTTGTGGAGTTTTGCGTACTCGATTAATTCGGGCAACCTCGCCATCGAACCGTCGGGGTTTTGAATTTCGCAGATGACGCCGCTGGGATACAGTCCAGCGAGTCTGGCGAGGTCAACCGAAGCTTCGGTGTGACCGGCCCGTTTGAGGACGCCACCGTCGATCGCCCGCAGGGGGAAAATGTGACCGGGACGGCGCAAGTCTTGAGGTTTGGTGTCCGGGTGAATGGCTACTTGGATCGTGCGGGCTCTGTCTTCGGCGGAGATACCGGTACTGACGCCGTTGACTGCATCGATGCTGACAGTGAAGGCAGTTTGGTTGTTGTCGGTGTTTTTGCTGACCATGAGGGGCAATTCCAGGCGATCAAGCCTTTCGCCGCTCAATGCTAGACAAATCAAACCCCGCGCGTTCACGGCCATGAAATTGATGTTGTCGGGGGTGGCGAATTGGGCAGCACAAATCACATCGCCTTCGTTTTCGCGATTTTCGTCATCGACTACTACCAGGGGGCGACCTGCTTTGAGGTCTGCAAGGGCGCTGTCGATCGAGTCAAATTGAAATGATTGAGTTGAGGAGTTGTTATTTGGCACTGAGGAGTTCAAGCTATAAACAGTAATGTTATGGAAATAGAATGTATTTGTGATTGTAACCTTTTGTTTCCGACAGGGCGATTCTCCAGTCCAGATGAGTTTGACAATATTTCTAAACTCACATACTATAATTATTGCATCTTGTCAACAAAATCTCTCCCCAATATTTCATGAGCTTGACTGAGCTCGTCGATCGCATCATCAAGTCGGCATCGAATTTAAAGGAAATTGTTTTAGATCCGTTTATGGGTTCCAAGACTACAGCAATTGTGTCTCTGGGTTTGCAGCGACAAGTTATTGGATTTGAAATTAGGGCTGATTACTGTCAGATTGTCGCTAGTAGAATAGATAATTTTTTGATGGAGAAGGAACTCAGAGAAGCACAGTTATCTTTATTCTAAAGTTGGTAAATTGCAGCAACTTAATTTAAATTGTCCCAGAGCGGGCGAGTGGTCTCAAGCGATCGGCGCTTAAGATCGCACTGCCCAGAACGATCGGCGCAATGGGACAATATTGATATCCAGTCAAATTATCCCAACCATGAATAATTGGCCGAAATTCCTCCCCGATCCTACATCGTGCGCCAGAGGGTTTGCCTTAAGCATTAGCTTTTGGTTGATTGTTTCTTTACTGTGGCCCAATGCTTACTACTATTCCTACAGATTTAGCAGGATGTACTGGTACACCATCAGGAACTCTGACTGGGAATCCCCGATCGTACTTGCTTGGTTGTGCCAAATCTGGTTATTTGCTTTCTATCACTGGGGGTTAACCAAGTTTGCAGAGTGGGTGGAAATTCGCCGACACAATCAGCAACCGCCGACTGTATCGGCTTGGCAGCACTGGAGGGAAGGCGTTATAGCATTTCTCACACTGCCAGCAGCAATCGTGATGGGAATTCCGCCGACCGCCCTTTTTATGCTGCCGCTAAGAAGCTTTTCGGGCGCGCTCGTTGCTTTAATTCTAGGAACTGCGATCGCATCTGCTTACCTGTATCACTTCCGCTTTGCAAAGCTGCTTAAAAATCTTCTTAAATTCTTATGGATTTTCTATGCAGAGCTTCTAAAGATACTGGAACTTGTGTTAGTTCCAGTATTAACTGGTACTCCGTTTTTCCTGCTAACTGTTGCGACGGCCGAAATCGTGCCAAAACAGCTACTGCCGCTAACAACCTTTCTGTTAGTTATTTGCGTACTGTTGAGCGGGATAGTGGGATATGCAGCTTTACAGTATTGGTCAGCGCATCTAGTTAATTGGGCCGCGACGTGGTGGCCCGCTGACTCTCCTGGTTACGGCCGGATTCAAGCCCGAAAAGCCTGGAAACACAACCGGACAGCAACCAGCCAATCTTTTGTTCGGCACACAACCAGTTGGCACTTAGCCGCTAACGACGCTACCAACCTAATTTACCTAAACCTCATAGCGATCGTACTCGGTGCGATCGCTTTTGTGTTATTTGGAGAGTCTTCAGAATCGTCAGAAACACAAGAAGAGATTTTAGGATCTGCTGTGGCGCTAGTTTGGGTGGCGCTGTGGCATTTCTGGGGGTGGCCTCGCGAAGTAGAAATTGCTAAAGGTAAGCCGGAGGCTAAGAAAAGTCAGAGTTCAGCTAAGAAAAAGCGATCGCCCAATTCTAACTCACCGGCTCCGAATCCGGTAGAACAAGAACTCAACCAGCTCAAAGCCACAACTGGAATGAATCGGATGAAACCTGTGAGACGATCAACCCAGCCAACTCCTGAAGTTGCTCAATGGTATGTGTTTCGCAGCGGTGAAGCCAAGGGGCCCTATACCAAATTGCAATTATGGGAGATTCAGGAAATCACAGCCCGAACCAAAGTCCGGCGCGGGGAAGCCGAGTGGCAGCGCGCCGGTGAAATTCCAGAATTAGCGTCGTACCTCACTCAAAAATAAGACAGTACACGTCACCGCAGGTCCATCGGCGCTCAAGACGATCGCACTGCCCAGAAAGTAGCGCTATTCTTAGAAAAGGGATTTGTGTCAGCGAGACTCCCGGAGATTTTTATGAATATTACTTTGAGTCCTGAGCAGGTGAAATTGATCGAAGCGCAATTAGCACTGGGGCAGTTTACCTCGCCGGAAGAGGTGATTACAAAAGCCCTCCAGACTTTGACTCAAACGCGGAAGCTTTATTGGGAGTGGGTGGAGGAGGTTCGCTCTTCGGTAGAGGAAGCGGAGGCGGAACTATCACTGGGTGAGGGAATCCCGTTAGAGACTGCGATCGAGCAATTGCAGGAAAAGTTTCGCAAGGCACGACAGGTTCAGGGATGAGCCGATGCTTTGTCTCTCCAACAGCAAGCCGAGATTTGGATGCCATTGGTGATTATTTTGTTGGCTCAACTTTATACATAAAAAAAAGCCCTCAACTTTGTGAGGGCTTTGCGATGCCAGGAACGAGACTTGAACTCGTGACACGTGGATTTTCAGTCCACTGCTCTACCAACTGAGCTATCCCGGCTTGTTTTTTCGCGCTTTACTATCTTAGCAGACACATACAGAATTTAGCAAGCACTTTTCTCAATTAATTTTCGATCGCCCGGAACCCCCCGCCTGTAAGCTAAAAGCTGCAACCTAAAATCCAACAATCGCAATGGCACAGCAACATCGGGACAGCGAGGGCAAGAGTCTGCTTGTCTTGGGCATAATTTGGCTGCTGGGGGCAATTAGCGATCGCCTCTGGTTTGCGCTCGATCGATCTGTCCCGGCGTGGGATCAAGCAGACTACCTGACTAGCAGCCTGAAATACTTGCAGGCGTTGCAGCATCCTCAGTGGCTTTCCGGGGAGTGGTGGACAAACTTCTGGCTGCTTTCGACGAAAATTCCGCCCTTGGCATACATCTTAACGGTTCCGTTTCTTCAGGTTTTCGGTACTGGGGGCGATCGGGCAACCCTCGTTCATCTATTATTTAGTGCAATTCTCCTCGCCTCAGTCTACAGTCTGGGCGTCCAACTATTTAACCGGCAAGTCGGTTTGTGGGCCGCTGCAATTAGCGTTTTGTTACCGGGGCTTTATCGGTTCCGCTTGCAATTTTTGCTCGACTATCCCCTCACTGCGGCGATTACTTTTGCTTTCTATTGTCTGACTATGTGGAAGGCTTCTGAAGGAAGAAGGAAGAAGGAAGAAGGAAGTTCGGCAACGGATGTAACGGATGTAACCGATAGAACTTTGTTGGAGGAACGAACAAAGAAAAAGTATAAATTCTCTCCCTCGCCCACTCCCTCACTCTCCGCGTCATCTTTCTTTTGGGCGATCGCCTTTGGAATTTCTCTCGGTTTATCAATATTAGTTAAACACACTACCGTATTATTTCTGTTTACCCCGATTGTGTGGCTGGCTGTGGGTGCTGTGCGCCAAAAAGCTTGGAGTAGATTAGGTCAATTAACAGGTGCTCTGTTGCTGTCGGTGGCGGTGTTTGGGCCCTGGGCGAAAACCAATTGGCTGTTAATTTTGACCGGGGGAAAACGGGCAACGCTGGATTCTGCGATCGCCGAAGGAGATCCGGGCATCAATACGATCGACGCTTGGATTTACTACGGTAAGCACTTACCCGAACACATTTCTTGGCCTCTGTTACTTATTCCCTTAGTAGGATTGATACTTTATTGGCGTCGCCGGCCAGATAGTTCGTCAATTTTTTATCTCAACTCCTGTCGGTGGCTGGCTGTTTTCTGGGGAGGAGCTTATTTAATTAATTCTTTAAATATCAACAAAGACGACCGATATGTGATACCTTATTTGCCAGTTTTATCTATTTTCTTAGCCTACTGTTTAACGCTGTGGCCTTCTCGGTGGGGACGACAAATTCGCTGGGGTACAATTGGCTTGGCAATTCTGGCGATGCTGTTCCATATCTGGCCGCTGGGAGGTGCTCTGGGAAATAGCTTAGTCCAAATTATCAGTCCCGGCAATTCTAACTATCCTTACTTGGGGAAAGAGTGGCCGCACCGAGAGGTAATTGCCGAAATTATTGATCGGGAACCTTATTTACAATCTACTTTAGGCGTGTTGCCTTCGACGCCGGAAATTAACCAGCATAATTTTAATTTTTACGGTGCTTTGGCTAATTTTCAGGTTTACGGGCGGCAGGTGGGAACGAATTTAAAACAAGTGCCGCAAGATGTGCGATCGCTCTCTTGGTTCGTAACTAAAACTGGCCCGCAAGGTTCGATTCGCGAAAGGATTAAACAAGCTCAAAATGCCGCCGTAACCGCGATTGAAAAAGGCGATAGATTTCAGTTAGAAAAAACTTGGATTTTACCAGATTATACTAATTTAAATCTTTATCGCAAGCGAGTGCAGCCTGTCGAAATACAGCCGTTGAATGAAGGGCGATCGCAAGTACAATTAGATCGAGTTACTGTCGCTGCAAAAGCAGTTCCCGGAGTCGCGCTGCCGGTTACTTATACTTGGTCTGGACCTTGGCAGCAGTTGCAGTCTGGTTTAGTGTTGGTAACGTGGCAAAATCAGCAGTCTGGCAATATTCCACCGGGACAGACTTTCAGGATTTTACACGATCGCGCGATCACCGGGGCGACTTTGCATCCGGGGATGCTGGAAGCGGATAAATTTGCTGTGGGGTTTCGAGTTGTCGATCGCACGGCGATGCTTCCTCCTGCTAATATTGCACCGGGAACTTACAATCTGCAAGCTACTTATCTAAATCGGAAAACCGGCGAAACTTATCCGATTAATGTGCCGGCAGTTAGTGTTAAGATCGAGGCAGAGCCTCTGGATATGCGTTTCCAGGCAGAGCCTGGGAACGAGGATAATACAGATAAGCCTGAGTTAGATTTGGTGACTCAATTGCGGGCGATGGCGGTTAATTTACCCAAAGGATTGCCTGGTTTAGAACCTGTGTTCGAGCAGATTGGGCGCATCAATCAGTACGATCCAATTCAAGATTATACCGTGCAAGCGGAACAAACCTTAGAATATCGGTTGAAACAGGAACCAAATAATCTAGAATTGGCTTATGCTTTGGCATTTTCTCGGGTATTGCAGCAGAATGTCAAAAGTGCGATCGCCGCCTTAGAAAAAGTCACTCAACTCGACTCAAAAAACCCTTACGCTTACGCCTATCTCGCTTTCGTACACCTGTACGGCTGGCATCCCAAAGCCGCTCAAACAGCCTTAAAACCTGCTCTCGCTCTCAACTCCAACCTACCGGAAATTAGAGTTTTAAACGGTGTAGCGGCTCTGATGCAAGGTAATCTCATTCAAGCATGGCAAGATTTGCAATTCTTAAAAAAACTAAAAATTTAACAATTCCTTTTATTGTGGCACGGGCGTCCCGCCTGTGCTTCTAAATTTGTAACGCCTGTGCTTCTAAATCTGTAACGCTTGTGCTTCTAAATCTGTAAAAAACCGAAAATCGATGAACCAACCAAGAATTGTCTCTCTAATTCCCAGTGCCACCGAAATTGTAGCAGTTTTAGGATTAACCGATGCACTTGTGGGCCGTTCCCACGAATGCGACTATCCCCCAGAAATCCAAAATTTACCTGTTTGCACTCAGCCTAAATTCAATCCCGAAGGAACTAGCAGCGAAATTCACAACCGCGTGACAGAATTGTTGCAAAATGCCCTCAGCGTGTATAAAATAGAAATAGATACTTTGGAAAAATTGCAGCCGACTCACATTATTACTCAAGCTCAATGTGAAGTCTGCGCTTGTTCTCTAACAGAGGTTGAACAAGCGGTAAGCACGCTGGTAAATAGCAAGCCGGAAATTATTTCTTTGCAGCCGAATCTGCTAGCAGAAATCTGGACGGATATTCAGGGAGTTGCTGATGCTTTGGGCGTAGATGGCAAAAGTGCGATCGACCTTTTGCAATCCCGCATCGATGCTATTACCTCGAAAACACAAGCATCCTCTATTATTACCACAAAAGAGAGACTTCCCAAAGTAGCCTGCATCGAGTGGATTGAGCCTTTGATGGCGGCAGGTAACTGGATTCCCGAATTAGTGGCAATGGCGGGAGGCAATTCGCTATTTGGAATTGTCGGAGAACATTCCCCTTGGTTAAAATGGGAATCGCTAGTAAAAGCTAATCCCGATGTAATTATTTTCATGCCTTGCGGCTTTGATTTAAGCCGCACTCGCAGCGAAGCAATGCAGATAACTAAATACGCAGAATGGCCTAATTTGCCAGCAGTAAAAACGGGGAAAGTTTACATAACTGACGGCAATTCTTACTTTAATCGGCCGGGACCGAGATTGGTTGATTCGTTAGAAATTTTAGCAGAAATTCTCCATCCCGAAATCTTCTATTTTGGCTATCGAGGTAAGGGTTGGCAGCCATTTTTGTAAATACCTGCAGCTAGCTAAAGCTTTATGTATATTAATTCTGAATTGCCTGCGATACAAATAAGGACACAACAATATTGTGTCCTTATTTGGCTTTCATTTAACCGAATCTGACATCAATGGATGCAAAAAACGCTCGTCCTACCTTGTTGAAGCAGGGGGCATCAATACCTTGTCAATTACGTGAATAACGCCGTTGCTAGCTTTGATATCAGCTTTCACAACATTAGCGCCGCTGACAGTAACTTTGCCTGCGCTAACAGCCACATTGAGCGAACTGCCTTCGACACTTTTAACATCGCCGGATTTCAGGCTAGTAGATAAAACCGCACCAGGAACAACGTGGTAAGTTAAAATCTTAGTAAGTTTGGCTTTGTTGGCCGGTTTGAGCAAATCCTCCACAGTTGCTTTTGGCAAAGCAGCAAATGCCGCGTCAGTCGGAGCAAAAACAGTGAAAGGACCTTTTCCTTGTAAAGTTGTAACCAAACCTGCTGCTCCCAAAGCCTTCGTCAGCGTCTTGAATTGAGCGTCACCAGATGCAATAGCAACAATATCCTTAGTAGCGGCAGTTGGTGCCGGTGAAGCGCCAGTTGGTGCCGGTGAAACGCCAGTTGGTGCCGGTGAAGCGCCAGTTGGTGCCTGTGAAACGCCAGTTGGTGTCGGTGAAGCAGTGGTTTTTACGTTTCCTGCAACTTGTGAAGTTTGAGTTGCATTAGCAACATTGGTGTTGGAGGTGATGTGGGCCCAAGCCGGGAAACCAATCAACGCGCTAGCGCCGATTACTCCTGCGAAACCTGTCAGTTGTTTCATCCAGCTAGGTAAATTTTGATTTTTCATTGCGCTTGCATTTCCTTAGGAGATAAAACAGTGAACATGAATTGTTATGTTAGCCAAATCTCGACAAAAGGCAAGGTTGCCAGAGGCTAAGGTAGAGAGAAATTTCTCTTGCATCCCCGATCGACCAAAACTTCCTTACTATAACGCAAGCTGAGAAATCGGGCATCAACCGCTAAATCTGTAACTCAAAACCTCAATCACCGAACCAGTTTGGGGTAAGTCACCAGATTTGATCGAAATCGTGTCATTATTCAATCGGCGCACCGGCGTACCATCCATCAGCGCCAAGAATTCATCTAGCGGCACCAAATCGCACGCAGTATCGGCGGCTTGGGTTTTGAAATGTGTCGGAATCACCATCTTTGGTTTGAGAAGTTGCAAAGTTTGCTTCGCTTCCGCCGGAGTGTAAGCTTTCGGCCCTCCGCCCACGGGAATCAGCAGGATATCCGGCCGCCCGATCAAGATTTGTTCTTCAATGCCGATCGGGCCAGCAACTCCGCCCAAGTGTAAAATCTTAAGGCCCGCTTGCTGCCACAGCCAAGCCACATTGACCCCAAATCGCCTTCCTCCCTCACGGTCTTTTTCCGTCCGAATCCCTTGAATCCGCAGCCCGTTAGACCTGTAAGCCCCTGGCTCGTACAAAAGGCCGGGATTGCCCGCCAATCCGTCGATCGCCCCTTCATCGAGCAACCGGCTGCTAATCAGAATCAAATCTGTCGGCACTTTAGGAGAGCGATAGCCTGCGGTACAGCCCAGGGGGCGAAAAGGATTCACCAGCACCCTCGCACCGCCTCCGGCGAACAAGAAGCAAGTGTGCCCCAACCACTGAATCGACAAAGAATCAGCAGTTTGAGCTTGATAGCTTTCCCATCCAGATGGTAAACCAGTTGCTAAAGCTGCTAGCAAACCCGTCTGTGCGTAACGTATTAATTGTCGCCGTTTCATCTTGTGGTTGCGGTTATCGGGTGTTGGTCGTTTGTTGTTATATCACAAAACACCGTCAGTCGATTTTAGATTTTAGATTTTAGATTTTAGATTTACTCCACAGATGAATCTGGGATATGGAACTTTCGTCTAAAATTTGGGGTTAACCACGAGCATTTTCGGGGGCTTGTATCCTTTTGTGGGCGCCTGAGATGCGAAAATGTGCACCCTAGTTTTACCGTAAAGTTCGCAGGGCCCACCCTAAAAATTTAGATAATTTAAACAGTCAGGTGTGGATTCGGCACCCGAAAGATGCAGATAAAAACTCAAAATTCCCAACCCAACTAAAGCCGTTCCAAGAAATTTCGCAATAATTGCTTTCCCGCAGTCGTCAAAATACTTTCCGGGTGAAACTGTACACCTTCAATGTGTGGATATTCCCGGTGCCGCACGCCCATAATAGTTCCGTCTTCAACCCAAGCGGTAATTTCCAAAATTTCTGGACAACTCTGCTTTTCAATTACCAAACTGTGATAGCGAGTTGCAATCATCGGCGATTCCACGCCCTGAAAAACTCCGACTCCTGCGTGTTCTACCTGAGAAGTTTTGCCGTGCATCAACACGGGTGCAGAAACAATTTTGCCGCCGAATACTTGACCAATACTTTGATGTCCGAGGCACACGCCTAAAATTGGCATAGTCGGCCCCAATTCTTTGATTAATTCCAGAGAAATTCCCGCATCTTCCGGTCGCCCCGGGCCTGGAGAAATCACCACTGCTGCCGGCTGCAATCGGCGAATTTCTGCTAAGGAGATTTGGTCGTTGCGGTAGACTTGCACTTCGCTTGCTACCTGCAACTCAGCACCCAGTTCTCCTAGATACTGTACCAAATTGTATGTAAAACTGTCGTAGTTATCGATGACTATAATCACGGGTTAAGTTAGATTTTAGGTTTTAGATTTTAGATTTTAGGTTAACTCGCTGTCTGAAAGCAAGGGTTTCAAGATTTTAGATAGATGCCGAAGATAAAAATAGCTGCAATATAGACGAATAAAACTAAAAATCTCAAATTGGTCATCTAAAACCTAAAATTTGCTATCGCCCAATAAGTTACTAACGGCCGATCGCAATTTGAACGACTGCCCACAAAGGAGGAAGCAGAAGTGCAGTACCGACGATGATCGCAGCCATTGCCGATACCAGAACCGCTCCGGCACCGCAGTCTTTGGCAATTTTGGCTAGTTCGTGGTAAGATTGCCCGACTGTCAAGTCTACCACCGATTCGATCGCCGTATTCAACAGTTCCATTGCTAAAACTATGCCAATGGTGACGCCGATCACCGATATTTCTACAGGTTTCAGTTGCAAAAATAGGCCGAGTCCGATCGCCAAAGTGCCAATAACAGTGTGAATCCGAAAATTGCGCTGAGTTTCAAAAGCATAACTCAGACCCCCCCAAGCGTATCTAAAACTCGTAGCTAAGCTAGATGCGATTTTCCAGGATAGCTCTCGGTTGTATTTCAAGGCTTTTTTAGGCTCGTGGACTGTCTGGCTAGAAGAGTCTTGAGGCATGGGCAGAAACTGTGCGACTTGTGATGAAATTGAGGGTCTATCTAGTGTCATAAAGAACCAACTTTAATTTACAGAGATGAATGAAAGCTAAACTTTTCAAATTAACTTCATCAAGTCTAGGTAACTTTTCTAATTTTTTACTAAAGTTCTGGTTTAATTTCAGAAAGTTATGTTGGGCTTGACATGATTTGTTAAATCACCATCAACTTCAGTTATGCTGTTTGGATCGCAAGACCGATCGCCTGCAGCAATGTTTCTTGTTGATCGAGCATTTGAGTCAGACTTTCTTCATCCGGGTGATCCCAGCCCAAAAGATGCAAAAAACCGTGGGCTGCCAGCCAAGCTAGTTCGGTCTTCAGGGGATGTCCTTGCTGCTGAGCTTGTCGGTTAGCTGTATCGATCGAGATGACGATATCACCCAAGTATAGGGGTTCAGATGACTGCATTTCCTCTAGCTGAGGACAGTCTACCTCTAAAGCTGCGAAAGCTAGTACATCGGTCGATCGATCGAGCTGGCGGTACTGGAGGTTGAGCGCTTGCATCTCCGTATCGGCGGTTAAACGCAGACTGACTTCGTAGCCCGGAGCGACTGGCACATACTCTTCCTGGTTTTCCAGCCAAACGCTAAACCAATTTTCCCAGGTTTCGGCTGAAATCTCCCCGCTGGCTGCACTCTCAGGGAGGTTGGAAGCGTCGGCTGACTGCTGGGCGAGCCCGTAACAGTCTTCGACGTTCACCTCAATTAACATTTTTTTGCTCTCCTGTCAAGGGATATATTCAATTTTTTTACAAATTCCAATTGCGCGAGCGAACGGCAGGGGATTTTGCTGTTGCTGGAAAGATACAGTAATCTGTTAGAGATTGCAACAGGCAGGCAGAACAATCAGCTTAACTCGCGATTAAGAAAGATCAAAAACATCAGCAGAAATTAGAGGCTGATTGTTGGAATCCTCGATTAAGAATTGAAATAGCGATCGAGAAAAGCCAAACCGACGAGTACGCCTAAAAGTCCCGCCGCTGTCAAGGCAAAATGAAACAGAGAAGTCGCCCGCTTGCGAACCATGTTCCGCATCGCCAGCTTGACATAACTAGGTGGAGGTGCAGTGTTTGTCGGCGCTGTCTGGGTTTCGGCGGACTCTTCGGAGGCGGGAATTGCTGAGGGAGGTTGACTCATAGTGGTTAGTTTAGAAGGTTAACAAAGGGGCTGCTGAGGACAGGCTCGTCCCGATGTTAACAAATATGTAACGTTTTGTGTAGGAGTTTTTAGATTTCAGATTGCTGCAGGCTGGTTTCGGGCTGCAGAGAATCGGGCTAAACTTTCTTCAGCCATCAGCCATCCGCTCAACTTCAGCAATAATTCGCCTCACTGTCTCCGCCTGTGGCGATCGCAAATGCTGGAAAATGTCCAAGGATTGCTGTAAATAATTCAAGGCTGTGTCAAAATCTCTCTTCTTATCTGCTAACAACAGTCCTAACATTGCGAAAGTAGCAGCTTTTCCTCGAACATTGCCAATCTTTTCCTGAAGTTCGAGAGATTGTTCATAAAGTGCGATCGCCTTTGCTACTTCCCCTTGATCCGCATAAATTCCTGCTAGTTGGTGCAAAGTAGCAGCTTTTCCTTGAACATTGCCAATATTTTCCTGAAGTTCGAGAGATTGTTCATAAAATGCGATCGCCTTTGCTACTTCCCCTTAATCCGCATAAATTCCTGCTAGTTGGTGCAAAGTAGCAGCTTTCCCTTGAACATTGCCAATCTTTTCCTGGCGTTGTTGAATTGAGGTACGATAGAGCGAGTGAGCGATTCACAAAAACCAATTAACTGAAAGTCAAAGCAATGAAATTTTATGAAGATAAGTCAACTCATGTTAATAAAAATGCGCCGAATAAAGGCAAGCAAAATTATATTTGTGTTGACTGTGGCAGGCAATTTAGAGAGTGCTATCAAACCCAGCAGTGTTACGCGCAAGAAGTTAAATATCAATACCTAAAAATATATGTCAATGGGATGGGTTTTCGTGCGAGCAAGAGAGTCAAAGACCTGCATCACACGACAATAATTAATTGGCTCAAGCAAGTTGGAAAGCTGCTACCATCCGCTTACGATCTAGAGACAATTCCAGAAGTAGGAGAACTAGATGAGCTACAAACCTTTGTCGGATAAAAAAACACAATCTGGGTGTGGACAGCAGTAGATTACTTTAGACCAGGTATTCTAGGATGGCTATTAGGAGACCGAGCGTCCTAAAACGTTTGAACCTTTGTGGGATGTAGTTATTAGATGGGGGTGCTATTTTTATGTGACGGATGGCCCGAAAGTTTATGCAATGTTTATTCCAGAGAGAAACAAAATTATGTGCCCAACTTACATGACTTGCTGTTGAAGGTGAAAACACAAGATTAAGACACTATCTGGCTCGCTTAAAACGAAAGACTTTTTGTTATTCAGGCAGCCGAAAAAATGCTCATATCTTCAATTAAACTACTTATTCATTATCTCACGTTTAATGATGTTCGCCTTCCCTATTCAATTAATTATTTCGAGCGAGCATTAGTCACCGCACGCGATCGCTAAACCATACCCCTATTCAGCAACGCCATCTCAGAAATTATACCAGCATGAAGGTGTGTAAAAGCTTTGAAGCTTCTGACTTCTGAAAACAGATTTCTGTAATAGCGACAATACTGATCAATCAATTTCAAGGTTGAAATAGCTTGGCGAGGGTTAACCATAGACCTAGCTCTGGTTTGAGAGATTTTGTTCTATTATACTCTGGCGGTTAGTGACAGAAGAGGGCGAAGCAAGTGGGTTAGCAACAGCGTATTCCATCGCAGCTTGGAATTTGGGTAGAGAACGCGAAATCATTTCTTCGTTGGCAGTAAGGGAAATTCGGAAGTAACCGGGTATTTCCTGGGGAGTTCCTGGTAAAACAAATATATCTTGACTTGCTAATAACTCGGCAAAAGCAAGGTCATCATCCCAAGGTGATTGCACCAAGAGGAAGAACGTCCCATCAGGGTCATACAGGTTGTAACCCATATCCCGCAGTGCCTTCACCATCCGATCTCGCTTGTTTTGTAAATGCTCGATATTTATGTTTAGTTGCTCTAAGTCTCCTAATGCATACTGCATGAGCACACTAGGATAACACCAACCAAAAGGAGTTTGTTGTAGGAAAGCAATGATTCGTCTTATTTCTTCCCGATTAGGCATAGTGGGAGGTAAAGCAATATACCCTATACGTTGACCGGGTGCCATTAAAGTCTTACTATAACCATATACTAAGAAAGAAAATGGGTAAAACTGAGTAGGGCTGGGACAAGTTTGGTTGTCGAAAACAATGCGGCTGAAGGTTTCATCGGAAATAATATAAATAGGCTTGCCATAGTGCTTAGAAGCCTCGTTAAGTATACCGCTCAAACCCTCTAGGATACTAGCTGAAAAAATCTTACCTGTAGGGTTGTGGGGTGAATTGATAATGATTGCTCGAGTCCGTTCTGTAATTGCAGATGCGATCGCCTGCAAATCCATATCAAAGGTGTTTTTATCCACAGGCACACCCACCGGAACCGCACCGGTAAAATGCACCATACTCCTATAACCTAACCAGGGTGGAGTCAAAATAATTACCTCATCTCCCTCACCAGCTAACATTTGCAGACAAATCGCCAAACCAACTACAGTACCATTGGTCATAAAAATATCTTCAGGCAATATAGAAAGTCCGCGTTTATCCTGAAGAGCAGCGGATACAGTGATCCGTGATTGTGGAATATTTCCTTTGTAGCCATACCACCCTTGATTTTGCGGTACACTCCAACGCTGTAAGGCTTCTACAAACCCTGGAGGTGGTATTTCATGGGCATCACCGATAGTAAAATCAATACTTCCCGGCTCAGTTCGGCGACTCATATAGGTCGCTTGGGTAAAGAATTGTCTTATAGGGGTCTGGTAACTTAATAACTTTAGTAACCGTGGTGAGATAAAGTGAGTCTTCCCTTCACTTGTTGGATCTGGCATGAGCTTATTTGGATTATTTTTGTCGTACATAGTAATTGGGTAGTAGTGTATAGTAATTGCAGGTCACGGAACTCGCCTTAACGATAAATTATACTCATGGACAAAATACCGTCGCCCACATTACTTGACATTTATATCCTTGTTTACCACTTGTTTACCATAAGTATGAGCGTATTTAATAATTTTCCCCGAAGGACATCTTAAACAAGTGATACTCATATATACTCAGGAGTATTGATATTATTTTATTAGTTTAACATGATAATGCACCACTACCAACTATCTTACTATTTACTGCATTACGGCATCATTTCGCAACAATTTGTAACGCATCAGCCGTAGAACCCAGTACCCTACACCGTCCACACAAACCAATCCCGGCGTTGCTGAATAGGGGTATGGTTTAGCTATCGCGTGCGGTGACTAATGCTCGCTCGAAATAATTAATTGAATAGGGAAGGCGAACATCATTAAACTTGAGATACTGAATAAGTAGTTTAATTGGATATCTGAGCATTTGTTCGGCTGCCTGAATAACAAAAAGTCTTTCGTTTTAAGCGAGCCAGATAGTGTCTTAATTTTGTGTTTTCACCTTCAACCGCAAGTCATGTAAGTTGGGCACATAATTTGGTTTACATCTGGAATAAACATTGCATAAACTTTCGGGCCATCCGTCACATAAAAATAGCATCCCCATCTAATAACTACATTCCACAAAGGTTCAAACGTTTTAGGACGCTCGGTCTCCTAATAGCCATCCTAGAATACCTGGTCTAAAGTAATCTACTGCTGTCCACACCCAGATTGTTTTTTTTATCATATAAAGATTTGTAGTTCTCCTAGTTCTGGAATTGTCTCTGGATCGTAAGCGGATGATTATTAAAGTTCCCTCTTTTTCATCATCCCCGGTTGTTTCCCAATTTCCCGACAAGCCAGAAATCGCAAACAGTTCATCTTTAGCAGCAACTGCATCTTGTCATTCGACGCTGATTTGAATATCTGCCATTACTTTCTATTGCCACTCTACGCCATCTAATTATATCTCAGCAATTTATATGGGGGCGATCGCACTTAAACCTCCCTCTATAATTCGATCAATACCCTCTCCTCCAACAAAACATCCGCCCCAGCAGCTTAAGTTTCGGACAGCGGGGGAACTGATACGGCGATATAATCTATTCTAAAGTCCTTGGCGGGGCGATCGTAAACCCCCTTTAATAACGCTTGTAAATCTACAATTGGTTCAGCATCACCTGCACGCAAAGGCAACGGAGAGGATTGTGAAAATTAAATGCACAACAGCTTATCATTTGTATTAATTGTGAAACGGGCGTCTCGCCCGTTAAGTGAATTGTGGAAGGGGAGAGACGCCCATTAAGTGAATTGTGGGACGGGCGAGACGCCCGTTCTAAAATCTGCGATTTTAATCGCTTAAAAATCGCCGTAACTGCTAATAGCAGCCTGCAACCTCCCAATCACTTCATCAACCGAAATCGCCCCCAACTCCCCAGAAGCCCGAGTCCGAATATTCAAACTATTCGCCTCAACTTCCTTCGCACCCACAACACCCATCACCGGAATTTTATCCTTCTCAGCATTGCGAATCAACTTGCCCAAACGCTCGCTATCCTCATCAGCTTCAGCGCGAATATTTAGCGCCTTCATCTTCGCCGCCACTTCCTTCGCAAACGGCAAAAACTCGGCGCTGACAGGCAACAACCGCACCTGAATCGGCGCCAACCACAGCGGAAAATCGCCTGCATACTGCTCGATCAAAATTCCGATCAAACGTTCCAAAGAACCGAAAGGAGCGCGGTGAATCATCACCGGACGCTTGCGAGTGCCGTCTTCAGCAACGTATTCCAAATCAAAACGTTCGGGCAAATTGTAATCTACCTGAACAGTTCCTAATTGCCATTCTCTATCCAAGACATCTTGGAAAATGAAATCGAGTTTCGGCCCGTAAAAAGCCGCCTCCCCAATTCCCTCAAAATAATTCATTCCCAAAGTTTCCACCGCGCGGCGGATTGCACCTTGAGCCTTTTCCCAAGCTTCATCGGAACCGATGTATTTCTCTAAATTGTTCGGATCGCGGAAACTCAAACGCGCCTTAAAGTTTTTCAGTTGCAGACTCTTGAATACTGACAGAATCAAATCCACCACATTCAAGAATTCTGCATCCAATTGTTCCGGCGTCACAAATAAGTGGGAATCATCCACCGTAAAGCCACGCACCCGCGTCAAACCGCCCAATTCTCCCGATTGTTCGTAGCGGTAAACTGTGCCGAATTCCGCCAAGCGCATCGGCAATTCGCGATAGGAACGCAATTCGCTTTTGTAAATCTGAATGTGAAAAGGGCAGTTCATGGGTTTCATCACAAAACCCTGTTCGTTTGCTGCCGCTTCCTCATCCTCCGCCATCAGCGGAAACATATCTTCTTTGTATTTCTGCCAGTGTCCAGAAATTTTGAACAAATCGACTCTGGCAATGTGCGGAGTCACTACTTGCAAATAACCGCGCTTGATTTGTTCTTGTTTCAAGTAATCTTCTAAAATACTTCTCAAAACAGTGCCTTTTGGCGTCCACAAAGGCAAACCAGGTCCCACCGGATCGGCAAAGATAAACAAGCCTAATTCTTTGCCTAATTTGCGGTGATCGCGCCTTAATGCTTCTTCTTTGCGGTGTTTGTATGCTGCCAATTGTTCGGGAGTTTCCCAAGCTGTGCCGTAAATGCGCTGTAATTGAGCTTTGGTTTCGTCGCCGCGCCAGTAAGCGCCTGCTAGGCTTTCTAGCTCGATCGCCTTTGGATTCAACTCACTGGTATTTTCTAAGTGAGGCCCGGCGCACAAATCCCACCATTCCTCGCCCACATGGTAAATAGTAATTGGTTCGATCAAACCTTCTAAAATTTCTAATTTGTAAGGTTCGTTAATCTCCTTAATTCTGCGTTCCGCTTCCTCGCGGCTGACTTCTTCTCGAATTACAGGCAATTTACGGTTGATGATTTTGATCATCTCTTTTTTAATGGCTTTTAAATCCTGTTCCGTAAAAGGTTCGGGAGTGTCAAAGTCATAATAGAAACCGTTTTCAATCCAAGGGCCGATCGTTACTTGCGCCTTGGGAAATAACTTCTGCACCGCCATCGCCATAACGTGGGAGGTGGTGTGGCGAATTTTTTTTAGTGCCTCCGACTCACTCGTGCGGGGCAACTCAATCTTAACGGACTCTTCTGGAGGGGACATGGATTCTGAGCTAGACATCGGCTGAATTAGCAATTAATTTAGTTGCAGTTGCTTCTATCTTACTCAGATTGGGACAGCAAGCGCCGACTTCCGACTGGCGGACACTCCGGGAAATTAGGTCATTCTGGGCATTGGGCATTGGGCATTGGGCATTGGGCATTGGGCATTGGGCATAGTTTTTTTCTTCCTTCTTTTTTCTTTCTTTCATCCGTTACATCCGTTACATCCGAAGAAAGCGAATCCGTTGCCGAACTTCCTTCTGCTATGAGCTATTGCTAGCGAGTCTGAGCGGATATTGCATAATTTGGGATTTCGACTCAAAAATCGCTGCTGGCACAGTTAAATTTATTCACACCCACCTGCTAATTGTGGTTAAATTATTGAATTTTTGTTAAAAATATGTTACAATTTGTAAAGACCGTCTAAGACTATAATAGATAAATAACCCAATTTTGATCCATGCTTAATTCCAACTTGCCCGAGCCCGAATTGCTCAAAGCGTTACTGGAACCGCTGTTAGAGGATTTCAATTACTGGTTCGCTCGATCGGCAAAGCTCTTAGAAACTGAAGAAATTCCCTTTCTCAGCGACGAAGATCAATCTGACTTGCTGGCGCGAGTCAAACAGGCTCACCAAGAAGTAGGCGCGGCTACAGCTCTATTTCAAGCAACCGGAGGTCAAGTTGGGATTGAAACAGCAGCACTGATGCCGTGGCACCGACTGCTCGCCGAATGCTGGCAAGTATCGTCGCGCTTTCGCTCATTGCAGTCAGCTCACCCAGGAAAATAAGGAAGCGAGTTCAAGTTAAACTTGCACTCAAACCCCAAACCTTTGGAAATGTAGGGGCTGACTTGACAACCTCAAACATATTTCCAGTTAATAAGTTATTACTTGCTGAAACACCTTTGTAAATTGCTGTGTGGCTGTTTAGCCCGGAGGAGAAAATAATGTTGCACCTGCTTTATATTTTAGCTTTTACCGTTCTTGCCTTTCTGGCAGTCGGTAACTTAATCCGCAGTCTAGTCACCGTAGGTATGGAGTCCCAGCGCCCTCAACAATTCATGGCAAATAATCGCCACGCATCCCATCCTCGCTCTCAATCTGTACCCCATCCAGAACTTTTAGACGAACACGGCCACATTGTCAATGAGCCCCTGTTAGTGATGCGTTCGCTGACTGTCCAAGACGCCCGCGAACAATTAGATGCTCTCTACAAATCATCTCCGGGCGGCAGCGACGAAGGGGGCGAACTAGCCTAAGACAACCACAGCGGCAGCATTTATACTTAGGGGCGATGCCTCAAAAAAAAAATAGGATTTACACGCTAGGTGTCCGAAACCCTTTTTCTTCATAGATTTTGGTGAAAATCGTTTCCGCGCTTCATCGGCATAATAATTTTCCGAGCATCCTTGGCATCATTCCGAATCTAACCAGATTGGATATAAGTCCTCACAATAATTGGCCGTTAGTTTTTAGCTAATGGCCAATTATTTGTGATTTTTGAAAGTTTAATTGCCGATTAGCCAGAGCGATCGCCAAAAACCGATTCGCCAAAAACCGATAAAGATGGCGCTGATATCAAATAGCTCAAGAATAGTATAATGCAAGAGATCCGCAAGCGGTGCCTAACAAGTCTGAATGGTGAGAGTCCTAACGCCCGAATCGAACCCTGAATAGATGAGTTGGCGTCAAAACCTAGAGGTAAAAACAGGTGACTTTGGGATGAACTCAAGGTCTTGGAGGCATACCTCTGCTTAGATTCGTCTAAATGATATGCCTAGCATGATATGACTTAAACAGTCGTGTTATGAAGCATAAATGTATCAGATACTGAAAAGGGATCGCTCTAAACCTCCTATCGATCCTGTTTTGTCATCGGCAAAAATGCACGTTTAAGGCTAGATGATCGTCCCTATTTCGCTACTGGCAGAACTTCTGCAAGCTTTGCCCCAACTGCGGGCACAAATTTATTTCAAATCTTCCATGACAGCCCTGTCTCACGCAATGGAAGACTTAGTTTTGGCGGGTTCCGACGACGAACCGCTAGTCATTGCAAGCTTTCAGCGAGAGCGCTTCTACCGCCAGGAAGCTCACCGCTACCGGCGAATTGCCTCACGCTCGTCTCAGGTATACGTGCTGGCAGCACCGGAAACTGACTTTAAAAATGCTTCGGAGTGTCACGAAACTGTGGCATTTGCACCGGATGACGGATTAAGTAAAGAGTGGCACTTAGTGGTGCTGGGCCAACAATACTCAACTTGCTTGATTTGTCAAGAAAAAATTGTGCCGATCGACAACCAGGACGATCGCGGGCCACTGTTGATGGATCAAGCTCGCAGATTTGAAGGAATTTGGACGTTCGATCGCGAGGTCAGCTCCAAAGCTGCCGCATTGTTGCTCGATAGAATTGTCAATTATCGCCCGGAATTGGCCGAAAAGATCGATCGAGCGCGAACTACTTACAAGCTCAAAACACCGAAAAAAACGCGGAAATCCGCCACTTCCAAAGCCGCCAAACCCGACATAAGTACGAGAAAAAACTCAAAAATTCCCAATCCCAAATTGAGCGATGCTTTTACCGAACGCTTAGTAACCTACTTGCAAGCAGGCCAGCACAAACTGCTCAAAGCATACAGCGCCATCGCCGCTCAGGAACGCAAAGAACGCCTCGTAAACTTAATTACCACGGCAATGCGGCAGTCTCTCAACCCGCAAGAAATCGTCGAAGTCGCAGTCCAAGAACTCGGCACTGCCCTGTCGGCAAGCCGATGTTTGATTTATCGGTGCAAGGCCACAGATGTGGCGGTCAAAATCGATCGCGAGTTTTTGGCTCCGGGCGCTAATTCTATGCTGGATCAGACTTGGCTGTTGCAGGAAAATCAAATATGGAGCGACGCGGTGGCGCGGCAAGAGCGAGTTTACATCCAAGACACATCACAACACCCACTGATTGTCAATACAAAATTTCTGGAAAAAACTGTAAAAAATTGGCAAATTGTCTCTTGGTTAATGGTGCCAGTGCTTTATCAAGGGCGGGTTTTGGGAATGGTGGAAATGCACCAGTGTCGATCGGTTTTGCCTTGGGAAGAAGACGAAATTGCTTTAGTAGAGGCGATCGCCACCCAACTCGGAGCCGCCTTAATTCAAGCAGAAACCTACGCTCATTTAGAAGAACTCAACCAACAATTAGAAGCATTAGACCGCACTCGCAGCAATCTAATTGCCATCACCGGACACGAACTCCGCACCCCTCTTTCTACGATTCAAGTTTGTTTGGAAAGTTTGAACTCCGAACCAGATATGCCTGCCGAATTGCGGCAAATCATGTTAGAAACTGCCCTCGGCGATGCCGATAGAATGCGGAAACTCGTGCAGGATTTCTTAACTCTTTCTCACTTAGAAAGCGGGCGAGTCCAATGGAATGTAGAATCGCTGACGCTGCAAGAATGCGTTGATTTGGCCCTCAGCAGCGTGCGATCGCGCACTGTCGATCAACAGTTACCGGAAATTATCGCCGAAGTGTCCGCAGAATTGCCTTTAGTGCAAGCTGACGGAGAGTGGTTGGTAGAGGTGCTCTCTAAACTGCTAGACAACGCTTGCAAATTCACCACACCTCAAGGAAGCGTGACAGTGCAAGCGAAATACAACGGTTCTCAGATGGTGGAGGTGCTCGTAGCCGATACGGGGAGGGGAATAGAGGCCAACAGTTTAAAAGTAGTGTTCGATCGATTTTATCAAGAAGAAGGAGCTTTGCGCCGCAGTGCCGGCGGTACCGGTTTGGGATTGGCAATTTGCAAACAGATTGTTGCCGGCTGGGGCGGTAAAATTTGGGTAGATTCCGCAGGAAAAGACCGAGGAAGTGAATTTCACTTTACTATTCCCACTGTTTAGACTCAATTAATACAGCGTATTCCAGGCTTATGAAGTACACGCCAGAAAGCGGGTTTCTTTACAGTTCTCGCATCCTTACTGATTCTGTTGCTCGAAACCCGCTTTCTCCGTACTAAATCTACATAAAATATACTGTAAAAACCCTGGTTTGTGGGCGTCTGAGCGCGCAAGTATCGATCGAGTTATATCAAATCCGGCTGCACCGGAATGATATCAAATCCGCCCTTCATCGTCGGGCGTAAAGTCGAATCCCGAGGCCAACAAATAATTCGCGCAATTTTCAGTTTTTTGACTCACAGTCAACAGTCAACAATCAACAATGAGTCCGGTGCAGCCGGAATCGATATTAATGGATCGACCGAGATACGATTGTACAGAAAAGTTTTCACTGCAGAACCAGCCTCCGCTGCTACACTCTCTCTCACCCTCAATCCTCACCCTCTTAGATCGGCCTTAAAGGTGATGTAGGCACGCGGTGTTCCGCTTTAAAATCGAAAGTATCAAAGCAGATTCAGGATGCGCTTGCCGTCTTAAACCCGGTTTGGCGACAGAATACCTAGGGAGGCTGCAGCCAATTAATATCAGTTTAAAAAAAGAATCCAACTGTAGGTAAGCTACAAACCCCGATAGTAATCAGTCATGCCGAATCTAAAATCTAAAATCTAAAATCTAAAAGGGTGTAAGTCTCCTGTCAACAAGTCGTGAGATGGTAAAAGTCGCTCGAATCTGTTGAGGCACTGACGGCGCCAGTGTTGATTCGTGAAAATTTGAGAATGCAAATGTTTCGCCCGGAAAAAGTTTTTTTCCAGAAGAATACTCAAACCTAGAGGTTAGGAAAATCGATTATGTCACCTACAACCCAGATGAAATCTACTCAACCTATGGCCAAAAAGCCACAACTACAATTAGGTTCAGAAGGTAAAGCGGTATTGGAACTCGAACAACTGCTAACCAAGTTGCAACTTTATCGGCATCCTGCTAAAGGAATTTTTAACAAAGCAGTTGAATTTTCTGTGAAACTGTTTCAGTTTCGGGTTTTCTTGTCGCCGGACGGTATTGTCGGACCGCTGACTTGGCAGGCGCTTTATACTGGTGCTCCAGTTAATATGCCGGTACTCAGATTGGGAAGTTCTGGGGAAGCAGTCGCTACTGTTCAGGAAGTTCTCAAAATTTCCAAGCATTATGGCGGTAAAGTTGACGGTGACTTTGCTACTTTGACGGACAAAGCTGTTCGCGCATTTCAAAAAAGCTTTGGGATTGAGGCCGACGGGATTGTCAATCAAGAAACTTGGACTGCTTTGAGCCAAATTCCGCGCGGCTATGACCCTAATTGGTTCTTGACTTAGGGTTGACGCGGTAAATTGTTCGATCGTGTGTGGGGAGAAATTAGAGGAATGTGCGATTATTCGGGTGCCCCACAAGCACCAGAATAATTGCTGTTTTTTTTTGATTATTTTTTCGGGATTCGTGCTGCCTAATTTGGTTTTATAACTTTGGTGGAAATTATCAATTATCAATTATTAACTACTAATTATCAATTATCAGAAGAGATCGATCGCCAAAAAACTGTTAATTTTCCTTACAATTTCGAGAACAGCGTGCAGTCTCGATGATACGATGCCGTAAAAATCCTTTGGATATATCTATGGCCGAACAACTTACTGGACAACCCCCAATCTTCGGCGGCAGCACCGGCGGCTTGCTGACCAAGGCGCTAGTTGAAGAGAAGTACGCTATCACTTGGACTAGCCCCAAGGAGCAGGTGTTTGAAATGCCTACTGGTGGCGCTGCGATTATGCGTCAAGGCGACAACTTGCTGCATCTGCCCCGGAAGGAGCAGTGCATCGCTTTGGGCGGCCAGCAACTGCGGGCCAAATTCAAAATCACCAACTACAAAATTTACCGAGTGTTTCCCGACGGTACTACTGAGTACCTCCATCCCAAAGATGGCGTGTTCCCTGAGAAGGTGAACGAAGGTCGTCCCTACAACGGTAAGATTGACCGCAATATTGGCAGCAATCCAAATCCGGCGAAGCTCAAGTTCAGCGGTAAGAAGACTTTCGATCCTTAGACAATGAGTTCATGGCTGAGCAAAACATAGGTAATATTCCCTGTAAGGCTCAGCTTGTAAACTTGTTTTTGCAGTAGTATTCTGGCGCGGGAGGCTAAGCCCGCAGCGCCAAAATACTACTGCAAACTTCAAATCTTATTAAAAGTTAATCGTTAAATTAATAATGAATGTCGCAATCAGGCGAGCGCAGCCTTCTGATATCGATGTTTGCGCTCGCATTAATTATGAAGCTTTTAAATGTATTTCCGATCGCCATCAATTCCCTACAGATTTTCCGACGCTGGAGTTTTCAACTGAAATTATTGGTCTTCTGATCGAAAGTCCGTTGTTTTTTGACATAGTAGCCGACAGCGAGGGTGCGGTTGTCGGCTGCGGGTTTATGGACGAACGCAGCCCGATTCGCGGTATCGGGCCCGTCAGTGTCGATCGCACTTTTCAGGGCCGCGGCACGGGACGGCAAATCATGAAAGCTTTGCTGGAACAGGGACAGAACGCTGTGGGTATCCGTTTGGTTCAAGAATCTTTTAATATGGCGTCGCTGTCGCTGTACGCTTCATTGGGTTTTGAGGTGAAGGAACCTTTCGTGTTAATGGAGGGGAAGTTTCGCAGCCAGCCACAGAATGGGTTTGAGGTTCGGGCGATGGCTAGTGAGGATGTTGGTGAATGTGCGGCTTTGTGCAAGAAATTATACAGGTGCGATCGAACTAGCGATATTGAGTACGCCCTGAATTTCTTTTCTCCTTGGGTTGCTTGCAAACAAGGTCGGATTGTGGCTTATACTTGTGCGGTGTCGGCTTTGAGCCACAGCGTCGCAGAAACTGAAGCGGATATGCAGGCTTTACTGTTGGGGGCGGCCGCGTCGAACTCCGAAGCACAGGTTTCTTTCCACTTGCCGGTGCGTTACGCAAGTTTGTTTCGCTGGTGTTTGCAAGAGGGGCTGCGCGCGCTCAAACCGATGGCGGTGATGGCAGTTGGCGAGTACCAGCAGCCTCATGGCTGTTGCTTTCCGTCTTTTGTTTATTGAACCCAAGACGGTTAGGACGCTTTTAATCGCTGAAATTATTGCCAGGATTCCATTTTCCTTCTTCTTTCTTCCTTCTTCCCTCTTCCTTCTTCCTTCTCCCTTCTGATATATATGATATTCCCCGATTTCTCACAATTTTCGGAACTGGCGAAACAAGGCAATTTTGTACCCGTGTATCAAGAATGGGTTGCTGATTTGGATACGCCGGTGTCTGCGTGGTATCGGGTTTGTGCCGGTCAACCTTACAGTTTTCTGCTGGAGTCGGTGGAAGGTGGGGAAAAACTTGGGCGTTATAGTTTCTTAGGGTGCGATCCGTTGTGGATTTTGGAGGCAAGGGGATCTCGCACAACTCAAGTTTACCGTGACGGTTCCGAAAAAGTATTTACGGGCGATCCGTTTGTAGCTTTAACTGAATGTTTGGAGTCTTATCAACCGGTGAAATTGCCGCAGTTGCCACCGGGAATTGGCGGGTTATTCGGTTTTTGGGGTTACGAGTTAATTAAGTGGATAGAACCGCGAGTTCCGGTGCATCCAGCAAGCGAGAATGATTTGCCGGATGGATTGTGGATGCAGGTGGATAATTTGCTGATTTTCGACCAGGTGAAGCGGAAAATTTGGGCCGTCGCCTATGCGGATTTGCGCGAGGTTGGCGTTGATTTGGCCGATGCTTATCAGCAAGCGTGCGATCGGGTTGGTAAGTTAGTTCAGAAGCTGCAATCGCCGCTTTCCCGGCAATCTACTCTCATAGAATGGACACCTCCCAATAACGGGCAAGATGCCCGTTCCACAACCGGAAATACAGAATTGACTTACACGAGCAATATTACCCGTGAAAAGTATTGTGCCAATGTCTTAAAGGCTAAGGATTATATCAAAGCGGGAGATATTTTTCAAGTAGTTATTTCGCAGCGACTAGAGGCTGAATACAGTGGCGATTCTTTTGCACTTTACCGATCTTTGCGTCTGATTAATCCTTCTCCGTACATGGCTTATTTTCATTTCGGAGATTGGCAGATTATCGGTTCGAGTCCCGAAATTATGGTGAAGGCGGAAAACACTGCTGATGGCAAAAAAATTGCAACTTTGCGACCGATTGCGGGCACTCGCCGCAGGGGTAAAACTCCTCAAGAAGATGATGCTTTGGCTGCTGAATTGCTGCAAGATCCGAAAGAAATTGCGGAACACGTCATGTTAGTTGATTTGGGCAGGAACGATTTAGGAAGAGTTTGCCGAAACGGTACTGTAAAAGTTGACGAGTTAATGGAAATTGAGCGTTATTCTCACGTCATGCACATTGTGAGCAATGTGGTGGGAGAATTGGCTGAGGATAAGACAGCTTGGGATTTGTTGAAAGCTGGTTTTCCTGCGGGTACGGTTAGCGGTGCTCCGAAGATTCGGGCGATGGAGATTGTGCACGAGTTGGAAGGTTGCCGCCGGGGGCCGTATTCTGGGGTTTACGGCTATTATGATTTTGAGGGACAGTTGAATAGTGCGATCGCCATTCGGACTATGGTTGTTCGTTCTCAAGGAGGCGATAAACATTCGGTTTCTGTGCAAGCAGGTGCTGGTTTGGTGGCTGATTCTAACCCAGATATGGAGTACGAAGAAACGCTGAATAAAGCCAGGGGAATGTTGGAAGCAATTCGCTGTTTGAAATAGCGAGGCGGAGCCTCTGGATCTGTGTTACCAGGCTCTGCCTGGTAACAAGAAAATCCGGTTTCTTTGCGTAAGTCCTATTTACCTAAGCCCCTAATATTCGAGCGACCGAAACTGCAATATCAGGAAAAGCCAGCGGATTAATATTACCCTGAGTCAGAGTTTCTCTCGATTGATATCCTTCATTGGTAGGCTCTCGAAATACTATTAATTCCATAGTTCGCAAATTGACAACCCAATACTCAGAAATGCCGGCTTCCGCGTAAATCTTGCTTTTGATTCCCAAGTCTTTGCTCAGAGTATAATCCGAGTATTCTATCAGCCAAAAGATGTTTTCTGGATAGGGATGATGTTCTCGGTAATCTTGTCCCAAACGTTGAATTACAGCGATATCGAGTTGTGGCTCGGAGTTGCTTGGCGGCAAGATAATCGGTTTACCTTGGAGGATTTTAGCTCGATCGCCCAGCAAAAAAATTAGGTACTCTCCAGCCTCATCGCTAGAGTAAGCATGAGATTCTCCTTCGGGAGCTATTTCGATTATTTCTCCATCTATTAATTCAGCATTTCGCCCTTCCAGAATGCCGGCTGCAATGATGCGGTGGTAGTCTGCAACCGTCCATTTTACAGTCGTGACGCTCACGGCGATTACTCCTATGTTTTTATTCTGATTTTATACGCGATCGCCTATGAACCGACTTTTTTCGCTCGCGCCGGGCGGTTGAAACCGCGTCTTGTCAAACAAAACCCGACGAAAGACGATTGAAGACTCGATCGCACTTAAAACTCCTATCCCCCGCGGCTAACTCCCTCCAATCGCAGGAAATGTAGCCGGCCCGCGAAATCCCCCGCTACCAGTGTCACCCCATCAGGCGCGATCGCACACCAATTAAACCAATAATCTCCGCTGAAACTAGCAATTTCTTTGCCGCTAGGCAGATCCCAGATTCTTAGGGTGTTATCGAATGAAGCTGAAATTACTCGTTTGCCGTCGGGTGCGAGCGCTACTGCAGATGCAAAGCTATCATCATCGGTGAGGATTTGAAGTTCCCTGGTGCTGTCTGTGTCCCAGATTTTCAGGGTCTTAAGTTGTGAAAGCGAAATCGCTATGAAGCCGTCCGATGCCATCGCCACTGCATATACATAGCCAGTATCGGTGAGAGTTCTCAGTTCGGTTCCGCTGAGCAAATTCCAGACTTTTAGGGTGTTATCGTCTGAAGCCGAAATTGCTGTCAGGCCGTCGGGTGCGATCGCGACTCGCGTTACCGAGTTAGTATGACCGGTGAGCGTTCTCAGTTCGGTTCCGCTGAGCAAGTCCCAGATTTTTAGGGTGTTATCGTCTGAAGCCGAAATCGCTGTCAGGCCGTCGGGCGCGATCGCCACTCCCCTTACAGAGTTAGTATGACCGATGAGGGTTTGAAGTTCTCTACCTGTCTCGGTGTCCCAAATTTTTAGGGTGTTATCGTCTAAAGCCGAAATCGCTGTCAGGCCATCCGGTGCGATCGCGACTCCCCTTACCGAGCCAGTATGACCGGTGAGAGTTCTCAGTTCTCTACCTGTCTCGGTGTCCCAGATTTTAATAGTTTGATCCGATGAAGCCGAAATTGCTTGTTTGCCGTCGGGTGCGATCGCCACTGCTTGTACCCCGCTATGATTGCCGCCGAGCATAAGCCCACATGCTCCAAAAGGCAGCGCTACTAAATTCCCCCTCAAAGGTCGCACCCAAGGACTATTTTTCGACTGCTTGGCTTGTTCCAACATTTTCAGAAACTCAGGCTTTTCAAAAGCAAGCAATCTCCCCCATAATTGACCTGCTAATTGCGTTTTATCCCTTTCCAAAATTGGCGCTGACTTGCGAAGTGCGTAGGGAATTAAGTAGAGATTTCGACTTCGATCCTGCTCCCGCAACAAATTAGAATCTGTCGCTAAATCATAATCCTCAATTAACGCTTGAACCCCCAACTCATCCAGTTTCGCCTCAATAAAATCGAAATCCGTTAACAACTGGTGCAGCTTTTCCCCTTGCCCACTCTCTACTAAATGCCTTGGCAGAGTTTCTAAAGTATAAAGTCGCTTTTCCTGCGACATTTTCCCTAACTCTTGTTTAAACTCACTCATCGTTACAAATCCCTCAACAAATTCTTACAAATCCCTGTTTCTCTATATCTTTCCAATTCTAAGCACTTCTTTAAACTGCGTCAAATCGTCGCGCTGACTCGATCGATAAAATAAATCTGCTTTGTAACGCTGGATGTAAAATATCAGTTATCGACTTTTACCAAAGGCCTAATTATGAATTTTTATATAGTTGACGTGTTTGCGGAGTCAAAATATGCTGGCAATCAACTAGCTGTATTTTGCGGTGCGGGAGTTGCCGAACTATCTGAGGCCCAAATGCTGCTGATAGCGAGGGAAATCAATTATTCAGAAACTACGTTTATTCGATCGCCCGATCCGCGAGATGGCGGCTATGACGTGCGGATATTCACGCCCAAGAAGGAATTGCCCTTTGCCGGTCATCCGACTTTGGGTACTGCGTTTGTGTTGCAGCAAGAGATTATTCGCGAAAAGGTCGATCGAGTAATTCTCAATCTCGCCGTCGGTCAAATTCCGGTTACTTTTAATTATCACAATGAATCGGCAGATCTTTTGTGGATGCGACAAAACCCGCCTAGTTTTGGTCAAGTTTTATCAGCCGAGACTCTGGCAAATGTCCTGAATTTAGCACCCGATGAAATTGATGCCAACTTCCCAATTCAAGAAGTTTCGACCGGAGTGCCGTTTATAATTGTCCCAATAAAAACTCTCGCGTCGCTCAAAAAAGCTCAAGTCAACTTAGATAAATATTTTGAGCTAGTTAATACAATGGAAGCGAAAGAAATTTTGATATTTTGCCCAGAAACCTACAGCGACCTTAATGATTTAAGCGTGCGAGTTTTTGCCCATTCATTAGGAATTCCAGAAGATCCGGCGACTGGCAGTGCTAACGGCTGCTTGGCGGGATATTTGGTAGAACATGATTATTATGGGGAAGCAAAGATTGATGTCAGAGTTGAGCAGGGTTATGAAATCGATCGACCTTCTTTGCTGTTGTTACAAGCCGCTAAGAATGAAGGGGAAATAACAGTTTTGGTGGGGGGTAAGGTGGTGATGATTGCTAAGGGAGAATTTGTGTAGAATATTTAATGGGAAATTATTAACCGCAGAGGCACGCAGCTAGATTTAGAGGCTTCTTTGGCGATCGAGATCTTGCAATTTTGCTAATATGAGGTAGCTCATATTCATTGATTCGCGTGATTGTTAGGCTAAAAAAGTCATCCCTACCAGAGACTTTCCAATGCTGCAAACATTTTCGCGGACTTTAAATGTATCCCCTGACGCTTCAGAAGCGCTGCTTTCACTGCCATTAACCAGCTTGCTCGATTCACCGGAATTCAATCAAGTCTTGGGAAGTCTCGATAGTGGTTTGCTCAAAGAAACTTTGCCAACGGCTGGAACTGTTTTAGCTCAAAAGCTGCCGCCTTTTTACGACTGGTTGCAAACAGAACTAGGAATTAAAAACGTTCCTGACAGTCCAGATCATACTACGAAATGGGTAGTCGGTTTTTTGAAGAATCAAGAAAGTTTAATTCGTTTAGTCGATCTGCACAAATCAATTCCCAGACAGGCATTAGAACGAGCGATCCCTCGTTTAGTTAGCGCCTTTGATGAGGTTCAACCCACCGCTGTAAAGCAAGAATGGGAAAAAGCGATCGCAGCACTTTGTCTGGTTCTGGCAGTCGCAGCGCGGGAAAATCAGCCATCTGCGGCCTGAAGCCATTCTGTCTGAGTTTAAACAAAGCGCTTTTTTCGGAAAATTTGCAATTGAGTGCGATCGATCTCAACGACTACTGGCCGTCGCTTGTTGAGGACGATCGCATTGTGTCTGTTTAGCAAAAGCCACTGAGCCAATATTGCCACAATCGCGCGTCTTTTGAGAAACTTGCCTTCAAAACGCGCCATTCGGACGATCGCCTCTTCGATTTTATAACAACAGTTGTTGCCTTTCTGGGAAATCACAAAAATCGTTCCCGGTATGTAATCGCCTTCATTTGCCCAGAAAGCATACCTTTCGCCTAAAGTAAAGTAGTGAAAAACATTTTTAGCCGTGGAAGTTTTAGCTAACTTTTCCGAAACGCCCAAAGAATTAAAAATTACAGTGGATCTAATATAATCTGGGTATTTTGCGGCTATTTGCTGAGCAACTTTGCCGCCCAAACTTTCTCCGATGATATCCGGCGGATTCCCGCTGTGAAATTGCTGCTTTATCCAATCAATAGCACCCGCAGTTTGCGCCGATTTTAACTGGCGTTCTAGTTTGGCCATAAATACATCGGGTGTATCTTCCAAAACGCGCTCGAAAGGATACCAAGAACCGTAGCCGCGAATCACAAAAACAGGCGGATTATTGCCATAAATGGGGATGCGACTTTCAGCATAAAAACCAGTGCGAGAGTCTTCAAACACTTTTTTTATGATATAATTTCCATCAATAACTTGCCCTTCTTCGTGCCGAATGTAAATTGAAGGATTATTGGGTTTAAAAGTATCGTGCAGTTGGGGTTTGGCAAACTTTTCATAGAGGGAATCTAGCAAGTGCCTTCCCGTTTGTCGATCGACAAAATCGAATTCTGTTCCTTTCATTATCTGGTAGCCGCCGGTTTTACCAACAATCTTTAATAAGTAAAAAAAATCTACCTAAACCCGCCACCGCACAACGAATAATCTCAAGTAACTTTTACTTGTATCAAATGGCAAAAATCTACATGACATTTACAGTTGGGTGAGAGAGAGGGCGGGTTTTAGATATTGTCAATGATTAGCAAATATTGTATGTGAAACCCGCCCTACCACATTACTTTTACAAAACTCGCAACGTGCTAGCAATACTATCGACTGCTTCCAGCGCGCGAATTTCATCGAGTGCTTGTTGAAAATTCCCTTCCCTAACATCGTGAGTTACGACGACAATTTCTGCTAAATCGCCGCGAATTCCCGTCTGCACAACAGATTCCAAACTAACTTTGTGGTTGCCGAAACAAGTGCCGAGTTTGCCAATTACCCCCGGAGTATCGCGCGTCAGAAAACGGGCATAAAAGCGAGTAACAAGTTCCTGCATCGGAGCAATTTTGCAGTAGTGTTGGTGACTGCAACTCAGCAAAGGATGGGGAATCGGAACAGTTTCGGTTTTCAGGATGGCCGCCACATTCATTATGTCGGATACTACGGCGCTAGCTGTTGGGCCCGCACCGGCGCCGCGCCCGTACAGCATCAATTGCCCGATCGGCTCTCCTTCGACTAAAATGGCATTGTAAACCCCGTTAACACTCGCCAGCGGATGAGTTTTCGGCACAAAACTCGGGTGCACTCGAATTGACAGCAGTTCGCTTTCTCCCTCCGCTTGCTTGCCATTGTAGCGGGAGGTTTCTTGAGCAATAGCCAACAATTTAATCACAAATCCCAGCTTGTCGGCGTAGTTAATATCAGCCGCACTAACTTTTCTAATACCTTCGCAGTGAACATCTGCTAATTTGATGCGTCCGCCAAAAGCTAGCGAGGCTAAAATAGCAATTTTATCGGCAGCATCTAATCCATCTACATCTGCTGTGGGGTCAGCTTCAGCATAACCTAATTGCTGAGCGTCGGCGAGCACTTCGGCAAAGTCTGCGCCTTCTGTTTGCATCCGCGTCAGGATGTAATTAGTTGTGCCGTTGACGATGCCGGTGACAGTTTGAATGCGGTTTGCACCTAAAGATTGTTTGAGGCTTTGAATGACTGGAATGCCGCCGCCGACAGCAGCTTCTAGCATTACGTAAACGCCCTTTTTGTTGGCGGCCTCGAAGATTTCATTACCGTAGCGGGCGATAACTGCTTTGTTGGCAGTGACGACGTGCTTGCCGCTGGCAATAGCTTGCAGAATGAGCGATCGCGCCGGTTCCAATCCGCCAATCAGTTCTACTACAATATCAATTTCCGGGTCAGTTGCGATCGCTTCTAGGTCAGTTGTCAGCACATTTTCTGGCAATTGTAAAGACCGAGTTCGAGAAATATCGCGCACTCCCACCCGATAGATTTCCAATTCCTGCAACAGCGGATGGCGGCCGTCTGGGGAGAGCAAAATCTCTGCTGTTCCCGCACCAACTGTACCCAAACCTAACAAACCAATTTTGAAAGCCACGACTTTGACCCATAGAAACTCAATTAACCTACAATCATTGTATGCTAATCAAGCAATTTGTCATTTAAGTAAGCTCAATATCCAGATCCCAGACTTCTTTAAGAAGTCTGGGATCTAATTTGAGATGACAATTCACAGTTCTGAATCCATGTCTACCCCCATTTCTCGGAGTCGCTGGGCCAATCTTTCGGCCCGCTGGCGTTCTGCATTAACTTGCTGTTCTAGCTGCCGATTTTGCTGTTCTAGCTGCTGTCGCTGTGCTTCTTCTTCTCGAATTAAATCTTCTACTAGCGGAGGAGATAGCACTTGATTCACCGATAAAATAAATTCAGCGAACTGTACAGACTGAAGTTGCTGTCCCGGCAAAAATTCCTGGTGAGAGTAACTGCCTTCATTTTCTGGACGGCTACACACTCGTATTTTTAGTAAATTGGGGTCTACAATCCAATATTCAGGGATATCAATTAAGTCATATTCTGCCCGTTTGCGGATGTAGTCGTCCCGCCAATTTTGACTGGTAACTTCTATAACTAACAGTGGTTTTTCTTCAAAGTCCAAGACTGCGGAACCAGGTTGCGCGCAGACTTGTTCCCAAAGACTCTGAGTGCAAATTACAACCTCAGGAACGCGCGCAGAGTTTTCCTCGGTTCGGACGGCGGTAGTGACAACGGCAACTAGCGGTAGGTTGTGTGCTGCAAAGAAGCGCCGGAACTGGTAAACCAAAAATTCACATATTTTGATATGTATAGCTGTCGGTGTTGGCATTTCAATGATATGTCCCCGATATAATTCATAACAAACACCTGATTCTCCCTGGTAGTCCAGATACTCTTTAAAGGTCAGTTTTTGGGTAGAAATTAGGGTCATGTCAGCGATCTCCCTTTCTCGGTGAGCTTACTTCATATTTTACACTACTGTTTAAAACAACTGTTTAAAAAAATGTAGGGCGAGCCAAGCCCACCCTACAAATCAGATTAAATCAGGTAACACATTAGTAAGTTTCAACGTGCCAACGGTGCTCTTTCTTCAACTGTTTCTGATAGGCAGCCCAGTCAACGCCGTACTTGCCAGCCGCGGCCGACATTCCCTCATCAATTCCGCCTTCCATACCCTTCAAACCGCAGATATAAGTGTGAGTATTCGGCTTTTGAACCAATTCCCACAATTGGTCTGCGTTCTCTTGAATCCGGTTTTGAATGTACATCTTGCCGCCGTCAGCATTCTTTTGCTCGCGGCTAATTGCATAAGTCAAGCGGAAATTATCGGGGAACTCGCGCTGCAATTGCTCCAACTCTTCCTTATAAAGAATGTTGGGAGTGTAAGCAACTCCAAAGAACAACCAAGCTAAACCTCTGAATTTGTAATCGGGGTTGTTTTCTTTAAACATCCGCCACAAATAAGCCCGGAAAGGAGCAATACCCGTACCGGTACCCATCATAATCACGGTGGCTTCCTCGTCGTCGGGCAACAGCATTTCTTTGCCTACGGGGCCGGTGATTTTGACATCATCTCCAGGTTGCAAACCGGTGAGAAAAGTTGAACAAACACCAAAGACTTTTTCGCCGGTTTCTGGGCTTTTGTACTCTAGGCGGCGGACGCACAGAGAGACTGTTTTGTCGTCTACATCGTCTCCGTGACGGGTGGAGGCGATCGAATACAGCCGAATTTTGTGAGGCTTGCCGTTTTTATCCGTACCATCGGGAATAATCCCGATACTTTGACCTTCGAGATAGTGCAAATTGCCTCCAGAAATGTCAAATTTGACGTGACGGACTGTACCCTCGCCGCCTTCTTTGACCAATTCTTCTGTAGAAATGCACTTACCAATATAGGGATTGGCCGGCTTGTAGAGGTTAACAGGAACCTGAACTTTTTCCTTGGCTTGAGTCATGGGCTTAGTTTCTTCTCCAGATTTCTGACTCTGTAGCCCTGCTTCTGGTGCGACTTTGCCATTTGTTTCGGGAGCGCTGTTTGAGGGGCGGATGCTGACAATTCTTCCACCCATCCGAGCAATCCGGCGCATTTCCTGATTCATGCGATCGTACGGCACGGAGATAAATACGCTGCCGCTACGGCGAATCGGGTTACTTAATTGGTCAGTTGCTTGGCTCTGACGCATACCCTCCACTTCGTAAACAAAGATGCGGCTGCCTGATTCTGAGTTTGCCGCCACACCAGATATGCTTGGGCTGTACATTGGTTGATTTTCCTTCACGATACAGAGTTATAAAGAAAGAGAATGTGACGTTAGACTCAATTTACTTTTTTCTTAAGGCCATCGGGACTAATTGGCCTCGCCAATTTTTGGGCCTCGCCACGCCGGCGGGAAGGTTGAAGTTGCGATCGCTCGCGTATCAAATCCCTACTAGCCGAACGCCGCGCTCACCGAGCCCTATTGCGTTCGGCTGTTGACCTATAGCTATTGTTGTCTGCGTACTGCCAATATTTTACCCGATCGGGGGATCTGCCCCGATAAGTCCTTCTGATTTGGGGAGCGCCCGACCAGAGAAAGGAAGATTCGAGCAGTTTAATGAGGTTGAGCTTGTAGGGGGCCGACGCATTCTGGTAAGATTAACCGCTAAAGTTAGTATTAATTACTTGCCTTGAAGATTGCTTGGGTCTTCCCGGGCAGGCAGTCAACTCACTGCTGTATGCTGGTGAGAACTCGATCCTCTCGGGGTAGCAAAGCAGCACAAAGCCTGCTGGTCGCTACCTGCGGGCTGAAATTTTGTGGAATCTAGACTTGAGTTAGTTAGTAAACCGTGATTGTTTTAGAGGGAAACTATGACCAGTAAGCCGGATCGCGTGGTTTTAATTGGCGTTGCCGGAGATTCCGGATGCGGAAAATCTACTTTTTTACGCCGATTGACAGATTTATTCGGGGAAGATTTCGTGACTGTAATCTGCCTCGACGACTATCACAGTCTCGATCGCAAGCAGCGCAAGGAAACAGGGATTACAGCCCTTGACCCCAGAGCCAACAATTTTGACCTGATGGCCGAGCAAATGAAGGCGCTCAAAGAAGGTCACGCGATCGACAAGCCGATCTACAACCACGAAACCGGTATGATCGACCCGCCCGAAAGGGTAGAGCCGAATCACGTGATTGTGATTGAGGGGCTGCATCCCCTGTACGACGAGCGAGTTCGATCGCTCCTCGACTTCAGCGTCTACCTCGACATCAGCGACGAGGTAAAAATTGCTTGGAAAATCCAGCGCGACATGGCGGAACGGGGCCACCGTTACGAAGACGTGCTGTTTGCGATCAATGCTCGCAAACCCGATTTTACAGCGTACATCGACCCGCAAAAGCAATATGCTGATGTGGTAATTCAAGTGTTGCCGACCAACTTGATCAAAGATGACAAGGAGCGGAAGGTTCTGCGCGTGCAGATGATCCAGCGCGAAGGCATCGCCAATTTTGAGCCTGCGTATTTGTTTGACGAAGGTTCAACAATTAACTGGGTTCCTTGCGGCCGCAAGCTGACTTGTTCCTATCCCGGAATTAAGATGTACTACGGGCCTGATGCTTTCTACGGCCACGAAGTCTCGATTTTGGAAGTAGATGGTCAATTCGAGAATCTCGAAGAAGTTATTTACATCGAAAGCCATTTGAGCAAGACTTCTACGAAGTATGAAGGCGAGTTAACTCACCTGTTACTCCAGCACCGTGAATATCCTGGTTCTAACAATGGAACTGGTTTGTTCCAAGTGTTAGTTGGATTGAAGATGCGGGCGACTTACGAGAAGTTGACTGCAAAAGAAGCGAAAGTGGCTGTTAGTGTTTAAAACGCAGACATGAAAGATTTGGGAGGCGCAATTGCGCCTCTTTTTTTGTGAAAAAATGAACCGCAGAGGGCGCAGAGGGCGCAGAGTAGAGTTAGGGGAGGGTGTTTGGAAGTAGAGATTTTAAGAAGGTTTTTCCGGCTTCATGGAGGTCGCTATCTAGGGAAAAAGTTAGACTGCGAACTCGGATATCGTCATATTTTATGTCTAGTGGCTGTTTGAGGTTTTGCGGGTAGACGAGAATTGCATTTTGGCACTTTAACGCATTTGCGTAAGCAACTATTTGATGAATGTCATTATTGGCTACTTTATCGGGAGCTTTGTATTTTGTATCGAGGACGTATTGGACTTTTTTTGTTTCACTATCGCCTAGGAGTAAATCAATGCGATCGAAATAGTTTTGGTCATGGGTGACTCGGTGTTGTTGTTTAACAAAAAAGCCTTTTGGTGTATTTGCTTTGAGCCATTCAGCGACAAATTGTTCATATAAATTAGCCATGTCTATGAGAAAAGGGAGCATTTCGCGATCGCCACTTTCGTGACTGGGCCCTGTGTTATCTAAAAAGAATCGACATAAAGCGTGTAAAACTTGATAATCTTCATTCAAACGGTGATAATTTCTATCAATACAAGCTTCTGATTTAAAAGGTTTTAATGTAACAAATCCTTGGAGTACGTGAAAGGCTTTTCGCACAGTGGATGAAACAGATTCACGGCACAAACCGCTGCGGCCAATGATGAAAAGTGTCCAAGCGAGTATTTGATTGTCTTCGATATCGCCTGTTTGTTCGTTATAGTGGCATTTTAGTTTAACATCCCAAGGTTTTTGAACGGCTGACCGCAAATCGACGCGGCCGCGAATGTAGGCGAGTCTTTCGGTTTTGGATAAGTAATCGCGATATAATCCTTTGCGACAGCGTTCTAGGATTTTATGGGCAAGAATGTTAGCTAATCTCTCGTAAATTTGTTCTAAAGATTGGCACTGAATCGAGCCTTGGGGAAATTTTATCTTAAGGTTGTAGGCATAGTCAAGCATTCCGAAGAGGTTGTTTATGGGAACCTTGGGGCGGATGGCGATGTGAAATTCTGGAGTGATCGGAATGTTGCCCACTCTGCCTTTAGATTTTAATTGCCATTTATATTTAGTTTTAGGGTTGGGAAATTCTATATCTATTTCCTTGGCATAATTATGGTATATTTTCTCTCCTACTAATTCGGGGATTGAATTTCGCTCAAAGGTTGCTGATTGATATTCTGTGAGTTCGATGATTTGGGGTGATTCTCGTTTCATAGATGCTGTAACGCCGTGTTTGTGGTAATAATGGTAGCGTTAGATTATCAATTGCTGAAGTGAGAGTTGATTTTATCCCAGAGAAACTCATCCATTTTTGCCTGATTATCAAAGAAGTATTCTTCGAGGTATGGCTCAATTTCCATTTGCCAAATATCTTGGATATCTTCAGCTAAGGTTTTTGTCAAAAAGAAGGAGATGCCTAGTTCATAGTGTTTGTTGTTAATTGCGCGATTGACATCTTGTAGAATGCTAGTTAATTTATCAACTGCAAAATCTGTTTTCTCTCTGTGGTGATACTGTCGCAGCACTTCATAGTTTGGATAGACGGGAATGAATGCGAAGCGGCGGCGGAGTGCGTTATCGACTAAGGCAATAGAACGGTCTGCTGTATTCATTGTGCCAATAATGCGGACATTTGTAGGGATTCTAAATAGTTTACCGCTGGCTAGTGTAATAAAGCGTCCTGTGTCTTGTCGGTTATCTAGGAGATACATTAACTCGCCAAAGACTTGAGAGAGATTTGCGCGATTAATTTCATCAATAATGAGAACACAAATGTCTTCACAGAGTTCGGCTTTTTCGCAGAATTCTAGGAATCTACCGGGAACTATTGAGTAGGTTAATTGTCCGTTTTGAGTTATTGGGCGGAGGCCTTCGATAAAGTCTTCGTAGGTGTAGGCGGGGTGAAATTGGATAATGTCTGAGAAACCGTCACCGCCGCCGATTAAGTGTTTGGCAAGTCTTTCTGCTATGAAGGTTTTTCCGGTTCCGGGTGGGCCTTGGATGATGGTTTGGCCTTTGCGGTTAATGGCGTGTATCCATCGGGTTAGTTCTGTTTCGTCAAAGCCAGTTTCTTCGGCACATTGGTTCAAAAGATATTCCGGTTGCAACTCTAGTATTTTAACATCGGTATCTATATTCTCAGCGCGGTTGCCGGTGATTTTGTCCTTGTAGGCAAGTCCCAGATTATATTGAGTCATTGCCCAATTTTCGGGAAAATCGGCACGGGTGTAGATTTCTAAAGCCAGTTGATAACAACTAATTGCCTCATCTATATTCTCAGCCCGGTTGCCGGTGATTTTGTCCATGTAGGCAAGTCCCAGATTATATTGAGTCATTGCCCAATTTTCGGGAAAAGCGGCACGGGTGTAGATTTCTAAAGCCAGTTGATAACAACTAATTGCCTCATCTATATTCTCAGCCCGGTTGCCGGTGATTTTGTCCATGTAGGCAAGTCCCAGATTATTTTGAGTCATTGCCCAATTTTCGGGAAAATAGGCAAGTCCCAGATTATTTTGAGTCCTTGCCCAATTTTCCCGAAAATGGGTACGGGTGTAGATTTCTAAAGCCAGTTGATAACAACTAATCGCCTCATCTATATTCTCAGCCCGGTTGCCGGTGATTTTGTCCTTGTAGGCAAGTCCCAGATTATTTTGAGTCATTGCCCAATCTTGGGGAAAATCGGCACGGGTGTAGACTTCTAAAGCCAGTTGATAACAACTAATCGCCTCATCTATATTCTCAGATCGGTTGCCGGTGATTTTGTCCTTGTAGGCAAGTCCCAGATTATTTTGAGTCCTTGCCCAATTTTCCCGAAAATGGGTACGGGTGTAGATTTCTAAAGCCAGTTGATAACAACTAATCGCCTCATCTATATTCTCAGCCCGGTTGCCGGTGATTTTGTCCTTGTAGGCAAGTCCCAGATTATTTTGAGTCATTGCCCAATCTTGGGGAAAATCGGCACGGGTGTAGACTTCTAAAGCCAGTTGATAACAACTAATCGCCTCATCTATATTCTCAGCCCGGTTGCCGGTGATTTTGGCCATGTAGGCACCTGCCAGATTATTTTGAGTCAGTGCCCAATTTCGGGGAAAATCGGCACGGGTGAGGATGGTTAAAGCTAATTCGTAACCAATAATCGCCATGTCTACCTGACTAGCCCTGTTGCCTAAAGGGAATAGCTGAAATAAATCACTGAAATTGACCAAATCTATTGCAACATTTCGAGCTTTTTCTGGTGCGGCTTGGGAGAGAATGTTGTGAACCCAATTGGGGTACATTGCAACTAAGGTACGATTGAGTTTATCTTGGTTAGCCTCCAGGATGGGATAGACGACTTTTTCATCACCATCACTGTCAGAGGTGGCTTGCCATAATTTACCCAATAAGGCAATATACTCTGCTGGGGATGCGGTCGATAATTTATCCACAATTTTTTATTTAACAGACTCCGTTCTTAAGATCCACAAGTACCTATAATTTTAAACTTAAAAATGTCAAAAAGCAAGTTTTAAAACAATTTGTGCTAACCCTTAATTATTGTCTTCTTCCTTTCAATAAAATTGACATAACTTACGCACTACGGGTCAAAAACCCGGTTTCTGTGTCAATATCTCTGGGCTCTATCCACAATTTTTCGGAGAAACGAGTTTTTTTTGCCGTCGTCCTAATTGATTAAATTATTGTAGCCGATCGCCCTTCCCGACACCAGATATCTGAGATGCGATCGCACCCACCATCATTACCCTCATCAATTGCCCTGCCAAACCAGTAACACTGGCAAAAGCTCTAACAACAGTTGCCGGAAAATTTAAACTTGTGTCGAAATTATCTAAACGTGCTATATTCAATTCCGTCAACCCTGAACTGTGCTTTCAGGTAATGCAAATTTATAAACGAGTCAACTGAATGCTCTCTACTTTCAAGAAATTAGCTTCAATTGCAATCATCTTTGCCGCCCTAAAACTTTTACTTAATTATCCAGTTTTCAGAGAGATAGAAAATTATATCGCAAATAGAGACCCAGCAAGTGCTACCTTAGACGCTGGAAATCTGCCGCAAAAACCCAGCAGCCCGCCTCCGGTAGTTCCCAAAAAATCACCCGAGCAAAAGTTTGATGTAGTAGTATATGGTGATGAAGTACCGGGGATATGTGCGGCGATATGGGCTAAGAAAACTTTAGGCGCAAAGGGCAAAGTTGCGATCGTGCGATCGAACTACGGAAGAGATCCTTTGGGCGGCTTACTCACCCGCGGCGGTTTAGCTTACATCGATTTAGATAAAATCCCCGGTTGGTATCGCCAACCCTACGCCCAATGTTTTAAGGAATTCTTAGATAAAGCCAATGCGCGCGAATCTTGCTTAGATCCAAAAAAGGCAGATCGAGCTCTCAGGCAAATGCTTTCAGCAGCAAAAGTCAGAGTTATTTCCAACTCAACTCTTACTCCCCACGTCGTAGATAAAAAAATTGAATATGCCGAAGTAAAAGGCAGCACTCTAAAAATTAAAGCCAACTCTTTTATTGACGTAACTCAAGACGCTGAATTGGCTAGAAAAGCCGGATTATCTTATTATACAGGATATGAATCTCAAAATATAAAATCCAAAAATGAAACTTTAGCTGTCTCTGTAGTTCCGAGAATTACAGGTATAACGATGTCCGAATTCCGCAGCATAGAAGATGAAATTCTCTATAATCGGTCTTTGGTAAAAAAGATCAAAGAAAGCATTATGAAATCTAAAGATCCGGCTAGTACAAAATTCTGGCTGAGGAATTTCTGGAGTACGATTTATCAGCCATATACAGACGGCTACGATATCAGAAGCGTAGCCATAGGCGCAGCGTATCACATAGACAGAAATCTGCCCTTTAGTCAAAATAAAGGATTCTTTTTTGATAAAGGCAATGTCTGCGTTTATAACAAAAATGTACTCTCCTGGAACGGTTTTTTGTTTAAATACCAAGTTCACCAAATCATGAAGATGGAAGCTAACGGCAGAAAACCGACTCCTGAAATGATTAAAGAAATGTCACATCTCCAACACTGGCTACAAAAAAAGTCTGGTAAAGATGTGAGAGTATTTATTCCAGACGAGATTTATATCAGGCATACTTTGAACGTTCGCGATGTGATAGATCCGCTGACGGGGAAGGAGATTATCAAAGGAGGAACAGTACCCGAAAAGTCGATCGGCAGTTTTTCCTACGATTTCGATATGCGGGGCGGAGTCAAGAATTTATCTACGAGAATTCCGCCGCTGCCAGTCTATAATTTCGGAATAGAAAGTGCTTTAGCTAGCAAAGTCAAGAATTTAGCCATTGTCGGGCGATCGTCCGGTTATGTGGGTATGGCTGTATCCGTCGGGCGAATTGCGACGGTGAATATTTATCAAGGACAAGGTGTGGGCGTGGCGGCTGCCTTGGCTAGCAAGTTCGGCGTACCTCTGAATTCGATTACTTCGGCTGAAACGAAAAAAACTCTGGAGACTTTAACGGGGAAAACTACGTATTTGTCGGGGAGAGATACGAGTTATGGGGTGGATTATAAGGAGGTGAAATAATCGAGGTATAGCAGTCGCCCGTGTTGCTATACGATGTTAAATCCCGCCTAGAAACTAGAAAATTTTGTTTGAGTTTGAGAACAAAAAACGCAATTCCTGGAGTTTGATAACTGTTATTCATTGCGATTCTTAATTATTGCAATTTGTTTTACCAGTAGGACTAAGGCAAAAAGAAAACCGATTTCTCTGCAAAATCGTGGCTTTCTCCCAGAGAATGCGGGTTTTAGATTAGGGATTTCTGTCAAATAAGATATTAAAAGGATTTAACCACTGAAGATGTCGAAACCTCATATTCGACGGCGCAAGATTCCCCAACTCTTAGATATCCTCTCGATCTTCGCTCTGCTGCTGCTCGTATTCTGTAATAATGTTCTGAATATCCTCTGCTGCAATATCGACTTGTTCGGATTTGGTGTAAAGGGTCAGCAAAATGATTCCCGTTGCTGTTTGGACGTAGTAAATTAAACGGTATCCACCACTTTTACCTTTTTGAGTGTCGCTATTTCGGACTCTCAACTTGAAGACTGCATAACCCACTCCAGCAATTCGATCTCCTGGCAGTTCTCCCCGTGTGAGTTGTTCGATAATGGGTTGAATATCATTGCGAATGCTGCGGTATTTTTTTGCAAGATTGCGTAAATTGCGATTGAAGGTTGGTGAAACTATAACTTGAATTAAGGGCAAGTCAGTCATTTTCAATTCCTTCCCACATTTGAGCAACCGAAATGGTTTGCCCAGTCATGGCTTCGTGCCAAGCTTGCCGAAAATCTTGTAGAAGCGCTGCTTTAGATTGGTCCTCTCCGTCAATTTCTGAGGGTTCTGAAATACTAAAATAATTAGCAGGAGGCATCTCTTGGATTTCTGCTGAGAAAACCTCTGGCAGATTATTTTGCGAAATGATTACCCCCTGACGTTGCTTTTGGCTTAGAAACTCTATAAAACTCGCAACTAATGCCAGATGTTCTGGAGAGAGTCGATCGAGCCATCGATCGATTTGATGTCGAAGTGCAGCTACATTCATAATGCCATCAAACCTTTTAATTTTACCTTCATTTTAACGTAAACCCGCCCCGCCTTGAATATCGCTCTTCCCTCTGCCTCTGACGCGGATGCGGTTCAAAACTCTTCTCCTCCCTTCTATGGCACAATCTTAAATAAGATCAAACTCTCAAGCCACCATGACCGCAAACCTACCCCCGCAATACGACCCCAAAGCCACCGAAGCGAAGTGGCAAAAATACTGGGAAGACAACCAAACCTTCAAAGCTGACCCAGAAGCCGGAGGCGAACCTTACTGCGTCGTCATCCCGCCGCCCAACGTCACCGGCAGTCTCCACATGGGACACGCTTTTGAAGAGACGCTGATTGATGTCCTCGTCCGCTATCACCGCATGACTGGACGCAATACCCTGTGGTTGCCGGGAACGGATCATGCTAGCATCGCAGTTCAAACTATTCTCGAAAAGCAACTCAAAGCAGAAGGCAAAACTCGCCACGATTTAGGTAGAGAAAAATTCTTGGAACGGGCCTGGGAGTGGAAAGCTGAATCGGGCAATACTATTACTAATCAATTACGCAGTTTGGGCGTGTCTGTCGATTGGTCGCGCGAACGCTTTACGATGGATGAAGGCTTATCCGCTGCGGTTTTAGAAGCGTTTGTCCGTCTGTACGATGAGGGGCTGATTTATCGCGGCAATTACTTGGTGAATTGGTGTCCGGCGAGTCAGTCTGCTGTGTCGGATTTGGAGGTTGATCAGCAGGAAGTTGACGGGCATTTGTGGCATTTCCGCTATCCTTTGACGGACGGTTCTGGTTATTTGGAGGTGGCGACGACTCGACCGGAAACGATGCTGGGCGATACTGGGGTGGCTGTGAATCCACAGGACGATCGCTACAAGCATCTTATCGGTAAAACTGTCACTTTGCCGATCGTGAATCGCGAAATCCCAATCATTGCTGATGAGTTTGTCGATCCGACTTTCGGAACTGGTTGTGTCAAGGTGACACCCGCCCACGATCCGAATGACTTCGAGATGGGTAAGCGTCACAATTTGCCGTTTATTAACATCATGAATAAGGACGGCACTTTAAATGAAAATGCCGCAGATTTCCAGGGACTAGACCGATTTGTTGCCCGGAAAAATGTGGTGCAGCGGTTAGAAACTGACGGTATTTTGGTTAAAATAGAAGATTACAAGCATACTGTTCCCTACAGCGAACGCGGCAAAGTTCCGGTCGAACCGTTGATATCTACGCAATGGTTTGTGAAGATAGATCCTCTTTCTCAACGCGCTTTAGAAGCATTAGATCAAAGTAACTCACCAGTCTTTGTTCCTGACAGATGGACAAAGGTTTATCGCGATTGGTTGGTGAAGCTAAAGGATTGGTGTATCTCCCGACAATTGTGGTGGGGACACCAAATTCCGGCTTGGTATGCTGTTAGCGAAACCCAAGGAGAAATTACTGATACAACACCTTTTATAGTTGCGAAAACTGAAGCTGAAGCTAAGGAAAAAGCTACGGCTAAATTTGGTAATGACGTGCAGCTAGCCAGAGATCCCGACGTATTGGATACTTGGTTTTCGTCGGGTTTGTGGCCTTTTTCAACTTTGGGATGGCCGGACAAAACTAAAGATTTGGAGTTTTACTATCCGACAACTACTTTGGTTACAGGTTTTGATATCATCTTTTTCTGGGTGGCTAGAATGACGATGATGGCAGGACATTTTACTGGAAAGATGCCTTTTGATACTGTTTACATTCACGGTTTGGTGTTGGATGAAAACGGTCAGAAAATGTCTAAGAGTAAAAACAACGGTATCGACCCGCTGCTGTTGATTGGCAAGTACGGTACTGATGCTTTGCGCTACACTTTGGTTAAGGAAGTGGTTGGGGCCGGTCAAAATATTCGCATGGAGTACGATCGCAAAACTGATGAATCGAAATCGGTGGAAGCTTCGCGGAACTTCACGAATAAGTTGTGGAATGCGGCCAGGTTTGTGATGATGAATTTGGAGGGACAGACGCCGCAGCAGTTGGGAAGTCCTTCTGTGGAAGCTGGTTTGGAATTGTGCGATCGGTGGATTCTGTCTCGCTATTATCAAGTTGTGCAAGAAAGCCGCAATTGTTTGGAAAATTACGGTTTGGGGGAAGCGGCGAAGGGACTTTATGAGTTTATTTGGGGCGATTTCTGTGACTGGTATATTGAGTTAGTCAAATCTCGCTTGCAACAGGATGCTGAACCAAATTCTAAGAAAGTGGCACAGCAAACTTTTGCTTTTGTGTTGGAGGGTATTCTGAAACTGCTGCATCCTTTTATGCCGCACATTACTGAGGAGATTTGGCACACTCTGACTCAAACAGGTGACGATCGATGTTTGGCTTTGCAAGCTTATCCTGAAGCTGATATCTCGCTAATTGATGCTGAATTAGAACAGCAGTTTGAGTTGTTGTTCGGTACAATTCGCACTATTCGCAATTTGCGGGCAGATGCTGATATCAAACCCAGTGTGAAGGTGACGGCGATTTTGCAAAGCGAAAGCGAGAAAGAACGCCAAATAATCTCAGATGGAGGTGTTTACATTCAGGATTTGGCAAAAGTCGAAAATCTGACAGTTACTGCTAGTTTGGATACAGATTTGGGACAGACAATTGCTGGGGTTGTAGGTACTGTGCAAGTATTGATTCCTCTGGCTGGGGTGGTGGATTTGGCGGCTTTGCGTGCTAAATTAGAAAAGAAGTTGAGCAAGGTGGAAGCTGAAATTAAGCATACTGCGGCGCGCTTGACTAATCAGAAGTTTGTGGATAAGGCTACTCCTGATGTGGTTCAGGGGGCGAGGGATGCTTTGGCGGAAGCCGAAAAACAGGCCGAGATTTTGCGCGATCGGCTAAAGGTGTTTTAATAGTTGACTGTTGAGTGTTGACTGCTAAGTTGAGGCGCATCTAAATTGTACAGTCAAGGTAGTATCGGTCTTCTATGGGAGTCACAATCCTCTCGATCCCCCCTAACCCCCCTTAAAAAGGGGGGGACAAAAGCGCTCAAAGTCCCCCTTCTTAAGGGGGATTTAGGGGGATCGAGTCTCGGCGACAAGCGAGATATACAAATAACTAATAACCAATAACTAATAACCAATAATTAATACCCAGTTACTAATTACCAATCACTAATTACCCTCATGTTATATTTAGCCCAAGTACAAAATCAGGAAATTTTAGGCGAGATAAGTCTGCAATTGCTGGCTTGCCAAAATGCTGAGGATACTTGGGCTATGCTTTTTGAAGAAACTGTCTTGACCCTACCGCCAGATTTTGCTCAAAATCCAATTAACTCTGCACCTAATGTTTTAAATGAAGGGATGCTAGTATTAGCAGATATTGGCGAAAATAACCAGGTTGTAAATATTCAAGCAGCTACAAACTGGGTACTGCAATTAGTAGAGAAATATTTAACAACAGGCTTTACTCCCGATTTTTTGCAGCAAGAAGCCCAGAAAGCAGAAGATTGGAGGCAATCTCTCACTTTGCAAAGTCAAGAATTGTCTCGCCGCTTGATTGAAGTTGAAGCCCGCCGAGAACAAATTCAAAATTTAGAAGCAAAACTCCAGCAGGAAAAGCAATTGTTGGAAAGTTCGATCGCCCAATTGCAAATTCCGCCAGCTACTCCACTAAGTTGACTTAAATTAACACACCAAACCTAGGGACACGGCACTAGCGCATCCCCACAAACCTCATATGCAATTTGCTGGACATCATATAATTTGTAACTTGACAAATACCCCTTACCCGTTGCCGAATCGCCAGCACAATTGCCTGTGGCTAAAGCACTTTTGACTTCATCCAAGCGGCGGGGAGACACAGCAATTTCTGAGAATTGCTAACATAAGCCCGCTTCTGGAAAACATCGTACTGATTGCGTTCGATCGCATTTAAGATCCTGCTGTACAGCATAGTAGCAGCCCAAACTGTCCAGCGGATATCGGGACTGAGCACTTTAATTCCGGGTTCGGCGCTGGCGTATAATTTGCGAGCTCGCTGAATTTGAAACCGCATCAATTCCCGCCAGCGGTTGTCAATTACACCGTTGAATAAATCTTCTTCGGTGTAGTTAAACAAGGCTAAGTCTTCTAAGGGTATGTAAATGCGGCCGCGGCGGGCGTCTTCTCCGACATCGCGCAGAATATTAGTCAACTGCTTGGCAATACCCAGGGCTATCGCTTCTTCTTTGGGAATTCTATTCCCCCAGTGCCAATTCCAGTTAGCAGCCGAGCTCGATTCGCCTACACCCATGACAGACATCGACATCAGCCCTACAGTACCCGCTACTCGATAACAGTAAAGATTGAGCTCTTCAAAAGTTTCGTAGCGGCTGCGGTACAAGTCCATTTGCTGGCCCGCAATCATCTCTCGAAACGGCTGAATGTCGATCGGGAAACGAGACAGCGTATCCACCAAAGCTACGTCGTAGTCATCGTGAGGATGGCCGGCAAACACAGATTCTAGGCGTTTTTCCCACAGATTGAGGGTTTCAGGAGTCGTTGCATCAGAACCCGGCCCGTCTACGAGTTCGTCGGTGCGGCGGCACCAGACGTAAATCGCCCAAATCGCCCGACGCTTGGCTTCGGGCATGAGTTGAGTGCCTAAATAAAAATTTTTGGCATAACTCGCCGTGACTTGGCGGCACAGTTCGTAAGAGTCATCCACAGAAGCCAGAGTTCTCATGCACTGGAGTTTTGACAGTTGCAGCATCCGAGAATAAGAAATTTAAAGATTAGAACTGATTTTCCCCCGTTTAGAAAACGGGAGATTTTTTACGTCTTTATGAAAAATTCTTAATTTTTCATTGGTTATTGGCCGTTGAAATAGCCTGCGCTGTCAGCTTACCAGAAAGCACGGCACCTTCCATACTCGCAAGATAACGCTGCATCGTATAATCCCCCGTTAGATAGAAATTGCTAATGGGAGTTGTTTGTGTGGGACGGCACTGCTGGCGTCCGGGAGTAGCTTTGTAGACGGAACGTGGGGTTTTGACTACGTGATATTTGAGCAGTTTGGCTGGTTCTGGGATTTGATCGGGAAAGAGTTTTTCTAACTCGACCATTGTGGCTGCGACGATATCTTCGTCTGATTTGCCTATCCAGTCTTTGGCCGGTGCTAAAACCAGTTCCAGCATGGATTTGTCTGGGTTGGCATATTCGCGGCAGGTGTTGCTCATGTCGGCGTAGACGCTCAGCAGGGGCGATCGCGAGAACAGCAAATGGTCGATGTCAGTTAATTTGCGATCGAACCACAAGTGTACATTAATGACGGGTACTCCCTCCAAGCCTTCGAGCTGTTTGAAATAATCCATTTCGCCCCAAGGTTTCGGCATCATCAGCTTCAGCGGGTCAACCGGCATCGCGGAAACGTAAATATCGGCCGTCAGAATTTCTGACTCTGCCCCTTTTACTCCCCGAATCTGGAAGCCGCGCACCGTGTTGTCATCGTTGAGCAAAAACTCCCCGATGGGGGCATTCAGCCGTACTTCACCGCCGCGCTCAGTTATGTAGTCTACCATCGGCTGACACAACCTCTCTGTGGGGGAACCGTCTAAAAAGGCCATTTTCGAGCCGTTTTTCTCTTGCAAGAAGCGGTTGAGGGCTGTCAGCAGTATGGTTGCAGATATTTCGTGGGGGTCGATGAAGTTGAGCGCCTTGGACATGGCGATGAATACTTCTTTTTCGACTCTGGGGGGGACGTTTTGCTTTTTCAGCCAGTCGGAAAACGAGTATTTGTCCATTGCTTCGACATAGTTTTGACCCTGAAGCATCGCCGGAATCAAACCGATGCCAAAGCGGATTTTTTCGGGCCAGGTGAGCATATCGTTGTTGCTCAAGATGGCTGCGACGCCGTTGAAGGGGGCCGGAAGGTCGGGAAAGTCAAAGCGGGAATAGGTTCCGGGGGTTTCCGGCTGATTGAAAATCATCGAGTGTTCTTTCCATTGCAGCCGGTCTTCAATGTCAAGTTCTTTGAAGAGTTGGAGCATATTCGGGTATGCGCCGAAGAAGATGTGGAGGCCGGTTTCGTACCAGTCGCCGTCTGCATCTTTCCAGGCGGCTACTTTGCCGCCGAGTACGTCCCGACTTTCTAGGAGGATGGGGGTGTGGCCCGCGTCGGTAAGATATTTAGCGCAGGAAAGTCCTGCTAAGCCTGCTCCGGCGATCGCAACTCGCATTTGATACTACTTGGCCTCTGTGTTCGCTTCGGTTTAATTATACTTTACAACTCGTTACATTTTTTGGGAAATCTGTAGGGACACGGCAGTGCTTGGAGGTGTCGGCTTAGCCCGAAAGTCCGCCAGGGACTGAAAGTCCCTGTCTCAAAGCAAACTGCGGGCAATATCGTTATTCAGCATTCAGCGATGTCCTGTTTGAAAAGACGCAATACTTCAGTATTAACGGAAATTTAGCAATTATTGCTATCATAAATTAAGAGCAAATTTTGATAAATTGCTTAAATTTATGGTACAAACAATTCAAGCTAGAAATGTCGCGTTGAACGATTTGGAAACCCAATTCAAAATTGAGTGGGTTGAGGATGACCAATTCTTTCGCGAGTGGCAAGATGATTTGCCAGAAATCAGCGATTATGAAAAAGAGCGGCTGGACAGAGTGAAGGCAAGTTACAGGAATTTGCTCAAACATCCGCCACTTCTAGAAAATACAGTCAAAATGGTTGTGCTGTCTCCGTTTTTGGATTTAGCTGATTTCTATCTTGCTCCTTTTCATGTTACTTCAGAAAAGTCTGTAGAAATTATTGACGAAGATGAAGGAGTGATTGTGAGGGGACAGTTGGATGTTTTGGCTTTGTTTAAGGAGTTTTGGGTAGTGGTGATCGAGTCCATGAAGGCTGCTTTTTCTTTGGAGGTCTGGATTCCGCAGCTACTAGCTTATATGTTAGCTAATCTGAGTGCCGATCGACCTACTTACGGATTGTTAATGAATGGCTCTAGTTTTTTATTTGTCAAGTTAGTTAAGCGGGAAACACCGCAGTACGCTTTTTCTCGCTGGTTTTCTATGTTCAATTCGGGGAATGATTTGTACAGTGTGCTGAGTATTTTGAAGCGCCTCGGTCAGTTGAATGTGGGCAATATAGTTTAGAAAGCGATCGCCCCCAGAAGAGCGCGATCGCTCAGAGACGCGGTTGTACTTCGTTTAAATAAAAAATCAACAATGAACTAATTAGAATCCCCAGTCTTATTTAGACAATTGTTCGCAGTGCCGCTAGCCCCCCAAGGTGTAGTGGGTAAAAATAATAGAAAAATCTTTTTTCGATAGCCGTTGGTTTTTGGTCTTTAGAGGTATCGTAGTATGTCAGAACTAGCGGTGTGAATATGGCGAAAATTTGAATCCAGCTTTTGCAACTAATTGCATATCCGATATTTGCTATAGTCCAGCGGAACCACCAAAGGCGAGATCCTCCTCCTTTCCACCTAATCATCAATAGCGGGCAAGCCACTGCATACCAGCCGTAACTCACTCCTAAAATTTGAGCAGTTACTAGACCTGTGCATAAAACTGCAATTTTGCGATCGAAGCGTCGGATGTAGCTCAAAGTTAGTGCTGCTACGGCAAAGCTAAACATGATGTTTAACTGTAAATTGCCAAAAAGTAACATATGAGGTATTTGAGAAAGTACTCCAAATAATATCAGTCGAGTAATTAGAGGATTTTTGTCCCCCGGTCGTTTCCAATTTTGAGCAAACACCCAACTAAACAACGGAAAACTGAGGCGACCGACGATCCGCATGGGCTCTGCTTCAAGCATAAATCCGATGTGGTCTATTAGCATTAGAACGGCTGCCAACCATTTAATTTGATTTTGATTCATACAATTTATCCTCAAATTATGTTATTAAAACTTTGTTGATTGTACTAATTAGTAAATACTTGTTAAAAGTTTAGACAAAATATCTACCAACTTTCGTTTTGTCTGTATCTTTTATATGCTATAAAGTGCAGTTTGGCGAGGGTTTTTTAAATATAGATATTTTGTAGTTTATCAATACTCCGGACAGTTTTTCAAGAGGGATGCGATGGCTTCGGCAAGCAACGCTTACGAAATAAATCACAGAAGCGAAAAAAATGAGTGCAATCTGAACCCCAAATGAACAGAAAAAAAGGCGCTCTTTTAGGTTAAGCTATAAAAACACACAAGCTTAACAGATTGCCTTATGAAGATTATTGAATCCATCTTACAACAAATGCCAGGGATTAGTCAACCCCAAAAGAAGTTTTTAATCACTTTATTCTCAACTATTTTACTGAGCTA
>NZ_JAUBUE010000092.1:1656-8037 GCF_036705305.1 Microcoleus sp. B3-D7 | reverse complement strand
CGTTTTGGCATTCTTTATTTGATGGGGGTGGTGTTCCTCCCGATCATATCATGGTTAATCGACCGGACATGATATGATTGATTAATTGTCCCTACAAGTTTAGGAGGGTAATTATATAAAGTCTGAGCGAGCGATCGCAATACCTGAGAGTCGGGAGGGTGGACGAATAGTTGCACCAGGAATCAGAGTTCCCGGTGAACCCGTCCCTAAAGGATTGGAATGCTTTCGTAACTATCGGCCTATATTCCGCTTCATTCGATCGAGTTCTTCGTCTGCTTCCCAGCGTTGAAACTTTTCTTCTAAAGGGTCTGCAGCCGTAAAACTGCTATAATTAGAACTCTGATTCCAACCCTTTGTATCCCAATTCTGCTCTGTTTTAGTGGTGGTAGTTCGAGTTGCAGCTTCTGCGGCTTTTGCTCGGACTTCTTTTCGCCGTACTTGAATTTGGCGGTACAGTTCTTTTGCTTTTTCAATCCGTTCTTTGCAGCCTTGCATTTGACCCCAGCGCTGATTTCCCTGACGCAACAAAGCTGCTTGCCGCTCTTGGGCGGCTTGAGCTAAATCGAGCCTTTGAGCAGCTTTAGCTTTGTTGATGCGATCGTTCCAGCGTTGAATTTCTTGAGCGGCGGAAAGAATTTCGGCTTGCAGTTTTTTCTCTTGTTTTTGGATATCGAGAATCAGCCGCAGAGTGTCTTCTTCTTGTTCCTTCAGTTGTTCTTCTATTGCCTGCAATTCCAGATGGGGATTGCTACGCAAAAATTCTTCTAATCTGGTTTCTAGAAAGCGGCTGAAATCATCAAATAAGCCCATTTTTTATAATTCCTCAGTCATTAGTCCTGGGTCATTAGTCATTGGTCATTAGTTATTAGTCATTGGTTCTTAGTCACTGGAGCTCGATTATCGCTCCTGAGTTGTTAGTTATAGCAGAAGAAAGTTCGGTAACGAATTGGGAAGCGATTTAACGGATAGAAGGAAGAAGCAATAAGAGCAATGGTTTCAGCAATTAAGAACGTCTTGGCGGTTCCTATATTATAACTGTTTTCACTGCTCGTGATATACAGCCCGATCGCTGCCTATTACTGATTACCGATGACCTAACTCATAACTAATGACTGATGACTAATGACTCATAACTGATGACTGATTAGAACTTTTGGCCGACAAAAACCGATCGCACATCTCCTCCCTTGCGGATAACTGCTTCTTGATTTTTGATTTCTGCCAGCGTCCAACCGCTAGCGCCAATGCTTTCGCCGACATAAATTCTGCGGGCTACGCCATCTACTTCAAACAAAGCAGCCGATCGATCGCCCAACTCCAAAATCCCTACCAGCGTGTGCGCGGAAGTTGGGGCGCTGCTGGCTGCCGGTGCGGATTGCTCGGGCGCGGGCGCGGATTGCTGGGCAGCAGCAGCAGCAGGCGCTGGTGCCGGTTCGGTTTCGCGAGCCAAAATCTTTGGCTGGGGAGACTCCGAGGGGGAAGGGGAAGCGGCGACGGGATCTCGACTGCCGGCAGCGGCGATCGCACGACCGGAGGCTGGAGCAGCAGGCGAGGGGGAAACTGCAGCGGTTTGAGGAGCAGCCGGAGCCGCAGCTACCGGAGCAGCCGGAGCCACAGTCACCTGAGCGGGGGGAGGGATGACGACGACTTGAGGTGCTGGTGCTCCTGGCTGCGAGGCAGCTTGTTCGAGGGCATTAGCAATGCGGTTGACTGCTGTCGAAAGACCTGCGGTTGCCGGCGGCGCGCCGGAAATTGGAATGCTCGGCAGAGTCCCTGGGGTGGGGGCTCCGGGAACTCCTGCAAGTTGGGGGTTAGCTTGGGGTGCTTTTTTTTGTTCGATCGCTTCTAGGGAGCGCTGCACATATTCGACAAACGGGGTATCTGGTGCTGTTTTGCCACTTGCTGTAGGTGTGTCTGGTGCGGGGGCGGCGGGCAAGCGCACCAGTCCCGACCTGCTTGCGAGCCATAACCCCATGACTAGCAGCAGCGACCCAAATGCTGCTCCCAGCAGCATTCTGTCGAATGATTGTTTGGACTGCTGTTTTTTGGCTGTTTCTAGGGCGACTTGACGGGCGATCGCTTCTACGTCTTTTTCGCCCCCCTGTGGCTGGGGGGGTGCCAACGGCGACAAAACTATTTGAGGTACAGAGATCGACTTGAGCGCCACGAATTCAGGCTGCACTGGTTCCGATGGCAGTCCCTCGCTGCCGTCGAATGCTCGATCGACTCCTTCAAACAGTTCGTCCATCAACCGATCGGCGTAGGACTCTACTGCCACTGCTTCGGCTGGCACTGTTTCGACCGTTGCAACCACGGCGATCGGATCTGACGCTGATTCCAAAGACATCTGTTTGGCGATTACTTTTTGAGGCATAGTTTTCTGTTTGCTCCCGCTCCTCGACAACCCTGAGATTCTCAACTTCAGACTTCTACAGGATACTTGTGATGTTGACCAATTCTTGGTTAAGAACAGGTCAATTGTATCTTACCCATCACCATATTTTTAGTCCTCGGCCAACTTACTTTGCCCGATCGACTTTTGTTTTACCTGTTTTGGGTCTTTTCGCCCCTGTTTTCTGCTGCCAGTCTTATTTGCTTACGCTGACTTTTACTGCATATTCTACTGCTTTTGTCAACCCCACCTTTTGGGGCTTGGCTGTTTTTGACACACAGCTTTACTTGACGCTCTCGAAAAAAAGCGGGTTTTTTGGCGCTGTTTCCGATCGCCTTGCAGCTTTAACAAGGATTTCAGACTTTTACTCGTTTTAAGTTTGTTGGTCAGTTTGCTTGACCGTAGTAACAAGCAACCGATTTTATAACTTTAATACTACCATAGCTTCATCACACTTAGGTAATAAATTGTCAAAGGTTGCCAAATTGTCGGCTAAATAAGCATTATTCCTAATATTTTTTTTTACAATACTATTTGTACTACAAAAATAAAAAAATATTGAAATTTTTCAATATATATTCGTTTCAGCATGAAATTTTTTCTGCCATAATTACTCTAGCTCCTGTCATTGTGACCAGGAGCTAAACACAACACTCGGACAACCCAAATTAACCCACCCGTTCCGCCAATTCCAACCACCTCTCCGTCGCCCGATCGATCTGCTGGGTCAAGTGAGCCAAACGATCCGATAACTTCTTCACCTCGGCAAACCCGCTGGGAGCATTGTTAGACAACCTCTTTTCAATCTCTTGTTTCTCAGCTTCCATCTGCGGAATTTGACTTTCTAATTGTTCGTATTCCCGCTTCTCATTAAAGGAAACTTTGGTAGATTTTTGAGTGGAACTTTGGTTTTTGGAATTATTAGATTCAGCGGTGCGTGTAAGTTTTTCTTTTTCTTTTTGCCCTTTTATTTCTTTGGCTTCTTCTGCTTTCTTGTAGTCTAAATACACCGAATAATTGCCGGGATACAAACGCAAATTGCCGCCCGGTTCCAAGGCGAAAACCATGTCTATCGTGCGATCGAGAAAATAGCGATCGTGGGACACCACAATCACGCAGCCGTTAAAATCTTCGAGATAATCCTCCAAAACCGCCAAAGTCTGCACGTCTAGGTCGTTTGTCGGTTCGTCCAAAATCAGCACGTTTGGCGCACTCATCAGCACTTTCAACAGAAATAATCGGCGCTTTTCCCCGCCCGAAAGTTTGTTAATCGGTGCATACTGTTGGTTGGGTGGAAACAGAAACTTTTCCAACATTTGAGAAGCGGTAATGATTTCCCCATCCGCCGTTTGCACCAATTCCGCAACACTTTTCAAGTATTCAATAACTCGCTGGTCTTCGTTGGGCGTCAAATCCTCTGAATGCTGGTCAAAATAACCGATATGAATGGTTGTGCCAATTTCGACTGTACCCGAATCCGGCTGAATGCGTCCGGTGATGATATCCATCAGCGTCGATTTTCCCGCACCGTTGCTACCAATAATTCCAATCCGGTCTTCGGGTGTGAAATTGTAGGTAAAATCTTTAATTAAAGTGCGATCGCCATAGGCTTTACAGATATTCAATAACTCAATCACCTTCTTACCAATCCGGCGGCCCGCTGTCGCAATCTCGACTTTGCCGTTGGCTGTTTTGAACTCCTGGGCTCGCATATCCTTAATGCGATCGATCCGAGCTTTTTGCTTGGTACTCCGCGCTTTGGGCCCGCGTTTGAGCCATTCCAATTCGCGCCGCAATACACCCGCGTGTTTGCGAACTGTGCTGGCGGCGGATTCTTCAGCTAGGGCTTTTTTCTCCAAGTAATAAGCGTAATTGCCAGCATAATTGTAAAGGTCGCCGCGATCGATCTCCAGGATGCGATTGGTAACGCGATCGAGAAAATAGCGATCGTGCGTAATCAGCAGCAAAGCACCGCGATAGCCGTTCAAATAGTTCTGCAACCACTCCACAGACAGCGCATCCAAGTGGTTTGTCGGTTCATCCATCAGCAACACATCGGGCTCGGACAACAAAGCCGTTGCTAAGGCAATTCGCTTGCGGTAGCCGCCCGACAAGTCGGCAATTTTCGCATCAAAATCCTCAATCCCCAACTTTGTCAAAATCAATTTTGCCTTCGTTTCCAAGTCCCACGCATCCACCTCATCGATGCGTTCAGACACTGCAGACAGACGCGCCATCAACTTGTCTGTATCGCCTTTGCCGTGGGACAGTTGAGCGGAAATTTCCTCGTATTCTCGCACTAAAGCCATTTGTTCGCCACTGTCAGCAAATACTTGCTCTAACACAGTGTGATTTTCGTCTAAATCCGGCTGTTGGGGCAGATAGACAATTGTAGACCCTGGATTGACCCAGCGATCGCCAGAGTCGATCGACTCCAAGCCTGCAATCATTTTCAGCAGGGTTGATTTGCCGGAACCGTTTGTGCCGATGAGTCCGACTTTATCGCCTTCATCGAGGCTGAAGCTGGCATCTGTCAAGAGTTCCTTGATGCCGAAGTCTTTTTTGATCGATCGTAGAGTAAAAATAGTCATCTGTATAGAAAGTCATTTACCTAGCTTAGTTTAACGCTGGTCTTCGCACTCCGCTGCAAATCGCTGGAAAAAGCTGCTGGGATTGATAAATTATATAAACTTCATCGATAGTTTGTTCAGTTTTTAAGTTAACAATAGTCCGGACTGTTTTTATATGGCCCAATGGCTTATGCTCGCTTGACTTTGAGCCACTATGAGTCATTAAATCAATGTCAGCTCCACCCCTGACGCGGCATTGAATTCGACTTTTTATGATCCTTTCCCCGCGTAAGCTTGTAGTATCTTTCCAAAAACTGTCCGGAATATTGAGTTAAGGTATGACTTATAAATCCAAGTTAATGATTGCTTTTTTGATCAGAGTCCTCGCTCGACCTGTCTTGTTTGCTCGAAATTACAAATTTCACTATCAACTCCACTTCTTAGTAAAAAGGAGTCAAGTAAATGACAGCCGGATTGCCCCAACAACGCATTTGTGGCACGATGAGTGTCCACTATCGACTTTTAACCACTGATCTAACCTATGCTAGAAACCGACGGGAAATTGAGAATCGCTCGCTGCAATACGCACGACGCGGAATTGAAGCAGCTAGAACTGGCATCACAGTGATTCCTGTGGTTGTTCACGTTGTTCATAACCCCAGCATTCCTGAACAAAACATTTCAGAAGCACAAATTCGCAGTCAGATTGATGTTTTAAATCGCGACTTTCGTAAGCAAAACCCAGATATTGTCTCACTCCCGGCTGCTTTTCAGTCATTGGCAGCAGATACCCGAATTGAGTTTGTCCTAGCAACCACCGATCCCAATGGCAACCCCACTAATGGCATTACTCGAACAACCACTACTGCCACAGGATTTATTGATGACGATCGCGTCAAATCCGTGGCGACAGGTGGTGCGAATCCGTGGGCGAGCGATCGCTACTTAAACATTTGGGTGTGTTCCCTGAATGGCGGATTGCTGGGCTATGCTCAGTTCCCTGGTGGTCCTAGTGCCACTGATGGTGTAGTAATCACCCATACTGCCTTTGGTACTATCGGCACGGCAGCCCCGCCCTTTAACTTAGGCAGAACTACAACCCATGAAATTGGACACTGGCTGAATTTGCGCCACATTTGGGGAGACGATGGCAATGGGTGTAACGGTAGTGATTTTGTCAATGATACACCCAATCAAGCAGGACCAAACACTGGTCTCCCCAGTTTTCCCCATGTAACCTGTAGTAACGGTCCCAACGGTGATTTGTTCATGAACTATATGGACTACACCGATGATGCGGGTATGTTCATGTTTACCACAGGGCAAGTTGTGCGAATGCAAGCCGTGCTAGATAACGAACGAGCTAGTCTTGGTACTACACGCAGCGACGATAATTTCTACCAACTCCACAGCGGTGGT
>NZ_JAUBUE010000092.1:1251-1556 GCF_036705305.1 Microcoleus sp. B3-D7 | reverse complement strand
GCGATTTGGAAGTATACAGGAACTCCATGTTCGGGAGATAACTGTCCAGGTTGGCAGAAGCTAGACAACAATCCAGCCACCGTTGCAATTGCAGCAAGTGGCAGTAATCTCTACCAACTCCACAGCGGTGGTGCGATTTGGAAGTATACAGGAACTCCATGTTCGGGAGATAACTGTCCAGGTTGGCAGAAGCTAGACAACAATCCAGCTACCGTTGCAATTGCAGCAAGTGGCAATAATCTCTACCAACTCCACAGCGGTGGTGCGATTTGGAAGTACACAGGAACTCCATGTTCGGGAGATAA
>NZ_JAUBUE010000092.1:0-1151 GCF_036705305.1 Microcoleus sp. B3-D7 | reverse complement strand
TTGGAAGTACACAGGAACTCCATGTTCGGGAGATAACTGTCCAGGTTGGCAGAAGCTAGACAACAATCCAGCTACCGCCAAAATAAGCAGTAGCATAGGTATATCAGAGTAGAGATTCCAGAGATTGTGTTAGCTAAGCCGGATGTTTGCCAGTCTGGCTTAGTTTGATGATTCTGATGGAAGTCACTGACACAAGAAAGATAGCTTCAGGGATTGCATCGAAACAAAAATATGGCAACTTTTGTTAAATTACTGGATAAGCCTCTTCAAAAACTCATTGATAGCAATAGCCATGTTTAGCAAAATCATGGATATCTGGAGATTCATAGCAAAATTGACTCGTTTAATGAATAAACGACTGTTGCGATCTCTATCATCTTTAATTGGCTTATATATTTTGAGCATCATACTTTCATTACCCCACGCTATCTCTGCTTCTTCACAAGTTGAACATAATGCCAGCATTACTCCACTCACTATTGTTCAGGTAGCCGCCATGACCTTACCAAGCCAAATTTTTAGACGATGGACACATTCTCGCGAAGAAGATCGGGCAGACATCCTTGTGTATCGTCCCAAGGACTACCCGTTTCCACCCGCGCGCGGTCGGGAAGGACTCGAATTCCGCGAGAACGGAGAATTTATTCGCTACCAGATTGGTGCCACGGATAGAAGCTTAGGAGTTCCTGGTCGATGGAGTATTCAGAACACAAATATGGTAGAAGTTCAATTTCCAAATCAATCCGTTTCATCGTATACATTGACAATCCTGGAATGCGATGAGCAGATTCTCAAGGTCAGACAAACAGCAGGGGGTAAGTAGGTAGGCGGGATTAAACCGAATAATGTAACAGTATGTAAATAGGCTTAAGTCAGGCATTAGAGAGCATTTGGAGACTTTACATCGTTTACATAGTTGCGTTTTAAAGCGCCGACTTACTTACAAGTCAGTGAGTACCCTGATAGAATTATGAGAATGAAATGCAATTCGGAACGGATGAGATAGTGGATATAGGTGTTTAGAAAAAGCTAGATCTGAGCCTTTCATCTAACAAACGGATGCACCGGACGGATTGATATTATGTCCGGTCGATTAACCATGATTAAACTTTTGCCTCCGGCCACCAATAGAAATGAGTCAAACCACTGAT
>NZ_JAUBUE010000091.1:0-8070 GCF_036705305.1 Microcoleus sp. B3-D7 | reverse complement strand
TCGGCTATCTCAGTCCCGTACAGTTCGAGCGAGCTCAAGAAGCTTAGGTCGGTGTCAACGGAACCGGCAGCAGCCCAAAACAGCGGCTGGCCATGGCCGCATAGCTCTACTTCTCGGAGCCGTGGAATTCGGGGGGATTACCGGGCCACCGCTCCGTAACGCCTGATGGCTGACTTGATCGCTGCGAGTTTCAACTTGCGAGAAACCGCCTAGCCGATCTCCGCGAGCAGCCTCGAACTCATCTCTCACCCAAACAAGGGGGTGTTGAATCCGGCAGCGGCCATATGCGACTTCAAGCCCCCGCCTCGATGGCCAGCTATGTGCCACGAACAGTACTGCCTCACGGGCGCCAGGCCCCGTACAGGTAGCTCTGCTCCTAGACACTGTCTTCGTCAAGCTCTCCGCGAACCTCTGTGTCTGCAGCCAGTCTTTCGCGCACCTTCTTGAGCAGCAACTTAAGCAGCACTTCCTCGGACTCTGTGAGCCCCTCCAGCATCAGCCGATTCACCGCAGATGCAATGTTCATCATCTTGGGCTCCAGTGAGCGAGCCTTTTCGGTAAGCGTCAACTTCAGGCGCCTGCGATCCGCTTCGTCGCGCGTGCGCATCACAAGTCCGTCCCGCTCCATGCTGCGGACCATTTCAAGCGCCCATGGCTCCATTACCCCCAAGCGCTTCGCAAGCTCCCTCTGGCTAATCCCATCCTCCAGCCAAAGCACTCGCAATGCAAACCATGACCCTCCGCGAATGCCGTGGGGAGCGATGCGTCCATACAAAGAGCGTTTGACGAAACGAGCGCTGTCCGCAATCAAGAAGCCCAGGCTGTCGTTTATGGCAGGGCTCAGAGCTCGCTCTTCGGACGAGGGAGAGGCGGCTTCGCTGTGGCTGAGGCGGGATGTCTGCATATGGCTAGACGAGTACTCGCTGGCGGATGAAAGGGCAAGAAAAGGACATCAGCGAAAACCCATAGTACCGAAGTATTTTAGCTGCGACAGAGCCCACCACTTCACACACTCTTAAGGGTAAACACCTATTCTAAGAAGAGATGTTCTGAAAAACCATCACCAAACCCTTCGGCACCGAAGTAATAAAGACAAGTGTTAAACATTTGAGTGAGACATGTAGTGAACGCTCCCCCCCTGCACCTTGAGATCCAGTCGCTTTACAACGACTTTTCGCACAGATTGTCAGACGACTCGCTAGAGACTTGGATCGAACTCTTCGATGAGCAGGCCGAGTACCGAATGACTTCTCGCCGCAACCATGAGTTGGGGCTGCCGCTTTGCGTGATGCTGTGTGAAAGCACGGGAGCGATCAAGGATCGACTCACGGCTATTCGCAACACACTGGTCTTCGCACCCCGGAGGATCTTCCACACCTCGATGAATATTCAACTGGTTGAAGCGAAGGAGGATGTGTTGCTCACGCGCAGCCAGTTCATGGTCTGGCAGACCTTTGAGTCGGGAAGCACAGAGCTGCAGATGGTCGGACGCAGCTTCGACACTTTGACACGACGCGGAGAGCAACTGCGCTTTGCCAAGCGCGTCGCAATCTTCGATACGGAGCTAATTGCCGGCTCCACTGTCTATCCGGTCTGACAAATCGTGCCCCATCCCGAAAGGACTTGAAATGACGCGAAACTTCCTACGGTCGCAGGCCACCGAAGAGGACTTTCCTGAATGGCCTACCGAGGATTGCTCTCGGATCCCAAACTGGATCTACTCCAACGAGACGCTTTACCGGAGGGAGATGGAGCGCATCTTTTATGGTCCCTTCTGGACCTTTGTGGGCTTGGAGAGCGAGCTACCTACCCTCGGCTCTTGGAAGCTCGCCGACATTGGAGAAAAGTCAGTCATCGTTACCCGAGACGAGGATGGAGTCATCCATGTCCTGCTGAACGCTTGTGCGCACCGCGGTGCGCAGGTGTGCCAAAAGAAGTTTGGCAAGAGTGATGACCTGACATGCCCGTATCACCAATGGTCCTACAAGCTCAACGGCGAACTTATGGGCGTGCCATTCTTGCGGGGGCTCAAAGGCAAGGGAGGCTTTCCGTCGGACTTCGATCTAAAGCAACATGGCTTGCAAACTCTGAAGGTCGAAGTTGTCAATGGAGTGATCTTTGCTTCCTTCAAGAACAACACTCTGCCCCTGAGTGACTATCTGGGGGAGGAGTTGCACAAGCGATTCCTAAGGGTATTCGATGGGCGCAAACTGAAAGTGTTGGGGCACCACCGACAGCTCATCAAGGGCAACTGGAAGCTGTACCAGGACAACCTCAAGGATCCCTACCATGCCACGCTACTGCATGTGTTTCTGATCAGCTTTGGGCTGTACCGAGCGGACCAGAAAGGCGAACTCCTTCAGGACCCGCGCACCCTCGCCCACAACATAACGAGTTCGATTGCGAATGATCCCAAGGACACCAAGGGCACTGAGGACATGACTCGCTTGAGCTCGGACTTCAAGCTCAACGATATGCGCATCGTCGCTCCAGTAAAAGAGTATGCGGATGACATAACGATCCAGAACCTAACGATGTTTCCGGCGCTCACAATCCAGCAACAGCAGAACTCCCTGCAGTTCCGCAACGTCATACCCAGGGGGCCGGGTCAATTTGAGTTGTCATGGACCTACTTCGGGTATGAAAGCGATACCCCCGAGATGACACAGCGTCGAGTGAGACTGGCAAACCTCACCGGACCTGCAGGCCTAGTGTCCATTGACGACACTGAGGTATTCGAGTTCTCAAACGCCGCGATTACGCCCAACCCAGATCGGAACTGCGTCGTAGAGCTTGGCGGGCGAAACCCAACGCCCCCACAGGACTTCGGCAACATGGTGTCCGAGAGTCCTATCCGCGGGTTTTACGACTTCTACCGCAAACTGATGTTCGGAGCTTCTCAATGAACGCAGATCGTCCCGCGACGTACTCGCCAGAGACCTCAATCGTCGAAGCGCCTCCGGAGGGAGAGGTAAGACGCGTTCAGCATGGAGACACCTATGTCCTGCTCGCTCGGGTAGAGGGCAACACATATGCGGTGGCCGATAGTTGCACGCACGGCAAGGCTTCCCTGTCGCAGGGCTACCTGGATGGATGGGAAATCGAATGCCCCCTGCACCAAGGACGCTTCGACATACGTACTGGGAGAGCAACTGCATCGCCATGTCGACATCCGCTCGCTGTATTCATGGTGAAGGAGCACGAAGGTACCGTGCAAATCTTCGACACCAAATCGAACGACAACTAGCAGCCTGCCATCCAGCAGGCTACCTGGAAATCACAAACTGGAGACATCATGCTTGACCGCCGAACACTTCTGAAGACCAGCGCCTCAGCGCTGATTGCCTCGCCTCTCGTCAACGTCCGTGCGCAGGAAGCGGTGACGCTTCGCTTTCACACCTTTATGTCGCCGGCCTCTGACCTGTGGATAAATGGGCACCTAGCCTGGATGAAGAAAATCGAAACTGAGTCGAGTGGCCGCATCAAGTTCGAGGCGTTTCCCGCGATGCAACTTGGCGGAGCGCCGCAGCAACTTTTCGATCAGGTGCGGGATGGCGTGGTCGATGTCATGTGGTCATTGCCGGGGTACACCCCTGGGCGATTCCCGAAAACGGAAGTTTTTGAGTTGCCCTTCTTTACCTTCGACGGAGAAGGCACTTCCAAGGCAGCATGGGAGTTCGCCACCTCGCACGCGAAGGACGAGTTTCAAGGTGTGCACTTGCTCGCGTTTCACACGCACAGCCCGGGGCTCTTTCATACCAAGGGCAAGCTAGTCAAAAGTGCCGCGGACCTCAAGGGTATGAAGGTTCGAGGTGCAACGCGCAAAGGAACTCAGTTGCTCGCGGCCATCGGTGCCACTCCCGTAGGGATGCCCTTGCCCCAGATTCCAGACGCATTGTCCAAAGGGGTAGTGGATGGGGTCGTCTTGCCCTGGCAGGTGATTCCCTCAGTAAAAGTAGACGAGTTGGCGACCTTCCACAGCGCCATGGCAGATGGGTTCCCGGGGTTTTACAACAGCACGCAATTCATGGCGATGAACTCTGCCAAGTACAACGGATTGTCTATGGAGCTGAGGGATGTAATCGACCGCAACTCCGGAATGGGCGCGTCTGCGTTTCTCGGCAAAGTGATCCAAGACGGTGACATCCCAGTGCGCAAGCGGCTATCGCAGGATCAGAAACACACACTGCATTCGTTGGGCAAATCGGAAACCGAGGAGATGATTAGACTCTCGGCGGGCATATACGACGAGTGGGTCAAGGAGATGGACCGACGCGGATTCGATGGCTCCAAGCTGTTGAGCGAAGCGCGAAGGCTCATTGAAAAGTACCGCAAGACTTGAAGAGCGATTTGCCACCAGTCATTTGCTCAATACCTCGCGACATGCGTTCAGCACCGTCGCCTCCGTTTCAATCCGTATGAAGCTCACTTACTACGATATTCGAGGTGTGTTTGGCATCCTGCCAACTCCCGCCACCTCCGACGCCAGCGAATGGTCCACCAAGAACTCAGTTAACCTCCCAGAGGTGGAAAAACTAGTTCGACTAATGGTTGATGCTAAGGTCGACCTTATCGCCACCACGGGGACATTTGGCGAATGTGCCACTCTAACGCGTGAAGAGTTGGTTTCATTGGTGGAGTGCGTCGTTCAAACCAATTCGCGGAGTCGTCCGGTTTTTGCCGGCGTCACCACACTCAACACACGGGACACGATTGCACTGGCCCGGCAGTTGATCGAGGTAGGTGCTGATGGCTTATTTGTGGGGCGGCCAATGTGGCTTGCAATGGACGACGATGCCATCGTTCGCTACTACGAGGACATCGCGAGGGCCATGCCTGGCGTCCCACTTGTGGTCTATGACAATCCTGTAGCGTTCAAAGGAAAAATATCTCCAGCAGCCTACCTCAGGCTAGCAAAGATTCCAGAGGTGGTCGCGTCCAAGCACACGGGCGGGCCACAGCTCCTGGCGGATCTGGACGCAGTGGGCGATCGCATACGCATTCTTCCGCTGGCGACAGCATGGTTGGATGCGGCACAAGCGTTTCCAGACCGGGCTATCGCCGCTTGGTCGGGCAGCGTCGCTTGCGCGCCAAAGTTCAACATGGCTCTTGCGCATGCCATTCTCATGAAAGACTGGACGCGGGCGAAGGCTCTCTCAGATGAGGCCAACTGGGCGGAAGCAGCCATGTTCGCCAACGGAGACCTCGCCGCGTTCATGGACTACAGCATCCAGATCGGCCATTTGAGGTTCAAGAGTGCGGGCCTGATAGACCCTGGGCCACCCCGTCCTCCATATCTCTTCCTGCCCGATACGTACCGTGATGGCGCAATCGAATGTGGGCGGCGTTGGAAGGGGCTAGAGAACCGTACTGCTGCGCGAGCGGCCTGACTAGCGTCGAGGAGATTTGCATGTCCCAAAGCCCGAACACCACCGACGATCCGGTATCACCTGCCCTGCGGCAGAAGTACATAGACAACCACCTGGTCCCTCTTTGGGAGAGCAAGACAGCAGCAACCTTTGGCAAGGCGCTCGAAACTGCTCAACACTGGAAATGGGCGACGATGCAATCCATCGTGACGGAGACAGGGAAGATAAAGGCCGCTCACGTTCTCGACAGACGAGTTCTGCTCAAGACCAAGGCAGACCGGCACCACGTCTACGACGAAGCGGCCACCGGCACGTTGTTCTGTGACTTTCAGCTGGTCTTGCCTGGTGAGCGAGCTCACCCGCACCGCCACCCGATGAACGCGTTGCGATTCGTGGTTCAGTGCAGCGGAGGAGTGAAGTCAATCGTCGATGGAAAAGATTGCGAAATGACGCCGGGTGACCTCATCCTCACCCCCGGATGGTGCTGGCATGAGCATGTGAACGACGGACCCGATCCGGTGATTTGGCTCGACGTGCTAGACGTAGGCATGCACTACTACCTGGGCACCACCGACTTTCAGCCGGGCCCAGCAAAGGACTTACCAGCGCAACTTCCCGAGGGTACGTTTGCTACCGCTGGAGTCGTTCCCAACTTGGATGACACAGACTATCAGCAGCGCCCATACTCGCCAAAGTTTAGGTATCCGTGGCTAGAGACCCTGCGTGCATTGGAAGCTGCACCAGAGCGTACCGATGGCTCACGTGTCGTAAAGTTCATCAATCCCCTGACTGGTGGTCCTTGCATGGACCTTATGGACAGTCAGGTGCTTCAGCTCCGCCCGGACCAGCCGACGCGAAAGCACCTTTCTTCCGCCTCGACCGTCTGCTACGTAGTCGAAGGCCAGGGTGTAAGCGAGATCGGCGATCAACGCTTCGAATGGGCAACGCACGACGTTTTTACTATCCCAGCCCGGCAATGGGCGCGCCACACTGCTGGCAAAGAGGGGGCAAGAATCTTTCAGGTGTCTAACCGGGAAGTTTACCGTCGATTGGGGCTCCTGAGGGAAAGCAGTGCAGACTGAGCAATTGGCGAGTGAGCCTGACCTGTCGGCGCGTGTGACTGACGTATTGCCGACCAATACAGGGCAGTTCTGGGGGGGACGTTGGCACACCCACAGAAATGCTGATCACCTTCGAAGCATCAACCCATCAACGGGGCAACTGCTCGGTGACGTTCAGGTCGCTCGCCTCGTCGACATTGAGGCTGCGGTGGCCAGCGCTCGTCAGGCATTTCCTGGGTGGGCCGCAACGCCACCACTTGAGCGCGCGCGCTGCCTGCGGGAGGCAGCTACCAGGATCCGTGCGAACGCACTAGAACTTGCTCTATTGGATGCCGCGGATTGCGGCAACCCGGTTAGGGCCATGGTGATGGATGCGGAGATCGCAGCGACACAGCTGGAATACTTTGGTGGCTTGGTGCTCGAGATAAAGGGCGAGACCATGCCCACCGCGAACGGCTCGCTCAACTACACCCGCCGCGAGCCACTGGGCGTGGTGGCCCGCATCTTCCCCTTCAATCACCCATTCATGTTCGCTGCCGGCAAAATTGCCGCACCACTGGCGGCTGGCAACACTGTGATTATTAAGCCGCCGGAACAGGCCCCGCTTTCCACGCTGCGACTAATGGAGCTGCTGCAGGACATATTCCCACCTGGCGTGCTCAACTGCCTAGTGGGCGGACGCGATGTCGGCGCAGCCCTGGTGAAACACCCGGAAGTGGCGGCCGTAGGATTGATCGGCAGCGTACCGGCCGGAAAGGCAGTGCTGCACAGCGCCGCCGACACCATGAAGCGCTGCCTGCTGGAGCTCGGTGGAAAAAACGCCATGGTCATATACCCCGACGCCGACATTGATCGTGCCGTACAAGGGGCAGTACGCGGCATGAACTTCACGTGGTGTGGTCAGTCGTGCGGTTCAACGAGCAGGTTGTTCCTTCATGAAAGTCTTCACGACGACTTCGTAGAGAGGATGCTCGACCTTCTGAAGAACCGTCACCGCCCAGGTATTGCAACGCACATGGCCACCACTATGGGAGCGCTAATAAACCGCGCTCAGTACGACCGCAGCCTAGCCTACATTGCTTCCGCCCGAAGCGAAGGTGCTGAACTGGCAACTGGTGGCGTCCATCCTGGGGATGCGCATCTGGCAGACGGGTTTTTCATCGAGCCGACCGTGTTCACGGGTGTTACCCCGGAGATGAGGGTAGCGCGCGAGGAGGTGTTTGGTCCTGTCTTGTCCGTGCTGCGCTGGGGTCGTGAAGGCGAACTCTACGAAGCAGTCAACGGGACAGATCTTGGGCTTACCGCCTCGATCTGGACGCGCGATCTGGTTACCGCGCACCGCGCCGCTGCGCAGGTGGAGGCCGGCTACGTTTGGATTAACGACTGCTCTACGCACATTGTTGGAGCTCCCTTTGGCGGATACAAGCAATCGGGCATGGGGCGTGAGGAATCGAAAGACGAGCTATTTGAGTTCACTCAAGTGAAGAACATCAACGTATCCATGGTTTAGGAGGCTTATACGCCCTTGAAGCCTTGAAGCCCCCTCGATTTCCTGAGCCAGTCAGAAGTAGAGGTTGGGGAACAGTTTGACACGGTACTCGACCGGAGGGATTCGGCCGAGAGCTTCATGGGGTCGGTGG
>NZ_JAUBUE010000024.1:0-99518 GCF_036705305.1 Microcoleus sp. B3-D7 | reverse complement strand
GAGGAAATCTGTTCGTTGTCATCTTACAATTTTATTCTTGAAGCCCTATTCTATGCAGCTTCATATTAAATTGGTATTACATCCCATACATTGCTCGTTGCCGAACTTCTTAAGTCGTTGAATCTAAAACCTAAAATCTAAAATTCTGCAGCCATGTCCCAAAAAAATGAAACCGCTGTTCTGGTATTATCGCTCCTAATTACGATCGGGCTAGCCGGTGCAGGTATTTGGTGGCTGACAAGCCGAGGCAGTATCAATGTCGGGGGTTTATCACCCCAAAATCCGACTTTTCCCAACTCTGCGACGGGGAATTCGCCGCAATCAGAGCAGGCAATTGGGCAGCGCCTGAGTGGTGGCGAAAAACTGTTACTTCCAGAGCAAGCCACAACAACCAAACAAGCAGCAGTACAGGCGATCGCATCTGGCAACTATAACGCAGCTATTTCCGACTTACAAGCTTCGCTGAAAACCAATCGCAACGATCCCGAAGCACTAATTTACCTCAACAACGCCCGCATCGGATCTCAAAAATCCTACACAATTGCAGCAGCAGTTCCCATTGGCGGCGATATCAATGCTGCTCTAGAAATTCTGCGGGGGGTAGCTCAAGCTCAAAATGAAATCAACCAAAGCGGCGGCATTAGCGGTACTCCCTTAAAAGTGGTAATTGCTAACGATGACAACAAGCCAGAAATGGCCGCACAAATTGCCAGTGCTTTGGCAAATAACTCGGAAATTTGAGGAGTCATCGGGCATTTTGGTTCAGAGACAACGCTAGCAGCCAGCAAGATTTACCAGCAAAAACAATTAGTAGCAATTTCTCCGACAAGTACGTCTGTGCAGCTCTCCGGAATTGCCAACAATATATTTCGGACAGTGCCGAGCGATCGGTTTGCTGCGAATGCTCTTTCCCGCTATATGGTGGGAAAATTGCAAAAGCAAAAAGCTGCTATATTTTTCAATTCGACCAGCAGTTACAGCAAATCTTTAAAAGATGAATTCACTACGGCTATTTACGGAGATGGAGGACAAATAGTATCAGAATTTGACTTTGCTAAGGGCAATTTTAATGCGGCCGAGAGCGTTAAAAGTGCGATCGCCCAAGGAGCAGAAGTGATTATGTTAGCATCCAATTCAGCCACGATCGACCAAGCTTTGCAAGTAGTGCAAGTAAACGCCAAACGGCTGCCATTACTAGCAGGAGACGGGGCTTATACTGCTAAAACACTGCAAATCGGTGGCGCAGGAGCAACAGATATGGTGCTAGCTGTTCCTTGGCACATTCTGGCAGATCCGCAGTCAAACTTTCCCCAAACATCCAAACAACTTTGGAATGCTGAAGTAAGTTGGCGCACAGCTTTAGCCTACGACGCGGCGATCGCGTTAATTGCCGGTTTAGGGCGCAATCCGACTCGTACAGGCATTCAACAAGCTTTATCGGCGTCAGATTTTTCGGCAAATGGAGCATCCGGCCCGATTCGGTTTTTACTTTCGGGCGATCGTAATCGAGCAGTTCAGTTAGTCACTGTTAAACCCGGAAATCGCACCAGTTACGGTTACGAGTTTGTGCCGATTAATTAAAAAAAAAGTGCTGGTCATTTGTCTATGTATAGCCGAAGAAAGAAGGAAGAAGCAATAAAATCAATCGTGTCAGCCATTAACAACGCCCTAACCGTCTTGGCGGTTGCTATAAAATCTACCATTGTTCCTTGGCGGGGGTTGCTTGATGGGATTGTTTGTTGGCGCGATAAAGGTTTTGTGAAACCCGCCCGGGATGGAAACTCGATCTAAAGTTGCGAAACTGCGATCGGTCTAACTGACCTATTCCTCTCAAAAACAGCCCTCGGTTTCAAAGCAATTCTCAGCAACAGCCACAGCGATCGCCATTCTCCGGGAGTTTCCTGCCGCTGCCACTGGCCCGGGCGACAGTACAGCATTTCGATCAAACAGCGGTGCTGGCTAATATTCAGGCGATCGAACGCAATTCGCACAGTGGGGAGTTCCACAAAACTGCACTCTTTTCCATCCCGAAAACTCGACTCCAACTGAGATTTATCGCCCACCAACTCAATCTTAGCCACAGGAATAAAACAGTTCTCTTCCATAATTTTTAGAGTCGCCGAATCGCAATCAATCAAACCTTTGACCAAACGACGCTCAGTGCTCAACTCAACAACAGATGGCGCTAGCGATCTCCTTGCCTTGACTGCCGCACTGCGAGGGAGCGGTTTTATTTTACCCTGGGATAAGCTTGTCTCAAAGGCATATTTTGGCAAAATCTCTGCTGCTGTCAAACTTTCTTTACTGCCTTTATTTTTCACCGCAAAACTTGGCCACTGCGTCATAGCAACTTCAGCGCCACTTTCCGAAATTACCGTTGTTATACCCCAAAAACTTTGACCGCCAATATTCAATTGTACAACCCTGCGTAAATTGAACCATTCGTAAATGTCCGGCTTAGGAATATCCACCAAAATCAGCAATGCAATGCCCATCATCAGCAGGTTGTAGGCGCTCCAAATCCATCCCAAACTCATTCCTTTTGACAAATGTGCACTTTCTGATATTGACTGTACAGTGTCCCAATATTTAACTAAATTAATATTTAAATTGTGCCACAAACTGAATGCTGTAGCTGCGAACAAGACAATCAAAGGCCATCCCAAATTCCAGTTAAAATGAAAGCGATCGCTCGCCATTCCTTTTGGAGTCACCTGAAACCCTTTCCCAAAGGGATTCAGCATGGAACTCACCACGGTCACTGCTAAAGGAATACACTGAACGAACGAATAAATATCCGAAAGCAAAGCCGATCCAGATCTGCGGTTCAGCCAAGAAAACACAGTAAGTTGCACCAAATAGTAAGGCAGGAAAAAGTACAGCAATTCCCGCGCACTTGCCCGCAAAGGAATTATGTCGAAAAACGAATAACCTAAAGGTATCAACAGATATAAAACCTTGGTTAAACTGGTAAACCAGTGCAGCAATCCTTCCAAATGAGACAGCCTTTGTACGAATGTGAGACCGCGAATTGTTAAAGGATTGGAATCAATAAAAAATGCCTGAAGCGTGCCTCGCGCCCAGCGTAGCCTTTGATTTAGATGAGCCTCTATATTTTCAGCCGCCAAACCAGCACTCAATTTTTCATCTAAATAAACTAAGCGATATCCGGTTGCTGACAGCCGAATTCCGGTAAAATAATCTTCGCAGATTGAATCTGTGACCAAGCCTCCCGCTGCTTCTAAAGCACTCCGCCTCACTACAAAAGATGTACCGCAACAAACTACGCTGTCGGCGCTGTCTTTGATGATTTCAATTTGCCTGTAAAATATTTCTTCTTCCGGCGCGAGTACATTTTCTAAACCTAAATTACGGGAGATGGGGTCGTGGTTGTAAAAGCTTTGCGGTGTTTGAACGAGGGCGATTTCGGGATTTTGAAAAAATCCAACTGTGCGAGTTAAAAAGTTTTTAGTGGGAATAAAATCTGCATCGAAAACTACAATTAGTTCTCCATTAGTTAGAGCTGTGGCATGGTTAATGTTTCCAGCTTTTGCGTGAATATTATCGGGTCTGGTTATATACTCGCATCCCAGTTCTTTTGCTAGCAATTTGATTTCATCGCGCTTGGTATCGTCGAGCAAATATACTTTTTTGTTGGCATAATCTAAAGCTTGACAGCCGATTACAGTGCGCCGTAAAATAAAAGCCGGTTCGTTGTAAGTTGGGATAAAAATATCTACGGTCGGGGTGAAGTTTCCAGCTTCAACGGCAACTGCCATGCGATCGGCTTCTCGACGCCGGTCTTTCATTCTCAGCATTAAATACAGTTGAATACTCGTGTTGAAAACCAGTAGCATTTCTAGGAAAAACAGCCCCAAACTAAAGATACCGTTGAGGGGATCGGTTAAATTTAGAGTAGCGAGCGATCGCCATAAAACGTAGCGAATTGTTAAAGCCAGAACTATTGCAACTACTACAGCGCGCGACCATTTCTGCGGTTGAGGCGAAATTTTAATTGCAGCTAAAGCAACGGAGACAAGCGCGATAGTCGGCACTAACAAATACATCTTGCTCGTAGCAGGCACTTGCAGCCACACAGGCGGGTTTTGCTGCCAAGTGTTGATTGTGGCAAAAATATCGCTGACAGTACCTTCACCTGAAAACCAGGCCCCGGCGATCGCACCTGCGAAAGCAACCGCCCCCAACACGACTAGCGTTGCCGCCGGCACCCGCGAAATCCGCCAAAAGTGGCGTTTCAAGTCTTGAATATCAAATCTTGAAGTTGTCATAAAATAATTTTAAAGTTCCGATCGTGTATGCAACAGTAAGGGTTTCCTGCTGTCCACTTTTTTAATTCAGTTGAAAATTCCGACACACCCCCATTACTATATTTACATTTTTTAACATTTTGACCATTGTATGATAATTCATCTTGCTTGCTGTTGCCAAACTTCTTAGCGAGTCCAAACCTGGCAAAATATAGCAGAAGGAAGAAGGAAAAAGGCTTTAGTTATCGTCGCGAGAGAAGTCAGAAACAATCTTCGGCAAGGATTTCAGCAATTAAGAACCTCCTAACTTACCTTTTGCTGACATTGCTGCAAAAGGCTTTCGGGCCTGTTCCACAATAAAAAATTTTTATTGTGGGCCGTTTCTCGGACGCCACCCCTAAAAAGCTTATTGAAAATGCTGCCACATCTCAGTCCTAACCGTCGGGCGCGCTTGCTATAGTTCAAAAAAAATTATCTTGTCTACAAATCAAATAGGATTGCTATATCAAACTATAGCAATCCCTAGGACTTAACAATTAGACGAATTTGACATCTAACTAAAGGTAGATTAATTTTATATTAATTTAAAAAAAATTACCGCTATCGCAGCCCAAAAACCCAGCCATCAAAAAACTAATCAGCAATTTCTAATTGCGAGATTGCATAGCGCGCGACAGCCAAACTAACCCTGGCTTGTTCTATTTCCGACAATTGGGCCCAAGGTCTTTTAGTCGCCATGACCAATTCCCCCCCTTCCGAATCAACATCTCGCATGGCATAAGCCAAAGGACGCGCCAACACCTGCAAATCTTCCTCAGCCCACTGAGGCAAAATATCTAACACGCACTCTACCATTTGGTCAGCTAAAGATTGATACTTAACAGTTGCGTTTTGCACGCTTTGAGCGATGCGGGCCAGAAAATCTTGAGGAAGGCGAGCAAATTTTTCGCGCAAAGACTTTTGCAGAGCAGTCGTCAGCCAAACTTGTTCTAATTGCGAGAATAAAACTTGCGATTTCAGGGCAATATCGCTGTCGCTGAAGGAATCAGATAGCGCAAATTCCTGCTCTAGGGCAGCCAAATAAGATTCTGATTCAAGCTGTGCAGGATTCCAGGGATAAGCAACATCAGTCTGAACTATTGTGGCGAGAAGTTCCATCTGGGCCTGAGTTTGTGAGTCGCGAAAATATTCAGAATCAGGAGATTGGGTAGCCATGATGTAATACCTCAGGGGGAAAAGGAAAATATAGAAGGGGGACTGTGCCAAGAGCTAGTTGGGAGCTATCAGTGGTAAGTAACTCTTTTAAATTCAGATTGGAGACTCAACGCCCAGAACTTTGCTGTGCCACTCGCCGCTTGCCTTCATTAGCTACACGCGCACCTTAATTCGTTCCGCAATCAGTCTCACTGTAGCCCGAAGTTTTGGGAACCTCAATAGTGAACTCAAAAATCTGACCTTGAGAACTGCCAAATTTTAGCTGAGTCCCGCTGCGTAGCAGCAATTCTTGGTGGTGAACTCTCTGCCATCCCTCAGAGCCCAAAACTAGAGTCCCATAACGAGAAAAATCGCGCAGGAAGTAGCTAGGTTCTTCCCGGCTATCTCCGATCGTGTTTCGGCAGAAAATCTCGGCGTGTTTTTGAGAAACCCACTGTTCTCGAATCACTACGTCGTTTTCTTCCCAGCGTCCGACTCGAACCATACCGGCGCGAATCGGCCAAACCTGATTGGTCGAGTCGGTGGATTTGGCATTTGGTCGATCGCGCCCCCGCAAATAAGCACAAGACGGCAACCGTCCCAGCCAAGTAGAAGAATTTAAAGGCAATTCAGTTTTGAGGTCATCTACCGGCTCAGTTAGCTGACCGTCAAACTCAGGGTGCATATACAGCACAGGCAGCGTCCAAGCGGGTTGATTGAACTTGTAAAGCGTCAGTAACTGCTGTCTGGCGACGGCGACGGCCCGATCGATCGACATCCGTCCGGCCAAAGCTTGGGCAAAAGTTTGGATAAAACTCAGGGCCTCGCGATCGGCGATCGAGTCCCGCATCCCCAACACCGCAGGCACCCCGTGATGGATCAGTACCTCCGCCAAACTGCTGCGGGCGATCGCCTGTTGCTGGCCGTTAGTTGAGTGCAGCCTCTCTACCGCCGGCTGAGCTCCCCAGCAGGCATTAAACACCGCCAGAGTCACGCGGCATCGAACTAATACCTGAGCCAGTTCAGTACCGTTAATCGCCGTTTCCGGCCCCAAAAATAGCAAGCCGCCGTCGGGGCCCGGTATTCCGTGGCCGGCGTAAAACAGAATGTTGTAAGCTTGCGTTTCCAGCCGAGAAATTAGTTCCGCCGGAGTAGGTTCGATCAGAGTATCGACGCGAGTCGGAACGCTGATGTCAAAATATTTGCCACTGTCGTCGGTTTGAAAAGCACTTTCCAGAACGGCAGCTAAGGCGAGCGCTTCTTCTCCCAACTGCAAATGACCGTTATTGCTGTTGGAAAATTGAGAGTTAGCGCCGCGGCCGGGTTCTGCTTGTCCCAAAACTAGCAAAATGTTGAGCGACTCCGCAGGCTGCAGGGGTGGCAAAGGTTCAACATTGCTGGTAGTGCGGCTGAACAGCAGTTGCTGCGACAGAGAAATTGCCGGTTGACCGGCTTGCGGCTGCATAATTTCCCAAGGCAAAGCAATTAAATACGGTTCGCGCAACTCTATGCGTACTCGCAGGGGTAGATTTTGCCCGATCGCAATACCTTTACTTTCCTGGAGACTACCCTGAATCGGGCCTTCAAACAGCCACTGCCAAAGATTAATCCCCAAATGCTGCATCAGGCGGCTGCTGTAGCTTGCTGGTGGCCGAGGCGGATGCTGATCCCCCTTCTCGCCCCACCCCCGTTGACCGAGGTGGAGCGGCACAGAGGGCGTCGCTGGAGCGAGGTCTAGCGACTGAGGACTTCGTTGTTCAGTTTCTGCCAGTATATTCTGGTTGTTTTCCGGCGAGACGAAACTGCCATCAGGATTTAGGGGCAATTCGTGAATTGTCCCGGAGGGCGAAAACATTTCCTGCCAAGCTTTCCAAGATTGGGAGAGGGTATCGGGCCACATACAGTCGTGGTGAACATACCCGCTGGGATAGGGAGCTTGTAGAACCCAAGTGGCAAAATGGTTTGCCCCAGCGGTTCTCAGGCGAGCGATCGCTATACTGAGGCAAGGACTTTCAGGGCGCGCCATTCACAACTATCGACTCTGGATATAGGGTTGGATTGAGTTTATCTATTCGTAGTTTATCGGGTTTGGGGTGCGATCGAGTGCGTGAGATTGCTTTGGGATGCTTCACTTTTACTTAGTGCCCAAAAATTTATCTAAATTCGGTAAATCTACCCAAGTTCCCGTAGCATTCGACTCCTGGGTCAAATCCATCAACAACTGAGAGTAAACCCCTTCTCTGAGCGACGGTATCAACGATTTACCGCCATCTATTGCTTCTACCCACCTATCTACTACTCGAATAAACGGTGCAATCCTCCCGTCTGGATAAACTTGAGGAAACTCCAATCTTTGAGGAATTTTGATTTCAGCTAAAGGTTCTCCACCTTGGGAACCCCACAAGCGAAATCCGTGGACGTAATCTTGCTGGTTATCGCTTCCCAACACCAACGTACCCTTACTCCCGTATATTTCCACCCAGTGTCCTCGCCCTTGATAAGTAACAGAACTCAAACAAACTTGACAAGGAGTTCCCCCGGCTAATTCCAACATCAACGTGCACGAATCATCGGCATCAACTAATTTTAAACTTCCCCAATCATTCGGATCGGGCCGCCGCGAAATTCCTGTAATCAAATGCCCAGAAAGCCTCTGCGGCGGGCCGAACAGCCAGCTAATATAATCAAAAACGTGAGAACCTGTCGCGCCCAAAACTCCGCCGCCTCGCTCTTTTTGCGCGTACCAATTCCAGGGGCGACTCGCATCAGCGCGGCTCGACACCAGCCAATCTATCTTAATTAAACGCTTTTCTCCCACATATTCTGCTGCCAATAATTCTGCTAGCATTTGCCATGCGGGGATGAAGCGAAACTCAAAGTCCATTGTGGCAATTGCTCTGGAACCACCATTTTTAAAATCGGTTTGAGATTCGTTGTTTGCCAATCGGTAAAGTTCCCTGGCTTCATTTGCTGTAAGGGCTGTGGGTTTTTCTAATAATAAATGCTTGCCTGCTTCCAAGACGGTTTTTGCCATTTCAAAATGCAAAAATGGCGGTGTGGAAATGCTGACGCCCGCCACTTCTGGGATGGCTACTATATCGGCGATCGAGTCGCAAGCGTAGGGGATATTGTGGGTAGAGGCGATCGCCTTTGCTTTGTCTAAATTCCGGTGATAAACAGCCACAACCTCTGTCCGATGATGGGCCTGGAATCCGGGAAGGTGTACTTTTTGACCGAAACCTGTACCGACTACTGCAACGCCAATTTTTGACATAATTTAATAATTGGGAATTGGGGATTGGGAATTGGCAATTGGCAATTGGGGATTGGGAATTGGCAATTGGCAATTGGGGATTGGGAATTGGGAACAACTAACAAATAACTAACGACTGTAAATCTGCCTCACGGTCGATAATTAATCCGTGTATCCGTGTCCTAATCTGTGTCGTGCTTGGCTTCTTCCCTCATCCTTCTTCCTTCTGCCTTCTTCCTTCTTCCTTCTCCACCCATTCAATTACTTGTTTGCCCAAATTAACGCCGTCAAACAAGTCAATTTCTCTGATCCCTGTAGGGCTGGTGACATTAACTTCTGTGAGATAACCGCCAATAATATCAATGCCGACAAAGTACAGTCCGTCCCGTTGCAGCACTGGTTCTAACTGAGCACAAATTTGCAGTTCGCGATCGGTAATTTCTGTTTTTGCGACTCTGCCGCCGACGGCCATGTTGCCGCGAAATTCATTGCCAGTGGGAATGCGGTTGATAGCACCGATGGGCTTGCCGTTCAACAATATAATCCGTTTATCTCCCTCTTTTGCTTCCGGCAGATAGGTCTGAACCATCACTGGAATTTGCCCTTGTTGAGTGCTAATTTCGACCAGGGAGTTGAGATTGCGATCGTCCGCTTCCAAAAACAAAATCCCTTCGCCCGCTTTGCCGCCCAAGGGTTTAAGAACTGCTGGTCCTTTTTTCTCAACAAATTGCCGAATTACTTGCTTGTTTTGAGAAACAATTGTCTCGGGGATCGCTCCCTCAAATTGCAAAGCATACATCTTTTCATTCGCCGCCCGCAATCCTTTGGGACTGTTAACTACCAAAGTTTTACCCGGATCGATGCCATCTAAAAGGTAAGTAGCGTAGAGGTAAGGAATGTTGACTGGGGGGTCTGTCCGCATAAATACTGCGTCCATTGCTTCTAGAGGCTGCAAAGTAGGCTGTTCTACCTGGTACCAAGCCTCAGCAGCCTCCCAGCGTCCATCTACCACTTTTACTGGGGTGAGGGCTACCCGACTCAGCATTGCCCAGGTTTTGCCGCCGATGACGCTTAGTTCGTTGGCTTGAGTCGCCCAGACTTCGTGACCCAACTCTTGAGCGGCTTCCATCAGCGCTACGCTGGTATCGTGTCCTGGAATTAGTCGCGCGAGGGGATCGATGATGAATGCAAATTTCATTGTCAATTAAAATTAAGAATTGGTCGAAGGAAAATTAGGGCTAACTGAAAATTCGACAGGGAATGCCTCATTTTGCTGCTAGCAGCGGGTCTAGCTGGCCTAGAGCATCGAGTTTGTGAATTTCGTCGCAGCCACCTATGTGTTGGTCGTTAATGAATATTTGTGGCAGGGTGCGGCCTCCGTTGGCTCGATCGCTCATTTGAGCCCGTGCTGCTTCATCTCCGTCGATCGCGTACTCTGTAAAATCAATCCCTTTTCGCTTTAGCAGTGCTTTGGCACGAACGCAAAACGGGCAGGTTCTCCAAGTGTAAATTTCTACTTTAGGGATCATGGGACGCTCAAACAATAACAATATTTTTTAATTGTAATCTTAACCATAGTGCGGACTGTTTTTACTTTCTAGGCTGAAACCCTCGATTTTTCGTTGGTAGCAAACTTGCCTAGGAGCCTTGCAACCCTTATTCTACGGTTGGCTATCAACAACTGTCCGAAGCATGGATCTTAACCAATCTTATTTTAATTTTTATATTTTAATTTTTATTATATATAGCAACATATAGCAACCTTATCTGTTGCACCGGAGGTTATTCATTGCTGAAACCCTTGCCGGGAAGTGCATTTGCCTTCTTCCTTGTTTTTACCCTGACTGCAGACCCTATCGCTTTCTTCCTTCAACATCCGGCTCTCTTTGCAGCGCACAAGCCAGGTGTCAAGTTATTTTTTATACAATTTTTTATATAAATTTAAGTAAACCAATACCCGCGCTAAAAAAAACGGAGACATTGTAAAGGCAAACAGGTTGGTCATCAGCCTGCCTAGCGCTGCGGACCAACCTGATTGTTTCGCTTTCTGCACGAACAGATCATTCCTGCACCTGTCAGTAGGACTGCGATCGCAGTACCCGGTTCAGGAATAGAAGTTGTGTCTCTCGAAGGTGGGGTTCTGTATATTTCGGACAAACCCCGCTGGCTCGGCAATTGCGGGTCGGATGCCGTTGGGCTTGGTGCCGGCGTCGGGGCACAAGCAGTAGAATAATTTCCCGGACCGCAGACATCTACTGCTGCTGCCGGAGGGGCGGCAGCTAGATAGTAAAACGCTGTTGCCATTGTGGCAGAGAGTCCAATTGCTAGTTTTGCCAGTGGCGTACACATAACTATTTAGTTAAACAGTGGTAAAATCGAAAAATAGAAATAGTCCTAGAGATTAGCGCTGTACGACGGGCAAGGATTTTAGAGTTCTTACAATAAATGGATGTATTCTCTGGCGGACGTCTGTAAAAGATAGTATAGCGCTTGAGGTGAGTGCCCAAACACTTTAATAAAATTATTCTCTTTTACCTTGACATCCCGTACCGTGGTTTGCACAGGTAGTTTGCACCGAGTGTAGTTTGCATAGAGTGAAGCAACATCTTTTTGCTACCTCTGAACCAACAGCCCTTACAGCCATTAACAAAGAGTCTTTTTACCTTGACCGCGGCCTCCGGAAATTAATTATTTTACCTATCGCAAAATAGAGCTGCTGTATTGTACTTTGCAATGCACAATCTGACTACTCTTTTATCCTCTCATAGTTCGACTATATCTGTCCTCAGTATATGTACGTATATTCCCCCATGTCAACTACTCAAAAGAAATATTTAAGTATTTACCGAGGGTAGAGGGCGTATTGAATGAGCTGAGCTAGTCTGTCGCGGAGAGTTTCCATCCCAAGACCTTTGGCGGCCGAAATAAATACTGCTTGAGGAAATTCTTCTCGGGCGAGGGCGAGAGTCTCTCCATCTACGGCATCAATTTTGTTAAAGACTACAAGGGCTGGGCCGGGAGTTACGGGCATATCTGTCAAAATATTCATGACCGATCGAATTTGGCTCTGCCACGCGGGATGGGAGAGATCGACGAGATGCAGCAAAGCATCGGCGTCAGTGACTTCTTCGAGGGTAGCCCGAAAAGCGTCGATCAAGGCGGGAGGCAGTTCACGAATAAAGCCCACTGTATCTGTGAGGACGATCGACAGGGGTTCCCTGGTGACAGTGCCGGGAATGGTCAACCGTCGAGTTGTGGGGTCTAGCGTGGCAAATAACTGGTCGGCGGCATAGACCTCGGAATTCGTGAGCAGGTTGAGCAGAGTCGATTTACCGGCGTTGGTGTAGCCAACGATCGCCACTGACGGTACGTCGTGATGATGGCGGTTCTGGCGCAGTCGGAAGCGGTGGGCCAGCAGTTGATTTACTTCTTGCTGCAATCGAGAAATGCGTTTGGCGATCGTCCGCCGTTCGGTTTCTAGCTTGGTTTCCCCTGGGCCTCTGGTACCGATGCCGCCACCCTGTCTCGACATTGCCTGACCGCGGCCTCTGAGCCGGGGCAGGGCGTACTCTAGCTGAGCGAGTTCGACTTGCAATTTACCCTCGCTCGATCGAGCTCTTTGGGCAAAGATGTCGAGAATTACCTCTGTTCGATCGACGACACGAATACCTATCTGAGTTTCCAAGTTCCGTATTTGTGCGGGGGCCAGGTCGCGATCGAATACAACGAGGTTAGCGCTAATCGTCTGAGCGGTGAGGGAAATTTCCTGAACTTTGCCTTCGCCGACGACTGTTTGCGGATGGGGGCGCGATCGTTTTTGGCGCACTGTTTGCAGAACCTGACCTCCGGCGCTTTCAACCAGCCGCGTGATTTCTGCGAGCCCGTCCTCAAACTCCAACTGAGTCATGTGCTGAGTCATTACACCTACCAACAGCACTTTGTCTTGGTCTGCATCGACCTGCTTAGCGACAAACTCTGCTTGAAACTCTGCTTCGAGTCCTTCCACCAAATCCAGAAAGTCTTGGTCGGCGAGTTCGTCCAAATTCAGCGGTTCTGAGATTTTCCAGGGAAAGTGTTGAGTTTTGATTAGTGACTTTGGAATTGAAGGCTCTTCTATTTCATCAGTTGAATCTGGTTCTAACTGAGCGCTCAAAACAGAGAACTCAAAATTGGGCTGATCTCCTTGAGGTATCAGGTGAGCGAGATAAGTTTCTTGGATGTAACCAGTTGCACCGCCGCCGCGGCGCTGAAATCCTCCGCCGGTCAGTGTCAGCCAAACCAGGGCGTCCAGGCGCTGAATAGCCATTGCTGTGAGAGCTGCTTCGCTTGGGGTTTCTGGCTTTAGGTGGGTGGCGATGCAGCGAATGCCGCTGAGGCGACCTCCCCCGTAGCGGGGCAATTCTAGGGGCGCAATCTGCGTTTGGCGGGGTGAACCCACGCCGACGCGAATTACTTGTCCGCGGCGGTTGATGTAGGTGCAGATTGGTTTGTCTATTTCCGTGCTGATGGCCGCGACGCGCTGGGCGAATTCTGCAGTGGTGATGCGATCGCCCGGTAGTCGCTGGTGGTAAAGCTTTTCGAGTTGCTTGAGCTGGCTGGACTTTAAACCTTGAAGATTGCCGTAGATGGTTTCGATAACTGTTTCTCCCGATCGCTCTGTTTATCTCCTATTTTAATTAACTCGCGCGCGATGTGTTCGGCTTTTGAGTTGAAATTTACTAAATTTTCTTGCGTCTAGGAGCTCGCTGATTCAGTATTGTCGAGTCACCAGCGCCGTTGTTTGCCGCTACGGGGCGATGGAGCCTTTCACAGCGGCCATATCAACTTGCAGTTGTATTTAGTATCTACAGATACAGGCGATCGCGGAAAAATCTCGCGCAACAAAAGTTAACACTTTATTTTTTGTTTCAAAATCCTCCTTTAGGCTTGTGTGTATCTTGAGCCTAGAGACAGATAGCAAAGCAGAAATTAGGTCGCTACCATGAGAAGCGAACATTGTTAAGGAATGTAAAAACATGGAAACTCGTCCTACTAACCTGCCTCCTACGGCTAATGCTTACAACGGAAAAGATCGGAATGCCTTTCTGTTTGGCTTCAACCCACAAGCAGAACTTTGGAACGGTCGCTTAGCGATGATCGGTTTCTTAGCTTATTTGCTTTGGGACGCCGCTGGATATAGCGTTCTCCGTGACATACTTCACTTTCTGCCTACCTACATTGCTCAGTAATGAGTAGCGGTGTTTCCTGTCTGGCAGCGTGAGTAAATGCCACCACTGCCAGACAGGCTAAAAGTTACAAATGGCAGGGAGTATGGTTTGGTCACTTTGTATCTTTCGTTACTTTTGAATGGCATTAAAAGACTTCTTGCTGTAATTCGATGATTAGGGGTGGGGGCGCTGTCGCTGGCGCGGTGAAGATTCACAGCAACAGATATTTATTGCGTACAGGCGATCGCCCCTGCTGTATTTTTGGCAAGAAATCTCATCGAGCATTTCTGATAATTTATGAAAAATAGGAGCATCAACGATGATTAACTCAAATTTACTTGCAGTAGTAGAATCGACTCTAGCTGACACAGCATCAGGAAATTGGCAAAAACCAATAGTGATGTTTGTTTGCAATATCTTAGCATTGTTAGTTCTCAGCCGCCGCATTTGGTATCCCCACGTCGGGCCGAAAATGCCTTTGCCCTTCCCCTCTTTGTTCAACAATGTTAGCGTACCAGCATTTCTGGCTTGCATGAGCGCAGGTCATTTGCTCGGAGCCTTCATGATTTTGACCCTCAACCTCGACAAATATTTTTAGAATAAATGGCGTAGCTTTTGTGGTAATTTATTGCTACATTTTTTAGTAGGTTCAAAAGCGCCAAAAAAATAGTAGGGGTAAGTGAAAAGCACTCACCCCTAATTTTAATTTTATATATGGAGTGGCGCAGAAATCTGTTTTTTACCACCCCCATTAGATCTGGTTACTATGCTTAAACCCTTCAAATTCGACTGCAAAGCCTTCACCTTGGGGAGCCGCACACATTAACCCAACTTGAAGGATTGATGACTCAGTTAGATATGCCAGTCGCATCATTGAATAGTCTGACCCATTCAAAGAGTATTGCACTTCCACCGTTTCAGCTCGGCGCTTTACCCGTAGCCACAGGGAAACTGGTGGCACTTCAAGTGGAATAACAGACCAATCGGAATAGTCTCGTGTCACAACCGCACTCACGTTTTGCACTCCCTCAACAAACTCAATGCCGCACTTGAGCCAGACATTTTCGCTCTCTCGAATCATCAATCCTGCTTGATCGTAGAGTGATTGATAGCAACCAGTAATTTTGACTTCTGCTGTAAAGTCGCCTGAAAGTTGACGGTAGTAAAAGTTGCCGTTATCGCGAATGAATCCGTAATGAGTTTGCCGCCAAAAGTCAGTCTTTGCCCCGGCGGTAATATGGATAACATCGTTATCCTCATGCCATTGTAAAGGTTCGTTGTACCATTGCATTGTTTGCATATCCTGCTAACTTCCTCCTATTCCATGCAGTACCAAATCTGCCACAAAATGAGATAACATAGCGTATTCTAATCCCCAACGCCAGTAAAGAAAACCAAAGGGAATCCCTAAGAGGGCATTGAGCAAAATCGTTCGGAAAATGACGATTGGGGTTAGTCCCCAGAGATTGGCAGCGGCAGGCAAATGACCCACACCAAACAGAATCGCCGCCGCCACAATTGCCAGCCAAAAAATCAATGTAGAGGGTTGCGGTTTGTCTCGCTCAAAAATTTTCCAAAGTAGCCACGCAATCAATGTCATACCGAACAGTCGCAGCAAGAGTTCTTCGGTGATGCCTCCGTAGAAGGAAGCTAATATGCGTTTCCAGAGGTCAATTTCGAGCATTGTTGGAGTTGCCATTGGCGGCATCCAAGGTTGGAAAGCTAAACTCAATCCAATCAGGACGATTCCACCGATGCAGCCTACAATTAGCGCCGTGTTAAGGGCAGATTTAGATATTGGCGTGAAAGGCTGTCGATATACCAAAGCACGAGCTATGGGCGAATCAAGTCCGATCGACTTACCGAGGCGGAGTCCAATCCAACAAAAGAGAATTAGAAAAATTCCGGTTTGCAGGGCGGAGGCGATCGCCAAAACAGGTAGTGGTGTAGGCAATTGACTTAGTGCCGGATTCAGAGACAGCGCATAAGGGAACACCGCCAAGCTTCCCAAACTACCCAGAAACGCCCAGAACAATGCCAATCGGAAGTAATGATTTTTTGCAGTGTTAGCAGACATAATTTTTGAGAAAAAAAACGAATCAATTACACTAAATAAGTCTTGAATATTTGAAACATTAAAGCTCGATCGCATTTTTGCAACTTGTCTCAGGCGGAATATAGCCTCGGCTAAGGTGCTACAAAACCTGGGAATGACGCAGGAAGGTAGCCAAAAACAGCGTGTTTTTCACCGAGGGCAGTTTGAAGAGATCGAACTTTACGGTTTACTCAAGAAGCACAGATGTTGAGTTTTGTTATAAAACTTTACTTCATTGCCGATATTGCTCCTACACCCGCTAAATTTACCCGGTAAAAATCAGTTTCTCTTTCCCAGTTTGAGGATAGTGCTTATCTAGAAGATTTTTCTGTTGGCGATGTATTGTTTATTATCTTAGCATTTCATATTTACCAAAGTTGCTGTGCCAAGCTTCAAGACGCTTAACTTCTGCTGCTTGATGGAGCAAATAAGTTTCAAGTTCTTGGGTGTTGGCATAATAGTAGGTGAGTGCGGCGTAAACTTCGGCGAGGGTGAGATGTCGGATGCGATCGCAAATCTCTTCAGCATTCAATCCTCGCTTGTATCAGGTTACGATGCGACGAACGGTAACGCCTTTACCGAAGATGTGGGGACATCCGCCATGCAGTCCGGGAGTGCGTGTAATGAGCGTACCAATGTCAATAGATACTGCTGCGGTCATAAACTATGGAAGTGTGAATGGACTGATCTCTATTACAGCATAGCGATCGCAGAATTAGATCGCGGTGTGAGTTTGGGACGATAAATGAAGTAAGCTAAGGAAATATCGGCAGCTTTTAGGCATTCAATTTTTTGAGTTTTTCTACCGCTGGATTTGGGTTTGGCTTATAGCTTATATATGGGTCAGAGATTTTCTAGTAATTAAAAAACGGAATAAGATATGAATAATGAGTCTGGACTTTCAATCAAACAGCCCGTTCCGCTCGTCCAAAAATCGCTCGAAGTCAACTTTAAGGATTTTTCTAAGGCAGTAGCCAAAGTAGGTGCAGACATTGCTTTTGGCAAATGGGATAGCCTTGCAGCGGATGGAGTTGATGCTTTGGGTGCATTAGGTTTAGCAGCAGGTGCTGAAGAAATTGCTTGGTTGTTTGTTTATCGCTCGTTGTTCCAGGCAATGAAGAACCTGGTTGAGGAAAAAAAAGAGCTGGAATCTGAGAAGTTTCATTTCAAATTATTACAGACTAAAATTAATGAGGCTTTAGCGAATAGTAGTTTATCGATCAATAAAAAGTTTTTTCAACACCCTGAGAAAGATAAGATCCTTGGGGTGATTAAACCAGCTTTTACCCAGTGGCTAAAAGATTCTGGCTTGAGTGAGGTAGAAGCAAAGGCAATCAGCCAGCGGCTACCCATTTATTTCGCGGCGGCACTCCATGAGGAATGGGCTAGTCGCCGAAAAGACTATGCGGTTCTTCAAGAAAAGCTGGATACTCCGTTTACTCAAGCCAATGAACGGTTACAAGCATGGTTGCGCTATTCAACCTGGCTGCAAAAACAGGTAGAAGAACCTATGTTTTTGGAAGCTTTCAGTTTGAAGCAGGTATTTGTGCCGCTTCGGGCTTACTATAACCGCAAAGTAGAAAAGCAGAAAGATGAAGACCTAGAAGAGAGGATTGGAAGCAGCAGAAAATTTGAACGAATTGTGGTTGAGTTGGAAACAGAATTAGAAGGCTGGTTAACTAAAGCAAAACGAGATGATGCTATTCGACTCATTAGCGGTGGCCCCGGTAGCGGCAAGTCTTCTTTAACCAAAATGTTTGCTGCAAAGGTGGCAGAGAAGGGAGATATTCGAGTTTTGTTTATTCCATTACATCACTTTGAACCCTCAGAGGATCTGATTGATGCGGTTGGAAAATTCGTCAATTTCGATCGTATTTTGCCCTACAATCCTTTGGAGGCAGAGCATCGGGAAGAGCGCCTGCTGATTATTTTTGATGGCTTGGATGAACTAGCCATGCAGGGCAAGATTGCTGAGAAAACGGCTCAAGACTTTGTGGGAGAGGTACAGCGCAAGGTAGAGCGATTGAACCAGCACAAAACTTGTGTGCAGGTGTTGATCAGTGGTCGGGAAGTTGTTGTACAGGCAAATGAAACTGCCTTCCGTAAAGAAGGGCAAATTTTCTATGTTCTTCCTTACTTTTTATCCGAACATGACCGCAAGCAGCACTATTATGTCGATACCGACGAAAAGTTACTAGAGGAAGACCAACGACAGCTTTGGTGGCAGCGCTACGGTCAAGCAAGTGGAAGTGGCTATACTGGTTTACCGCCAGAGCTAAACCAAGGAAATCTGACTGAGATTACCGCTCAACCCCTGCTTAATTACCTAGTTGCCCTTAGCCTTCAACGAGGTGCACTGAAGTTGTCGGAGGAAACGAATCTAAACGCGGTGTATGCTGATTTACTCAAAGCTATTTATGAACGGGGTTGGGCTGCCGATCAACACGCTGCGATTAAAGGAATTGAGGAGAAAGATTTTGTTCGGATTCTGGAAGAAATTGCTTTAGCTTCTTGGCATGGTAATGGACGAACTACTACTGTCAAAGAGATTGAAAGCCACTGTGATAATAGTGGTCTGAAAAAACTATTAAGCCTTTTTCAAACAGGCTTCCAAGAGGATTCTAAAGCTAGCGTAACGCGCTTATTGACTGCTTTTTACTTCCGTCAAAGTGGGAACGATAACTCTGGTGAAAAGACTTTTGAATTTACCCACAAAAGCTTTGGTGAATATCTGACGGCAAGACGAATTGTGCGAGAGGTGCGGCTGATTCACAGAAAGTTAGAAGACCGCCAGACCGATCCGGATGAAGGGTGGGATGAACGCGAGGCGCTAAAACGTTGGGCAATTCTCTGTGGCTCATCTGCAATGGATGAATATCTATTCAACTTTGTTCTAGATGAAGTGCGCTTGCAGCATCTGCATGATTCTTCTGATGTTGCTAAATGGCAGCAGACCTTCTGTCATCTAATTGGATTCATGCTGCGGCATGGAATGCCAATGGAACTCCTAGACCCCAGACCTAACTTTCAGGAAGAGAATCGACAAGCCCGCAATTCCGAAGATAGTTTATTGGCTATTTTAGGTGTTTTCAATCGTTTAACTAAAGAGGTGTCGAAAATAGAATTTCCTTCTCCATACGATTTTGGAACATTACTCGCAAGACTCCAAGGGCAAAGAACAGGAGGCTCCAATCCCATATCTTTTTATTGCCTGAGCTATTTAGATCTATCAGGATGTATTTTGTATATGAGAGATTTTTATAATGCGGATTTTAGGGGGTCAAATCTTCAATCATCACTACTTCTATTTGCAGATCTTGAAGGGGCGAATCTTCAAGGGGCGAATCTTCAAGGGGCGGATCTTGAAGGGGCGAATCTTGAAGGGGCGAATCTTCAAGGGGCGAATCTTCAAGGGGCGAGTCTTCAAAGGGCGAATCTTGAAGGGGCAAATCTTGAAGGGGCGGATCTTGAAAGGGCGGATCTTGAAAGGGCGAATCTTGAAGGGGCGAATCTTGAAGGGGCGAATCTTGAATGGGCAAATCTTGAAGAGGCAAATCTTGAAGGAGCGAATCTTAAAGAGGCAAATCTTGAAGAGGCAAATCTTGAATGGGCGAATCTTGAAGGAGCGAATTTTGAATGGGCGAATCTTAGAGAGACAATTATTGAGGGTGAAATAACTGGTGAAACACCGATTAGATAAAGCCCACAGGTTGAAATAGTCGAAAATCAAATCGAGCAATTGGCAAGGCTCAAATCCGATCGCCCGCACCACTCTTGTTATCATTAAAATCAATGGCTGCAAAAGCGAGCTTAGACCATGCTTGCCCTCATCTCACCATAAAAAATTTAATGGGCTGCGCGTTCTGTAATACGCTTACCTGCGACTTGGCAAGATTATCAGAGTTTGTACGATCGCCCCGGAGACGGCTCAATTCCGCGTCTGAAGTATCGCAACCGAGAAGTGCGATCGCCCGCTGTGTAGAAATTCGTTAAACGCAACACCAGCGCTGCGATCCTGGATTTAAAGCAACAACTAGCTAAGCGATAAGCGACGAAAGCGCATTGGCGATCGTGAATGTGCGCTACCAAACTGATGCGGACTTGAATTAGGAACTCGTCACAGAATTACTGCGACGAGAACCTAACTATAAGATTAATTCGACTGAATTTGCGAATTCAAAACCTTAGAAATTCGATCGCGCGTTTCTTCCAAATGAGCCCGCGTATAAGCATCCGCATTCCGATCCAAATTCCGAATACTCTTGCTCAAACCCTCCCGCAACTGTCGCAACTCGTACCAAGCCAAACTCCGCGCATCCTCTGGAACATTCGTTTTTCGCAGCACCATTCCGATCAAAATCGCCAAATGTTCCCGCTGCAAAGAACGCCGAAAAGTGGAAATTTGCATCTTCTTTTCCGGCTGCAAAACCTCTTGCCAGATATCCTTTTGCACAGTATCCAACACTTCCGGCAACCTCAAAGCAGTTTCCGGTGCTGATTTCAACTCGGCATCCCGCAGCCTCGCCAAGCGCATCGGAGATAGCAAAACCCGCAACACAAACCGCTGCAAAAAAGTAATTCGATCGCCGATCGGGTAATCTAGAGGAAACACCAAAGCCGGACTTCCCCAGTGCTCCCAGCGCGAAGGCGCCAATTTGTTGAGCAACTCCGGCGCAAAACTAAACGCATCCGGTGCAAAAACGTACTTTTCAAGGGTTGCTAAAGCTTCTCGCTGCTGAGAAAGTTCGATCGGCACAAACGGCAACTTCGCATTAGTATCTCCAGGGCGAATCCGATTAAACGACTGCCCGCCGACGTATAAAGTAGCATTCATCACCTGGTTGACATAATACCCGAACACCGAATCAAACATCACCCGCAGTTCGTTATAACCGTCTTCCCCAACCGGAGTTCGCTTTTCTAAACGCTTCCACATCGCCCTCGCATTATCCAATTGCCATTGCGAATACCTCAGCATATTCGCGCTGAGATCGAAAGTATTTGCAGCGGGATCGAGAATATCAACAGAATCCTCATCCGGCGCGTAAGCTAATTGCTCTTGGGCAGCGCGGCTGGCAATTTGTTGCAGCGCTGGTAAGTCGGTGTTCGGGTTTGCACCGCCAACCACCTTGTAACCATACTCGATCGCCCAATCGTCATAAGGCCCTACAATCGTTGGAAAATAGTCGCCCTGCACAGTTCCCTGCGGTGCCAAATTAATCGGCACATAATCCATCACCGACGCCACCATACCTTGCGTGCGAGTTACCTGAGTATTGTTCAAATCCTCCGGTTGCAGCATCGTACTCCCGTGAAAATTGTGCCTCAAACCGAGAGTGTGACCGACTTCGTGCGCCGTCAAAAATCGGATATATTCATTAACATAATTGTCAATTGTCGGACTGCTAGGCGCTGCATTTTGCAACAGATCCATCGACATGGCCCCCATCGCAAACTGGCGGCTCGATTCCAACCCAAAACACATATCCGAACTCGACATCAACCGCGATAAAGGAGCTCGCTTTTGCTGTTGATATCGTTCTACCAAAGTCGGCAAATCCTCAGCAATTCCCCCTCGCTCATTTTCCCCGCTGCTTTTTCCTAAATCCCCATTTTCTAGCATATTCAAATAGCGAGAATACATTCCAAACTGACAGGGATTAGTATTAGAACCGTTTCGCCCTTGAAAACTCTTAGATAGCGATCTATTTTGTTCCACCAAAGACCGATAACCCTGTTTGATTTCCCGGACAACATTAGCATCCAACAGAATGTCAGCATCCAAAATTTCCCCCGTCAGCGGGTTAGTGCGAGACGGCCCGATGCCGGCAAACTGAGGCTCAAAAGAACTCGACCAGCGGATAGTATTGTAGCGAACGTCAGCCGGGTCCCATTTAGCATTGTCCGGCATTTGTTTGACCTGAATTGCCTCACTAAAACCTGCCTTTTCAAAAGCTTTGTTCCACTCCAAAACGCCCTCGCGAATTGCGTTTCGGTATTCGGGAGGCACATTATTTTCAATCCAAAAGACGATCGGCTGTACCGGAGGCGACATCGGCGCTGTCGGGATTTGCTTTTGCAAATGCCAGCGATTGATATAGCGCACAAAAGGCTCCCGGCTGCTCTTGTCAGAAAAGTCCTTATATGCTGTAAGAAAATAGCCCACTCGCTCGTCCGCCAGTCTGGGGCGGTAGCCGTTATTTAGCGGCACTTCCGAGAAACTGTAGTGAATGCGGAGGTTAAAAGCCCGACTGTCAGGAACCGAAGGTAAATAGTTAACCGCACTGTCGTTATCGCTAGAAAAACCATAGACAGAAGCAATTTCCACATTCAGCGGAAACGCTTTAACATCTTTAAAAGAAGACTTGTCTGCATCGATCGAGTAAGAAGAACCCAAAAGCATCGGCAAAATTGCTTTTACCCCTGGTAAATCGCGTTTTTCGCTCATCAGCAACTCTCCTAAATCTATTAGCAGAGTTTGTCTTTGCGGATGAATGCTTTTGAGAGGCAAAGAATAGAGAATCGAGTCGCTAAATCCCCGCGCTACGGAACCTGCTTGCGGGTCGCCCGGACTTGTGCGAAAATTTATATTTGGGATCACAAACTGCACGTTATTTTGGACGCGCCGCAGTTGAAACAAGAAATCGCCGATCGGCATTCCGCTCAAAATGCCCGCTTCCCCCAAACCCGATGCCAATGTCACAAAGCACAGGAACTTTTTGTTGAATTGTTGCGGTGTAATTTCCAGATATACTTTATCAGTTGCTTGATTGCGGTAAAGAGTAAATAATCCCTCTAACTTTTGCGCGTCTTTGACAACCTCTTCAAAGGGTGCCAGAGTTGGCTGTTCGCTACTTTGTTCGTTGCTGGGCGGCCCCGCTGATAAAGCTAAAGGTAAAAAGAAACCTTTATACAAACTGAAACAGAAAAATGCTAAAGATAATATAAAAAATATCACAGGCAGATTTTTTCTAGGAGTTTTTATCTGTGTATTTTTGCTATTTTCAGGAAATATCAATCTTTTCATTTTCAGTATTTAGCCGCAGGAAAGAATAGTTTTGAAAGAGCAGCGGGCCACTCGGCAGGCTGGGTTCCTTTAACTTCTAAAATAACTCAAAACTCAAAACTCAAAACTACTGTTTCGCGGGCCAGGGAATCATGGGATCTTGAGCCAACCGCTTAGAAACTGCAACAGCCCCGTAACGGTTGAGGTGGCTGGGGTCGGAAAAAGATTCCCGCGCCTGGGGCCACAATAAACTCTTATCTAGGAAAATTAGTCCGCTTTGAGCTGCTAATTCTTGCATATATTGCCGGAATTCTTGTTCGTAACCTGTCCGCACCGGGTCTAAATAATCTTCAGTCAGAGGCATATTCACAAACACGAGATTGATGTTGCGAACCTTGGTAAATTCGATCAGATTTTTGAGTGCTAGAGCTTGTTCACCTATCAATTTAAAATTTTGATAGTCGGAGTCGTAATAACCAGATACTTTTGGGTGCTTCTGAAAGTAAGTCTCGGGATTGAAGCGTATATCGATCGGCAAAAAGCCATTTGGTTGAAACTCGCTGACGGGTTTACTCGCAGCAGTTGGCTGGGCATTTTCCGTTGTTTGTTCACCCAGGGCTGGCGTTTGGGCAATCTCGGTTGCAGCAGGGGCTGATGGATTGGCGAGCGATCGCAAAAACCCTTTAAGTTGATCGCGCTTTTTGTAAGTTGCAGAACCCTCCACCAACTTTTGACTCACCAATTGCTGAACATTAGCTTGAGCTTGTCCCAAATTGTTTACCAATTCAGTCGCAGTCGCCACGGGATTGTTGGCGCTTTCGTTCGATGTTTCGGATTCTAATTGATTGGTGCGGATCAGAAAACTACCCCGGCTCAATTGCCTGTAACCTTCCGAAGAAGCGATCGCACTAAAAGTCAAATCCGGCCGCCCGCTGTTGAGAGCCCTCGCCCCGTCCGCCAACACCAACAATTTCGGGAGTTGTTGTGGTGGCAAAATCCGACGGATGATCGAATCTACAACCTGGAGAGTAGCTCCATTTACCCCAAAATTGTAAGCCCTCAGCCCCGGGTAGCCCGAAGCTGCTAAAGCGGTTTCCAAAACCGCCGGGTCGATGCCCCGCAGCGCCCTCGAACTACCGACAATTAAAATATCCGGCGGTTTTTTGTGCAGGTGGATGTACTCTTGATAGCGCGCTATCTGATCGTCAAGCTGCTCGCTCCTCAAAGTTGGGAACACCGGAGGAGCAGAAACATCAGCTACAGGAACGCTAGTATTTCCCGGTTTCGTAAACCCAGAGCCATTAAAAACCTCTTGCTGGTTCGCTTCCGGCGACGGCTGCAAGGGAATTTGAGGCAAGTTCACCTCCCCAGAAGGGGGAACGGGGTTCGCGGTTTCGTTCGGAAGTCTGGCTGTAACGTCGCCCAAAGCCTTGGGAGCTGAATTTTGACAATTGGGCCCACTGCAAACTTCGGAGGCGCTAGGAGCTTGACTGACCGTCGCAGATTGCAGAAATAGACCGAGCAGCCAATCGGTATTGAAAGTCAGCAGACAGCCAGCGATCGCCCAAATCAAAGCCATTCCCGCGGCGCGATCGGCTCTCACGCCCCCCGGCGCAGCAGTATTCGTTGATAAACCATCGTTGGGAACAAACAATCCCGAAGCGACAAGGGGTTGCACCGCAGCTTGAACTAATTGCTCGCCCAGATTGTATCCGGGGAGTCTGATTTTGAAGCGGGGCCGCCAGGAGTTGGGCATCGGAGCATCGAACACCAAATTGTCGCCCAAACCCGAAAAACTCCCATCCTCCGCCGGCGCAAACTCCGGCACCGGTTCCTTTTCCAACACAGCCACTTGGGATGTATCTGGTGCGGGTGCCGTCGCTGATTCCTCGTCAACAGCGGTTCTGAGGTCGATTGCGTAGCGCCACAGGGGCAGTTTCTGGCCGGCGCGCCGTCCGTAGACTCGCACCCCTGCCACTCCCGGAATTTGTAAGTGCCGCAAAAATTTCGCCACCGGCGGGCCTACCTTCGACTGAGAAGGGCAAGTCAGAGCTTCTGTCATGACGTGCAGCACGTTGGCTTTTTGCAGCACGACAGCCCGAATCCCTCCAGTTTCCAGCTTGCGTCTGAGATTGGGGTTGAGCAACCTGTTCAATAAAAAAGTCAAAGCCAATTGGTCGCCCTCGATCGCCAGCGTTCTAGCGTTTGCCGCCAAGTCGGGGTGATGAGCGGCAGGCAAGTCTACCCAGTCTATCCACACCGGGGACTCCGGCGCCGCCTGAGAGTCCTTGGCTGGTTCTACGCCGTAGATAGTAGCTGCGCGGATGCCTTGGGGCGCGAAGGAGGCTAACAAAGGGGCGATCGCGTCGGTGGTTTGCTGCTTGTCCGGGTATTCTTGCCGTTTAGGCTTTTGTCCTTTTTTGGCAGTTTTGCTGCAAAAAAGGTGGAGGGTTGCTTCTTTGAGGGTAGCCCGCACTTCGACTCTTGATGCAGCCAAGTGTTGATTTAGCAGTTTGGCGATCGACTGTACGTCTCCCCACCTGGCCCATTCCTTGAGAATTTTGTCCGGCGAAGTCAAATCCACCCGCAGCAGCCAATCCGGCTTTGCTTCGCCGCTGACTTGGCTGGCGATCACGGCTTCCCGGAAATCCTCTAGTTGCAGTTTTCGCAGCCTGCCGGCGATGGGTTCGGCCAGCAATGAGGGGTCTGGGCTGTAAGCTGACTCGCACAGCACTAGCAGTCGGCGTTCCTTGAGTTTGATATTTTCCGGTGAATTCACCGGCAGGGTTTCCCGGTTGGTTTTGAGTTCTTTTTCGCGAATGCTGACTTTCACCGAAACTCCCATCGGGCCGAGAATTTCGCTGAGATAGCTGGCGATCGCATCTGGATAGCCCCGGCGCGCCAACGTTTCCGGCGAAACCGTCAATGTTCCATCGCGATCGCCCTCGCCTGAGTCAGCTTCGGGGGATTGAATCAAAGCCACCGCGCCACGGTTCGCTTTCTGCTGCGGGGGAACGGCGGAACTAAAAGCTTCCCGCGTCGCAGCAGCCGAAGTGTCGATCGTCACGGGGGAAGTTTCAAAAGCTTCTGGGTATTGAATGCGGGAGGCGATGGGCAGACTTTCGGCGTCAAAATCCAGTTCTTCCCGTACTTGCGGCGGGTTGGCTGCTGTTTCTACCGGTTTTGGTGTCTGTTTGAGTTTCTGGTTGTCATTCTTAAATTTGCCGAAAAATCCGCCTCTTTTAGGGCTTGCGGGCGCTTCCTCGGGGGAACTCGCTGGCGGCGGCACTTCGGCAACTTTTGGTTCCGGTTGCTGTGGCTGTTGCTGTCGCTTGGGACTGCTGCAATCGAGCCGGACTGTCCAGTCATTTTGTCGGGAACCGATTTTGCGGCCGCACAGAAACAACTGGTAAATTTTAGGTCGATCGGGCAGCAGTCGCGTTAAATCAGTGTGTTCGAGGGCGTTGGTAAATCTCGCCGTCACCAATTCTTGAGACGGACACTGCGCTGCTTCGCACAAAATGTGCAGGTGATTTCCCCGCAAACGCGCTTGTACTTGAACTTCGGGAAGCCCTAAAGCTTCTTGCGCCCACTGCGACGCGCTCGATCGATTGTCTGCCAATATGCTCCCGTTCGCATTCAACATGAAACTCTAAATTTTGCCAAAGCTGGTTTTGTTTTCTAGAAATAGCACAGTTACAGATTTTACAGACAATTATTTGATTTGCCGAGCCTAACCGTTTTGTCTGGTTTAAGCCACGCTGGACTTAGTGTCTTGCCTTGTATCCCCTCGGCTTCGAGCCGTTGGGGAATATTTTTTTGATAATACCTCGACATTTTGGCACAGATAGGTCCAAATTAAGCTAAGCAACAAGTTATTCGTCATTAGTCATATCGTTTCCGTTTGCATCCGAATAATAATTAGACCTCTCTCATAATTCTTGTGGAACAGGCAGGATGCCTGTTCAAGACTGGCTTTTCTGGAAATGTCTATTATTTTCCGACTGTAGTGCTGTGGTTTCGTTGGGCTACGACGCGGAGAGAGTCGCACGATGATCGATAGCATTCGGGGAGTATCCCGATTTTATACAAAGTGTTTTTTCCGAGTGCGAGCTTAATATCTCGCGACAAGATATTTATAGACTTGGCTACGCGGGGACGATCGCTTGCAGGATATCTTTCGTCGGATGTCACCGGATTTGATCTCAGAAGTCATTAGTCAGAAAGCAGCGGTCAAGATGATTATTTGGCTTGTAAACTGGGGATTATGGATTGACACAGGAGGAATTTATGCCGTCGGAAAACCAAGACTTGCTCAAAAATCAAACACCTGAGAGTCCAAAGTTGCCAGTTCCCTCAGACATTTTATTGAGCTTGGTCGCTTTACCTATGCTGGGCGGGTTGGTGGTGGCTAAAGCTGCTGCTGAGTTTGTTGCGTCGATCGGCGTTGAAAGCGAAGAAGTCTTTCGGGGTTCGCGCCTTCCCGTGCTCAACTTTCCTCAATCACAGGATTAGAAAGCCCAAGGAATGATGCTGCAGCAGCTAGAAGTTAAATTTTTTGACTCCGCCCAAAAACGGATACTAGCCCCCGACTCCGGTCGGGGAGAGATAAAAATTTTCGACCCTAGTTCAACTTCCCAGAGTCATCTTGGGAGTAAATCTCAAAGTGTTCGACGCGATCGCTCGCCGAACGTCTGACGCCGATCGTCTAAAATCTAAAATCGCCACTCAACTGATATGAAAGCTTGACAATAGGTACAATCTGTGGCCTAAGAATTAATCTTTCCTTATACTTTGTACATAAGTGCCTTCTACTTTCTACGTTGCAATAAGTTGTCTCAAATTTGACTGCAAACAAAAGTGTTTTAGGCGAAACTAAACCATACAATTTTCTTGACACCCGCAGCTATTGAGGAACAGCCCGATGAGTTCAGTCCTCCAGTCTTCAGAACAGGCTATTGATGCAACATCTATTTCCCATTCTCCCGCTTACTCAAAATCAGACCTGTTTCTGCGCAATCGCCTCAAAGTAGTAGAGGACTTGTGGGAATCGGTGCTGCGACAGGAGTGCGGGCAGGAATTGGTGGATTTGCTCCAACAAATGCGATCGGTCAATTCCGCCGAGGGACAAGCCACTCACTTTCGCGAGTCGAATGTCGTACAGCTAATCGAAAAGCTCGACCTCAACGCCGCCATCCGCGCCGCTAGGGCTTTTGCACTGTATTTTCAGTTGATAAACATTGTCGAACAGCACTACGAACAGCGAGACCAACAGCTAGCTTACGCTAGCAGCAACGATGCTGGTGGGCGGATGTTTTCTAAGCTGCCCGGACAAGCAACGGATGCCCCCGATCGCCCCCGCCACCGGGAAGGCCCTGGCCCGGCCCAAATGACTCTGAGCAAGGCAGACAGCAGCGAGACGATCACCCGAGATGCCGGCACTTTTCACCAACTGTTCCCGATGTTGCTGCGCTTGAACGTACCCAGCCAGCAAATCCAGCGCTTGATCGATCAGTTAGACATTCGCTTGGTATTCACCGCTCACCCGACGGAAATTGTCCGCCACACGATCCGCACCAAACAGCGACGAATGGCGAAGATTCTCCAACAGCTAGACCAAGTTGACGAGAAATTTCAGGTACTCGGGGCCGACTCTCAAAGCCCCTACCCGGTGTCTTGCTGGGAAGCGGCGGCTCTCCAAGAGCAACTGATGGAAGAAATTCGCCTCTGGTGGCGCACTGACGAACTGCACCAATTCAAGCCGACTGTGCTTGACGAGGTGGAATACACTCTCCACTACTTCGAGGAAGTTCTGTTTGATGCTATTCCCGAACTCTACCACCGCTTAAAGCAAGCTCTGCACGCTTCTTATCCTTATCTGAAACCGCCTAGTTACAATTTTTGCAAGTTCGGTTCTTGGGTGGGATCGGACAGGGACGGCAACCCTTCTGTGACTCCGAAAGTTACTTGGCAAACGGCTTGCTATCAGCGCCACTTAGTGCTAGAAAAGTACATCGGCGCGGTAAAGCGGCTGAACGAACTTTTGAGTTTGTCGCTGCACTGGAGCGACGTGCTGCCGGAATTGCTTGAATCTCTCGATCGCGACAGATCCGAATTCCCCGAGGTTTACGAGCAGTGGGCGATCCGCTACCGCCAAGAACCTTATCGGTTGAAGCTGGCCTACGTGCTGCAGCGGCTGGAAAATACGCGCGATCGTAATTGGCGGCTCTACAAAGGAGACGAGTTGCAGCGGGAACGGGAAGCTTTGTCGGAAAATCCCGGAATGACCGGCCTTTATAGATCGGGCGCTGAGTTTTTGACCGAGCTGCAGCTCATCGAGCACAATTTAGTGGAAACAGGTTTGAGCTGTCGGGACTTGGAAAATCTGCTCTGCCAAGTAGAAATTTACGGATTTAATTTGGCTTACCTAGATATCCGCCAAGAGTCAACAGTACACTCCGACGCTTTGAGCGAAATTGCTGAATACTTGCAAATTTTGCCCAAGCCTTACAATCAAATGTCGGAATGCGATCGAATTATTTGGCTTGCAACGGAACTGCAAACTCGCCGCCCTTTAATTCCAGCAGAATTGCCCTTTTCTCCCAAAACTTGCGAGACGATCAATACCTTCCGAATATTGCGGCAAATGCAGCAGGAGTTTGGCCAGGAAATTTGCGAAACTTACGTCATTAGCATGAGCCACGATGTCAGCGATTTGCTGGCGGTTTTGCTATTAGCAAAAGAAGCAGGACTTTACGATCCGGCTACAGGAATTAGCAGCATTCAAGTAGTTCCCCTGTTTGAAACGGTGGAAGATTTGAAAAAAGCGCCGGAAGTAATGCAAAAAATATTTGATCTGCCGCTTTATCGAGCTTTGCTAGCAGGAGGATACGCGCAGGAAATAGCGGAAAAAAGCGAAGAAAATATCCAAGTTCCCATCGAAACTCTCAAATTGCAAGAGGTGATGCTGGGGTATTCGGACAGCAATAAAGATTCGGGTTTCCTCAGCAGCAATTGGGAAATCCACAAAGCTCAAAAGGCTTTGCAAATGGTTGCCGAAAATTACAATGTAGAGTTGCGGATTTTTCACGGCAGAGGCGGTTCTGTAGGGCGCGGTGGCGGACCTGCTTACAAGGCAATTTTGGCTCAGCCTGGAAAGAGTATTAGCGGGCGAATTAAGATTACTGAACAAGGCGAGGTTTTGGCTTCTAAATATTCTTTGCCGGAGTTGGCGCTTTACAATTTGGAAACGGTGGCGGCGGCGGTAATTCAAGCGAGTTTGCTGCACACTGGTTTTGATGGTATCGACCCTTGGAATGAGATTATGGAGGAGTTATCGGCGAGATCGCGATCGCACTACCGCCATTTAATATACGAACAGCCGGATTTAGTCGATTTTTTCCACCAAGTTACCCCGATTCAAGAAATCAGCCAGTTGCAAATTAGTTCTCGTCCGGCCCGGCGCGGGGGCAAAAAAGACATCAGCGGTTTGCGAGCAATTCCGTGGGTGTTTAGCTGGACTCAAAGCCGCTTTTTGCTGCCTTCTTGGTACGGTGTCGGCACAGCTTTGCAAGAGTTTTTGCTGGAGGAACCGGAAGAACATATGAAACTTTTGCAGTATTTCTACTTAAAATGGCCGTTTTTTAGAATGGTAATTTCTAAGGTAGAAATGACTTTATCTAAGGTGGATTTGCAGATTGCAGAACACTACGTGCAGGAGTTAGCTTTGCCTGCTGATAAGGAGCGTTTTAAGGCTTTATTTGATCAAATTGCTGCCGAATTTCATTTGATTCGCGATTTGGTTTTAACAATTACCGGACACCAGCGTTTGTTGGACGAAGATCCATCGCTGCAGCGATCGGTGCAGTTGCGAAATGCGACGATTGTGCCTTTGGGTTTGTTGCAGGTTTCGCTGCTGAAACGCTTGCGGCAGCATGGTAGTGGCGGGGTTCCCGGGGTGATTCACTCGCGTTACAGCAAGGGTGAATTGTTGCGGGGAGCTCTGCTGACGATTAATGGAATTGCTGCGGGGATGCGGAATACCGGCTAGGGCAAGAGTTTTGAGTTTTGAATTCGTGGTGAGGTGCGCTAGCCGCACCTTGCTACTGGTAGTTTCAGAATTCAGGCGATCGCCTATTGTAGTCACAGCCAGAGGAAAGTGTTCGCTATCCTAGCTGAGATTTTTTTATGTCTAAACGCAAACAGTCTGAAGGTTGTCGCCCGATGCTGCGGCGCACTTTTTTATTTTTAACGGGCATAGCTTTGGCGCGGGTTGCGGCTGACTATTTTGCGATCGCCCAAAACCGAGATAGTTTCTTGACTTTCGCGGGTCAACTTTGGCAAAAGTCACTCGCTTTTTTATCAAGTATACAATCAAATCAAACTCCTCAACCTCTCCCTAACAATCCGGTTGTAAAATCGGCAAAAACCAATCAACCTCTGCCGAGTAATCCAATTGTAAAATCGCCAGAAAGTTCTCCTGCTGCACAGCCGTCTAAACCTCAAATTATCAAACGTTCTGCTAAGCAAGCAAAACCTGTACAAGTCAGCAGTCAAAATGTAGATGGCGCAAGTTTTTATCTCACAACTATTGACCTCGCCGACCCGGAAATTTATATCACAATTGGGTTAGCTAATAATGCAGATTTTGCAAATACTTCTAAAGTAACGCGGGGTGATGAACTTTTTGAAAATATGGTATCGCGTTACCGGGCTGCTGTTGTTGCTAACGGGACTTTTTTTGGTAAGGATAATCAGAAATCTGTGCTGGGAAATATGGTGGCGGCGGGTAAGTTTCTGAAATATAGCCGATGGGAAAATTACGGCACGACTTTGGGAATTAAAGCGGGAAATCAATTGGAAATGGTGACGGCTAGAATCGAAGGTAAGCCGGATTGGAGTCAACATTGGTTTTCTCTGACTTGCGGGCCGAGATTGGTTAAAGGGGGGAGAGTTTGGCTGTCTCCTTTATCGGAAGGTTTTAAAGATTCTCATGTTTTGGGCGTGGGTTCGAGAACGGCGATCGGCTTTCCGGCTTCTAGAGATAAGTTATTGTTGGTGACTTTTCTTGATAGTTTGTCTTTGGAAGCAGAAGCTAAAGTTATGCAGAGGATCGGCTGTTTTGAAGCGATGAATTTGGACGGGGGTGCTTCAGTAGGTTTGGCTCATCAAGGGGAGATTTTATTGCCGCCGGGGCGGAATTTGACGAATGTGCTGGTGGTTTACGATCGTGAATATCCAGCGCCGGCTCAGTTAAAGGAGTCCTGGGAACGCTTTCAAAAGGGATCTCGACCTTCCCCCGATCCGTCCGTTTTTTTTGATTGATCTAGCAGAAGGAAGTTCGGCAACCAAGCACGCGATCGGGATGTAACGGATGGAAGAAAGAAGTCCGATGGAAGTCAGAATCGAGGGAGCATCCCGATTTTGGGTAGTGCTCCCGAGGGAAGGATGAGAGGATTAGAGATAATGCTATAACCAGTGCTGGGGATACGTCCTTTCGGCCGCTAAATTATTAAAGATGACGGCGCACAAGACCAAGATTATTGAGCCCTCAAAAGCAGGTGTTAGCAAAAATTTCCAGTCTGGTTGGGTCATCATTACGACTAAGGCAACTGCTCCCGAAGGCGGATGTAGAGTTCTGGTAATCTGCATAATTCCGATCGCACTAGAAACAGCCATTCCCATCGCCCAGGGAGAAGAACCGAGAAAATGCAGAATCATTAAACTGGTGAGAGCAGCTAAGAAATTGCCCCCAATGACATTCCGGGGTTGAGCCAAAGGGCTGTCAGGGACACCAAAGATCAGAACGCTTGTAGCGCCAAACGGAGCCATTAGTAAAGGAGAATTAGTTTTTAGAGCAAGATAGGACGTTGCAGTAATTGCCAAAAAACTGCCAATCAAACTCCAAAAAATATGCCGAGGATGAGGTCTGTCTACGGGGCAGCTCAATGGACACGATCGCCATCTCCCAAAGGTTTTAAACCAATAACTTTCCCATTTCAGTTGAATTTTTTTACGGTCAATCATAAATCAGGTTACTTGATAACCAGGCTTCTTAAATTGTCTGAACTAGCCTCCGCTAAAGTTAAGATATCATAACAATTGCTCAAAAAGTAGTTAAAGGCACAGATTTTTTACTTCTATGCCCCTCAAGCAGCAGCTAACCACTCGGCTGGAACGGACTAGCAAGTTTGGTGGGTTATTTGTAAGGTGCGATGCCCCGTAAGCATGAATGGAAAGATCGCACCCACACTTTGGATACGTCTCTAGTTCAGAATGCGATCGCCGTTTTCTGGTTAGTGCGTTGGCGTAGCCCGCCGCAGGCATCGCTCCCAAGCTTGGATAAGCCTCTGGTTTAGCCGTGCGATCCCGCGATATATCCACAAGGGTCTCTCCCGAATGCAGCATGATTTCCTCAGAAAGCCCTTAGATTTCGGGTAGTGGTAGTCCAAATTGCACCAATGTGATTCTCTAACTTCTGGGAAAATGACAAGGTTTTTCTGACGAGTCGCCACAGGCGTTGTCCCAAAGTGCAGTTGAACCGTTCAATGTAGCTGGTTTTTCCATCTGCATCCTCAGACGGCGTTTCGGCTTTGGGCGCACTGGCACTTTTTTCTCCACCTGCCGGTATTTCGCTTTGACCTACTGTTGCAACTAGAGTTCCGAAATCTGCAAGGGACGGGAGGCATATATTTACCGGAATCCTGCACCGGGAGACTATCAATCTGAGATAGTTGTTGCAGATAATGCTGTGATTAGAATGCTAGCTTTTCTTGAGATTGAAATTAGTTTTTCAGAAATGTTTTTTCCTGTTTAGTTTATGTTTGAGCTTTAACCGCAGATGGAGCCGATAAACGCAGATGGACGCAGATAAAGTGTTAAAACCAAGATGTTTGGGAGTGGTTTAAATCTCAAAGTCGTGGTAAAGTGGAGAAATGAATTCAAGGGTCTTTTATTTCAAATCTTGAATTATTAGACAAACTTCGGCAGTTATCCCCTGCTGATAAGTTTCAAATAATGCAGTTCTTAATGGCTGAGTTGGCGAAATAAGAAATGTTAAAACCATTGGAGACTGGGGCGGATTATCGTGTTTGGTCGCCTTATAATTATGGTGATGCTGCTCAGAAATTAATAAGCTTATTAGAACAAGAAGAAGCCCAAGAAGAAAATGTGAAATGCTATTAACTGTTTCACCATAAAGCTATAATTGAGGAAATTATTTGTAATGTCAGAATTCTCTTTAGAAAATACTTCCGAAAAAATACATTACGGCAAGACAAAAGATTATTTTCAAGAAGTTCTATCTTCGTACCACAATGGCAACTATCGTTCCGCAGTGGTAATGCTTTGGTCTGTCGCTGTTTGTGACATAGTTTATAAACTTGAATATCTTGTTGATTTATATGAAGATTCAGGTGCGAAATCAATTCTTGATTGCATTAAAGAATCACAAAAGGATAATCCAAAATCACCCTCTTGGGAATTTGAACTGGTTCAGCATACCCATGAACATACAAATCTGTTGGATCACTCAGAATATGCAAATCTGGTATATCTTCAACAGCAACGCCATCTATCCGCTCACCCTATATTAGACTCAGATAGACAATTACATACACCTAACAAAGAAACGGTGAGGGCGCTGATTAGAAATACTCTGGAGGATTTGCTTATAAAGCCACCTTTCTACAGGAAAGAAATAATTAAGGAACTTTTAGCGAATATTGCGGAAGCAGCGCCAGCACTTAATACTAGACAAAAAGTAAAAAAATATCTAGAAAGTCGATATTTAAGTAAACTTAAACCTGAAGTTGAACTTTCTATCTATAGAAGTTTGTGGAAGTTGGTATTTAAGCTGGACAACGAAGATTGCACAAAAAACAGAAATATCAATTTGCAAACACTTGAGGTAATCGGAAATCGGAATGCCGGAAGTATTCTCACCAAAATAAAAGGAGAGAAAGACTATTATAGTAATGTTTCATCGATTCCGCTCACTTTGGATTATTTAGTAATTTATTTGTCAAAAAATCCTAAAATTTATGATCTTCTTAATCAAGATGCGAAACTTAAAATACAGCATAATGTTAAAACTACTAACACAAGCAAAATCTGTGGATGCTTTGTGAAGGATAATTTAGAGGTACACTATAAAGACATCTTATATTTAATAGAAAACGATATTAAATTCTATTTTAAGGAGGTAGAATTAAAATTTTTGCTTGAGATAGCTGATACAGAAGAGTGGCAACATTTATTTTGTTGCATACTATCTAGTTATTACTGTGCTAGCAGAGGATTTGAGGAGGCAAACTCTCGATTTCAGGAAGCCATATCTCCTTACCTTGAAGTCTTTGATAAAGAGGCAATAGTGTTTTTGATTGAGCGAATTGAAAAAAATGATCAGGTATATGGGCGCCGAAAAGCAAAAGAAGAACACAAAGAAATCAAGAAAAAGCTTTTTCAATTACACGGAGAGGAATTCGACTTGAACCCTTACCCAGATTTCAAGAAAAATGTGATGGAAGATGAATGCTAAGTCAGCTAACTAATCAAAAAATCTCCTCATCCACCTTCGAGGGATACACCCACGACTTAATGAGCCCGCATAACGCCCCTACTCAATAGTTTGTGGGTAAGTCCTGTGTTCGTTACGGAGAGTTTTGCCACTCAGCGGTAAGCTTGCGGAAATTGTATTGAGACGCGCCGGGGTGACAAGTAACGCAACTGCTGATATTTGCGGGTTGTGGCAGTTTGACTTTGGGGTGCAGTGCTTTGAAATAGCGAGAACTCGCGACTCGGTAGGTGAGTTCTTCGTCTTTGGCTTGGGGACGGGAAAAAGTTTGCAGGTAGTTCCACACTAGCAGGCGGGGCGGGTCTACTAGCAGTTTGATGGTTTGTCCGTAGTGTTGGGAATCTTGCAGCAATCGGCGCCAAGTTTCTGTAGGTAAGACTTGCGGCGGTAAAGCGATGTGACAGGTGGCGCAGTTTTCTAAGTACAGTTGCTGTCCGAGTTGGTAGCGTTCGGGAATGCGATCGACCGTACCAGTATCCTCGATCGAAGACACCTGAGCAAGTCGCGCGGGAGTGCGAGAGTAGGCAGTCTGAGCTGCAACCCATCCGCCGCAGGTACAGCAAATAATTATCAACACTAGCAACGTTGAGTAAAGCCCCCGCAAGCCTACTCTGCGACGTTTGCGGGGTTTTTCCTGTTTCATAATTCTGAATTTATTTTTGGTTAAATCACGGGTATACTCATGCCTTCGCGGGCTAAGCAGCTATTGGCGAACGCTGCCTGCACCTCTGCTTCTGTACGATCGAGAAAATTGTCGTCGTGACCCGGATCGTGGTGAAACATCACGATTTTTTTGACTCCAGCAGCTTTCGCTACTTCTACTCCTGCTTGCCAAGTCGAGTGTCCCCAGCCGACTTTCGGGGTTTTGAAGTCGTAATACTCTTCGTTGGTATAGTTGGCGTCGTAAATCAGCACGTCGGCGTTGCGAGCTAGGTGTAACACGTTGTCGTCCAGGCGATCTGGAAAGTGTTCTGTATCGGTACAGTAGACTGCCGTGTGTCCCTCCCAGGTGACTCGATATCCGATCGCCGTATTAGGATGGTTGAGCAGTGCCGTTTCTATTTTCACATCGTCGAGTTCGAGAATATCCCCAGGCGTCAAATCGTTGAATTTGAGGTCTGACTGCATCACTTGGATGGGGACGGGAAAATTGGGGTGCAGCATTTGGTCGGCAAGACGGTGTTTGATGGTAGTGCCATTGGGGGCTATCGCACCGTAAATGTGAAAGCAGTTCCCTGGGATAAAGGCGGGAGTAAAGAACGGAAAGCCTTGAATGTGATCCCAGTGAGTGTGGCTGAAAAACATATGGGCTTCCACCGGCATTTGCCGCAGCAAGTTTAGACCCAGAACTCGCAGGCCCGTACCGCCGTCAAAAATCAGGCGTTTTTTGCCCAAGCGCATTTCTACACAGGAGGTGTTGCCTCCGTAGCGCAGTGTTTTGGTGCCGGGGGTTGCGATACTGCCCCGCACGCCCCAAAACTGAACGACAAACTCGGTCAAAGGACTATTTTCCATAGTGGCTTTGTGATCGGAAGGCTGTGGATTGGGTAGAGAGGGTGCGGAATCTGGCATTTTTTTTAGTTTTGGCGGCAGGAACTTGGGAGTTGAAATCTTAGTTTTTACTTTTTAGTGATTAGCAATCTGTACTATAATAAAGCCCTTGATCGGGAAACTATTCGAGTGCCTAATACTTGGGCTGTTAGAACTATCAACCTTACCGATTCGTGTAGGAGATGTCACGCTTGAGAGATTATTTTTTGCATCATCCGGGCTGCCCGGCGTGTTCTGTGTTCTGAGATTAAGATAGCGCCGAACCAGAGTTGTTCGGGTAAAATTTCCTCAAACGTAGAACGCATTCCCCAGGGGTAGAATTTGCGCTTCATCTTACTCTAGGAGTAGTATTTTTTTCAAGATTGGGGCCGGGACGGGGTTTTCAGGAATGTCGTTCCGGTGACTCGGCATTCACGACGGATTTAGCCTTCTAGCTACCCGTTCCTCGACTGCATCGCCTCACGTGCAGCATCGCCTTAAGTTCGGCCCCCTGAGTTTTTAGTCGGGTTGCAGTCGAGGAGTGCGGGCTAGGGGCTTATTTGCGATCGGCTGCGATGCACTTTTCCACTAAGGGCATGACTTGATCGACATCTTGCCAACCCAGAATTTCCGTGACTTTTTTCTCCAAATTTTTGTAGGTTCTAAAAAATTCGGCTATTTCGTCCAAGCGGTGGGGGGCTACGTCTTTGAGGGACTTATAGTGAGCATAGCGGGGGTCTTTGTCGGGAACGCACAAAAGTTTTTCGTCCCTGTCGCCTCCGTCGATCATTTCCAGCATTCCGATCGGACGGGCTGCGATTATGCACCCTGGAAATGTGGGCTCATCCATCATCACCATGCCGTCGAGGGGGTCGCCATCATCGGCTAAGGTATTGGGTATGAAGCCGTAGTCGCACGGATATTGGACTGAGGAAGAAAGCACCCGATCGAGAGCAAAGGCTTGTAAGTCTTTATCAAATTCGTACTTGTTTTTGCTACCGGCGGTAATTTCGATGAGGACGTTGAGCAGTCCTGGTTTCGGCTGGGCCGGAATTAGCGATAAGTCCACAACAATATCTCCAAGTTAACAGATGATTGGGATGAGTGCTACTTGCCAAATCCCTTTGATAGCATTTTACGGGCGATCGGGCTTTTCGGCTGCATGAGATTGACCGAAAGCGGACGAGTGCGATCGGGGTTACACAATTTGAGGATGAGGCTTGTGGGGTGTCCCACCTGCTGTGAAAATACACCGGAGGGGGGGGACGCCCATCCCACAGTTTGAGGGGGCTATGGTTTCAGAGGGCGATCGGGAGATCTTTTCAGACATACCATCTAATAAATTCACGGTATGTCAAAGTCCTTTTAATTTTCAATCCCAACCACTGGCTTAATTCTGTTGCCAGCCACTCGATTTCTGCTTCATTTAATTTCTGCTTCTCTCCTAGTCGATATTTTTGGTCTCCGGCTTGAACTATCAAAGAAACTCTACTCAATTTCTGTCGTGTGAACGGAATAGTAGATTCAATTTTTTCAATTTCTAACTTGCAAATATCATGTCTGGTAGCTGGCTGAGAATAATTCCATCTCAAGTCCAGCAGATGGTTCATAAAGGAGATTTGCTGCCGATCAATCTTGAAATGCAATTCCTGAATTATTGCCTTAATTAACTTTAATCCTCCGATCGCAGTTAAAAAAGAGGCTAGTAGGAGAAGAAGTTGCGTATCTATATCTCCCTTATAAGCGATATATGAACTGATAAATAACTTGGCATTTGCAGTGATAGCACCTGCAAGCATTGCAATTACACCCAAACCGACTCCCTGTGGCGGAATTTTAATTTCTATAAACTCCGAATTTTTTGTCAGTTTAATATCGCTACCTTGCCGCTGCACTGCCATAGGTATTTTGTCGAGCGTGCGGGGATTTTTGAGCGATATCCATGCTTCCCGAGCCGAAGATAACCGTTTGTCCAAACTCGGTTCTGTCATCCACTCCAGCCAATCAATTAAATTAGGATTGAGATGCGTCGCCCGATCGGCAAATTTAATTTTCAAATCCTGCTGCGACAGTTCAGTGGGATGCAAACCCGTTACCAAATAAATTAAAGTTGCACCTAAACCGTACAAATCCGAAGCCAGAACGGATCGCCCGCCAAATTGTTCCGGTGCCATATATCCGTAAGTTCCGACTACTGTAATTGTGCCGCCCAATTTTGCTGCTTGGTTCTGCACGGAACCGAAATCAACTAAATAAACTTGTCCGACACTGTGGCCGGATCTGCTGTGCAGTAAAATATTGCTGGGTTTAATATCGCGGTGAATCACAGGTGGCACTTTCGTGTGCTGCAAATAAATCAAAATTTTTAATAGCAATTTAGCTAATTCTTTAACCTCGCTCTCGCTAAAACTACGCCCCGATCGTAAATGATCTTCCAAAGTTTTTCCTTTGACATAAGTTTGTACCAAGGCAAATCCTTTACTCTCTGGTTCGTTAATTTCCAGGTAATCGAGGTAGCGAGGAATTGCTGGGTGAGAAAGCTTTTTTAAAGTTTCCGCTTCCCGTTCAAATAGCTTGAGGTCTTGCCATTCAAAATCGCCACCGAGGAATAGCTGTTTGATGACAACTAATTCTTGATTTTTCAAGTCACGAGCTAGCAGCGTTTGGCGACCAGTTTGTTTTCCCAATTGCTGCAGCACTTCGTAGCGTTCCGCTAATATTTTACCAATCATGTTGTTTGGTCTTGATTTTAACTTGACATTAAAAGCTTTTTTTTAAATCCCCGACTTCTTAGAGAAATCGGATATCTGGGTATCGCGATCTTATTCTCTATTGGAGATTACAGTCTGCTAGCTTTTTGATAGATACCACCGGGTAAAAGAGTTGGTACTTGCCCCCATTGAAAGTCCTGCCATTAGCGACGGTGCAAGCACGACAATAATGAAAGCAAGATGCCAAACACCCCCAACATTCAGCGCCCAAGGACGCACCATGTGAAAGAAGATCATGCTTATCCAGGTGCAGAGTACAATACTCATTGTAGTTAAAACCTGTCGGTAAAGTTTGGGATTAGTTAGGGGAACGAACCACAAGCGCGTCACAATTCCTACGATTATTCCGTTCGCCAACCCCAGACTCAAGCCGAGACAAACGCCCTGAAATCCTGTGACCATTCCCCACCCTGGCCCAAGGAAGGTGGTGTAAAGGGTTCCACTAATTCCTACAGCTAGAGATCCTATCGCAGTGCTGTACCAAATCGCATTCTTGAACAAGCTAAAGATGTTCACGGTTTTTCCCTGTCTCAATGGCAGGGAATATTGGTTTATTTGCTGTGGTTTTTCTAAAACTTCTTTTGCTATTTGGACTGAGGCGGGACGGCGCTCTAAACTGGGATTTGTCATCCACTTGAGCCAATTGGTAAAACCGGGACTCAGTTGGGTCAATTGCTCGAATTCGATCTGCAAATCTTTCTGCGGCAAGTCGGCTGGATGCTGCTTGGTAATTAAGGCGATTAATGTTGCTCCCAAGCCGTACAAGTCGGAAGCGGGAACCGCCCTCCCGCCAAATTGTTCGGGCGGCATATAGCCGTATGTTCCGACAACGGTGACTGTTTTCCCTTGTTGGGTTGCTAGGGTTTGAACTGCACCGAAATCGACTAGGTAGACTTCGCCGACGCTGTTGCCCGATCGATTCTTGAGTAAAATATTGCTGGGTTTAATGTCGCGGTGAATCACCGGGGGCTGTCGCTGGTGCAGGTAGGCGAGGATGTCTAATAATGCTGTTGCTAATTGTTTGACTTCGCTTTCGCTGAAAGTGCGGCCGTCTGAAAGATATTCTTGTAGGGATTTGGCTTCGATGTAACTCTGAACTAGGGCGAATCCTTTGCGGTTGGGCGTGTCGATTTCAAAGGAGTCTAGATATCGGGGAATTGCGGGATGGGATAGGGATTTTAAGGTTTCGACTTCTCGCTCGAACAGTTTTAAGTCTTCCCAGTTAAAGTCGCTGCTGAATGAGAGGAGTTTGACTACTACTTGCTGTTGGGTTTTTAAGTCGCGGGCGAGTAAAGTTTGCCGTCCTGCTTGCTTGCCGAGCCGCCGATCGCACTGATAGCGATCGGCTAATATTTCTTTTGACAAATCGCCGATGTTTTGTCCGCTCATGTTCTCTTGCCCTAGAACCGATTAAACCTAGTGTAGTTGACAAAAGTGCAATAATCGGAAATGTTCGGGCTACGGCAAAAAAAATTTTCTGTCACAGAGCAACCGCCTTTAAGAGCTAGCGATCGCACCATCAAGACCCGCCTGAGTTAAGCTTAAATTTAATTTTGGATTTGCTTGTAAAGTGACTGCACTACGTCGAGCAGACTCAAGACTTGCTGCCATTCGGGGGCATCGGGGTTGTAGCTTTTGGCGCGCTGAGTTTTCAAACTGTGGTGCAAGAGGGAAAGCAGCTCGTCTGGAGACTGTAAGGAATTTTCATCTTCATCTGCTGGGGTTTGGGCTGCATTTTCTTCGATATCTTCTTTAATTTTTTGTGCTCTATCGGCGAGGGCTAAAGATCTGCCTGCAAGGTTTTCCGGCATTTTTGGCTGTTCCGACAAAGACGCGCTGGTTAGTTCTACCAATAGTTGACAGACTCGATCGACCCATTCGTGATCGTTTACTGAAAAGGAACCAGATTTGAACACTTGCCCATCAGGTCTTTGTTGAATGCTTTGTACCTTCTGGATCAGAGGGATAGCCTTAACAGTGATATTTTCCGGGATTCTGGGGATATCTGACAGGGAGCTCCGAGCAATCTCCAGCAATAGTTGGTAAACCTGATCTACCCACTCAACATCTCCCGATTGCGAATTCCAATTATTCATAACTGACGCTAGTGGTTTTCTATATCTAAGACTAGAACATTGATTATCTGCGAAGGAAGCTCTTTTTAGGAGCCACTAACGCTATTAAGACTTACGTGGGCGGGGTGAGAAACCCGGTTTTTGAGCGGATGTTTCGTCGGCTTTCTCCAAGATTTTTCTCAGAAACCGGGTAACGCTGCTGCCAGTCCTAACTATTTTTAAGCGCTTCAAATAATAGAAGTGCTAAGTTTGTTGCGGTAGGTAGTGCGACCGAAACACCTAGGGCGAAACCCCGGCATCTCGCTTGCAAATTCAAATCCGGTTATATAACCATAATACCTGTTGGAGCTTATTTACGATTACCTCAATAGGATATTTAGGTTAATTGGTGGTGGGATGGGAGGCGCACCCCCGATCGCGATCGCCCCCGCCCCGATCCCTGATGCCACGGCCAGCATTTGCTGTGGGCTACTGCTATTTTTCTGTGAGATTCCACACACCATCCCAGTTGAGTACGTCTGAAAACCCATGTTGAAATAACATACAGCGATCGATGTGCAATTTAGCTGCCTTGTTTTTCGGGTCAACTTTCAGAACGGCGTCAAATTCGCGTTCAGCGTCTTTAAAGGCTTGCTTGGCTTTTGGTTCTAAGGCTTTCTTAAACTCGCTCAGCAGTTTTTTCACCCGATCGAGTCCCAGGTTTTCAAATTCCTCATCTAACATTTCTGCAACTGTCTCGGAGGCCCGACTTTTAATTTTCGCCTGCAATAGCTGCCTGATCTCAGCAGGTTTCAGCCGCTTGATTTGAGGATTTGATGGTTCTAAGATGTCTGCTTCCAACAGCTTTTTGACATCGCCTTCTTGCAAGTATTTAATATCGTCTGCTGATAGGGGCTTGATTTTTGCTTGCAGCAGCATTTTGGCTTCGTCTTCCGAGAGGTTTTTGATGCCTTCAAATTTCAGCAGTTGGATTTCTGTCTGCAACAGTACGATGAGTTTGTCTGCTTCGGACAGGTTTTTGGGGTCGTACTCTGACAGCTTTTTCAGTTGATATAACAGGTTCTTGAGCTCGTGTTCCAACTGTTGATCTACAAAATTGCTGGGCAGTTTCTTAATCTCTGCCTCTGGCATGGAGGCGACCTCCTTTAAGATGTTTTTCACCTCACTTTCTGAGAGTCTTTGGGTGACTGGAGCTTTGTAATGTTCGCGCCCCTTGGTGTAATGTTCTATAATTTGTTGCTGTGTTTCGGTTAGTGACTTGCCCACTGGCGAATATCCCTCGCGGATGCCGACGAGTTCGTAAACGATTACGGGTTCGCTTTTGCCTTTGACAGTAATAAAGTCGAGTTCTCGCACGTACAGCCGATCGGCATAATCTCTGTAAGTATTGTCGCTGATGATCAAGTCGGTGCCGTACTGCTTGCTGGCGCCTTCTAAGCGAGAGGCGAGGTTTACGCCGTCTCCGATCGAAGTCAATTCCATGCGTTTGCTACTACCGATGTTGCCGCTGACAACTTCATCGGAATGCACGCCCATACCGATGCCGATCGGCAATTCCCCATGTGCCACGCGATCTCGATTAAACTCGGCCAGTTTTTCCCGCATTTTAACTGCCGTTTGCATGGCGCACCAAGCATGATCCTCTAAGGGTGCTGGAGAGCCAAAAACTGCCATCAGAGCGTCGCCGATGTATTTGTCGAGAGTCCCACCGTACTCGAATACGACATCTACCATCACTTCAAAATATTTGTTGAGCATCACTACCACTTCTTCGGCTTGCAATTTTTCCGTAAGTGTGGTATAGCTGCGAATGTCTGAGAACAGCACCGAAACGTTTTTGCGCTTACCGCCCAATCCAGTATCCCCTGAAGCTAACAAAGCTTCGGCTACTTCTGGAGTCATGTAACGGTACATCAAGTTTTTGATTTGCTTGGCGCTGCTAATATCTTCCATGACGACTAACGCGCCGTTGACCTTGTTGGGGTCGGTAGCGTCAGTCATTGAATTAATTGAGAGATTGATACTCTGCGCTTCTCCTTCAAAGGAAAGCAAAACTTGATCTGGGTAATACTGCTGGCGGTCCTGATTGTCTTCGGGAGACAAAGACGCATCAAACCATTTGGCAAAATCGCCTTTTTCTAACTTAATTAACTCGCGCAAAGATTGACCTTCGGCTAATTCTGCATCGCTGACACCCAGTAATTTTTTGGCACTGGGATTGGTCGCTACTATATTGCCTTTTTTATCTGTAGAAATCACGCCGTTAGTCAGGGCGTGCAGCATATCTTTTTGTCTTTGTTCTTGCTGTTTGACTTCTGCAAACAGTTTGGCGTTTTGCAGCGCCACTCCTGCTTGGATGTTAAACGCCTTCATAAATTCCATGTCATTGCGATTGAAACTCGCTTTCCACTGATCGGGGGCGTGCGGCCAATCTTCCGGGTTGTAGGGCGGGAATTCTCCTTGTCGTTTTTTATTCACTAATTGGGTGACGCCAATCAATTTTTTGTCCGAGTTAAATACTGGCATACAAAGCATACTGCAAGTGCGGTAGCCAGTTTTTTTGTCTGTTTCTTTGGAAGTTTCGGCGCGGGGGTCGTCGTACACGTCAAAGGGAATCAGCAGCGGTTGGCCGGATTGGGCAACAATACCTGCAAAACCAGCCGTTCTGGGTATGTGAACGTCTTGAAGTTTACCGCCAATGAGCATTTTTGTCCAGAGTTGATTTCTGTCTTCATCTATCAGCCACAAGGTGCTGCGATCGGCTTGCATCAGTTCTTTAGCCTGATCCATCACCCGCTTGAGGGTATCTTCTAAGTCTAAACTGCTCTGAGAAAGAGCGTTGACGGCGTTCATCAGCGCTGTCGCGGCCCGCTGTCTTTGAGTTGCTGCGTAGAAAGATTTGGACGATTCTAGAATTAGGCGAATCGACGGGGCAAATTCTCGAAAAACTTGTTCGTCTTCTTGAGTAAATCCTGCCTTATCAATCTGTGATTCTAAAGTACCATAATGTTCGTGGTTGGGTTTGAGTTTATTAATCAGTTGAACTACTGCTACTAACTCTCCTGTTTCTTCGTTGATCAGGGGCATCGCCAGCATTGTATAAGTGCGATATCCTGTTTCTTTGTCAGTTTTTTTTGCGTTAGTCGAGCGGGGGTCGTTATAAAAATCATAAGGAATGTTCACCACTTTTTTTTCAGTGGCTACTTCTCCCGCAATTCCCACATGGGCGGGAAATCGGAGCTCTAGACTTTTGCCATTTTCGTCTTTAGCGACGATCGCCCAGAGTTCATTTTTTTCTTCGTCTAATAAAAATATCGTGCTGCGAGCGGCATTCAGCAATTCCCCTGTTTTGAGGGTAATCGACTGCAACATCTCGTTGAGTATGGCATCAAATCCCTCGCTCTCCAGGATATTGTCGAGCATTCCCAGGGTTTGATTGACAACCTTAAGTTTGTCTTCTACTTCCTTAACTACTACTGTGAAACTTTGCTTATTTAGAAGGTCGAGAATGCCGGAAAGGTTTCCTTGGCGCGGGATAATTGCACTGCTCCTAATTTCTGGGGCAGAATAATGTTCCTGATGATGATTTTCACCGCCGACAACAGCGACATCAATCACGTTGTCCAGAGAAGAGTAATTGGTGGAAGATGCAGATTTCATAGACCTTTACAGAAGCTTAAGTGTAAGGGTTAGTCTCTAAGCGAAGAGAGCGGGGAAGTTGATTAGTGAGTCACTTGTCGCACAAGACTCAAGTATGTGTGAAAGTATTTCCCAGTTTACAGAACTCCGGCCACAAGGCAAGGGAAATTCAGTTGACCTTGCTGCTGAACGGAGGGTGGGATAGTAACGAGGCTGTGGGAGTGCTGCAATCTTTTTAGAGATCGCGAATTTTGTTTAAATGGTTTATTAACTGATTTTGACATTGTGCTTGCCTGGTTTAAGTAATTTCTGCCGCTCTTTGAGCCGATCGCCCGCAGGAACATGAATGCGTACTGGGGGAGGACTGGTGAAAGAGGGGTGGCATTGTGGGACTAGCCGCAATTGTGACACTACCAGTTGCTAGTGATGTGTGCCCTTCTCTACACAATTGTGGTTTTTAACTAGAATTTCTCTCTATTTGGCTGCTCTTAGCTTTTATCCCACTAAATTCACAGGGTTTTCAGCTTTTTTTTGTAAAATTTGCGGTTGATATTTTTAGTGTAACCTCCGACTCGGAAAAAACTCCGCCTTTTGACCCCCCCGATCGGCTTGAGGGTCCGATCAGGGTTGGGCCGACGACTGAGTTTGGCGCAATCCGGCGGCTTCGACAAGCAGGGATTCGGCGAAGGCGATGGCTTCTGTTGCCGAGCGGCCGCTGGCGAGTTGGGCGAGTTCTTCCCGCCGCTGCTCACTGTTGAGAGCGGCAACTCTGACTACTGTACGTTCCATTGGTTCGGAGTTGGCTGCGGGTTCGTCGATACTTGGTTCTGCTTCGATCGTCTGTTTGTTGACGCGAAAATGAAAATCAGCCATCGCGGCGATCAGCGGCTGGTGGGTGACGCAGAGAACTTGGTGTTTGTCGGAGAGTTGGTAGAGTTTTTTGGCGATCGCGCCAGCGACTCTCCCGGAGACTCCGGCGTCGATTTCGTCAAAAATCAGCGTACCAGCGCTTTCTATTTGGGAAAAACAGGCTTTGATGGCGAGTAGAAAGCGGCTCATTTCTCCCCCGGAGGCGATCGCGCCCAGAGGTTGCAGGGGTTCGCCCGGATTGGGGCTGAAACAAAAGGCGATTTGGTCGGCACCGGTGGCGGTTGGGGTACAAGGCGAGATTTCGACTTGAAACTGCACTTTTTCCATTGCTAACGGCTTAAGTTCTCCTACGAGGTGCGTTTCTAGTTTGAGGGCTGCTTCGCGGCGCAGGGTAGTTAGGTGGCTGCAAGCGTCTTTTAATTGCTCTAAAGCGGTCTGATACGCGAGTTCTAAGGCTTCCATTGACTCGCCTCCTTCTAAAAGTTCATTTAGTTCGTTTTGAATGCTTTGGTAGTAGGCGATCGCTTCTTTGAGCGGCCCGTATTTGCGACAAATTTGTTTGAGTTCCCGAATCCGATCTTCTACTTCTTCGAGTCTTTCGGGATCTGCTTCTAATTGTTCGCCGTAGCTGCTAATTTGCCGGCTGGCTTCTGTGGCTTGAGCTAAAGCATCGCTGACCATTTCTAGGATTGGTTGCAACTGCACATCGTAAACCGCCATGTCGCTTAAAATTACTTCGGCTTTGCTCAACAAGTCGGCGGCTGATGCGCTGTCGCCGTCGTTTTGGTACAGGGCTTGGTGGACTTGGTAACTCTGCTGCTGCAATTCGACGACGTGGCCGAGCCGGATTGATTCTTGTTCTAGCTGTTCGAGTTCGTCGGCGTCTTCGATATGGGCTTCGCCGAGTTCTCGGACTTGGTATTCTAACAAATCAAGTCTTTGCAGTCGCTGCTGTTCCGACTGACGCCTGCGTTTGAGGGCTGTTTTGGCGTTGTTGGCTCCCAGCCACGCGGAGGCGATGATCGATCGCGCTTCAGTGAGCTTTTTGCCGCCGTATAAATCGAGCCATTCTCGCTGGAGGGTTTCTTGTCCGAGGTGGACGGTTTGGCCTTGGGCGGTAATTTCGACCAGCCGATCGCGCAGTTGATCCATTAATTGGCGGTTGACGAGAATTCCGTTCAAGCGCGATCTGGTGCGTAGAGCACCGCTTGATGCGTTAATTTCCCGGCTGCAAACGGCTAAATTTCCGTCTATGGGTTCGATTTCTTGCTCGCCCAGCCACAAAGCTGCGGCTTTGTCCAATTCAAAGGTAGCTTCCAATATTGCCCGCGCTGCTCCGGTGCGAATCGATCGGCGATCGACTTTTCCGCCCAACACTGCATCGATCGCATCTAGGATAATCGATTTGCCGGCCCCGGTTTCCCCTGTAAATACGTTCAAACTCGGGCCAAATTCTAGATCCAGGCAGTCAATTAAGGCAAAGTTTTCTATTCTGAGGGATATTAACATGGAAGATGGGGGATTGGGAATTGGGAATTGGGAATTGGGAATTGGGAATTGGGAATTGGGAATTGGGCATCGGGCATCGGGCATCGGCCAAACAGGGCATCGGGCATTGGCTCCTCCACTATCGGGCGCGTCGAATTTCCCGAGTCCCATTTTCATTTTTAACTAGAATACTTTTGATTTTGCCATTATTGATGGAGTCTCAACCTTAATGCAAAATAAATTTCTGTTTCCCATTGCTCTATTAAGTGTTGTCTTGATTGGAGCTTTTGGGTGGAATCTGCACCAAGACAAGCAGCGAGTCCATGAATTAACCCTTGCGACTGGAACGAAAAGCGGGAATTATTATCCTTTCGGGCAGGCAATTGCTGAGGTAGTTACGCAACAAAATCCGCGTCTGCGAATTCGAGTTATTGAGAGTCAAGGTGCTGAGGAAAATATGCGCCGGCTTGAGGCAAATGAGGTGCAGTTAGCGATCGTGCAGAACAATACAGAGGGGGGGCCTTCGGCGAGGGTAGTGGCTGCTTTGTTTAAGGAGGTTTTTCACTTAATTGTTTCGGAAAAATCTGGCATTCAAAATGTGGCTGATTTGCAGGGAAAAAATATTGCGCTGATGGCTGAAGGCAGCGGTTCTTACACTTCTTTTTGGTTGGTCAGCAAACATTACGGTTTGAAAGAAAGCGATTTTAAATTTACTGCTGGCTCTTGGGATGATGCTACTAAATTGTTTGCTAGTGGCGAGGTTGATGCTATTTTTAGGGTGCTACCTCCGGGGAGCGATGTTGTTAGGGATTTGTTGCAAAATACCCGGGGCAAGTTGGTGCCGATTGACCAAGGAGCTGCGATGAGAATTAAAGTACCTTATCTGGAAGCTGATATGATTCCCAAGGGTACTTACAAGGCAGATCCTGCGGTTCCCGATGCGGATTTACCCAGCGTTGGAGTGCAGGCTAATCTGCTGGCTGGGGAGGATCTAGATCCGATAATCGTCAAGGAAATTACGCGAATTTTGTTCGAGCACCGCCGCAACTTGGTAGCTGCTAATTCCCTGGGAGCTATGATTAGTCAGCCGGGAGGCAGCGGGAGTTTGTCTTTGCCCGTTCATGAGGGGGCTCAGGCTTATTACGAGCGCGAAAAGCCGGATTTTGTTGTTGCTAATTCTGATGCTATCGGTTTGTTTTTGTCCATCGGCACTCTTTTGGCTTCTTGGCTTTGGCAGTTGCGATCGCGCTTTTTGCAGAAACAAAAAAATCGAGCTGATAAATTTAATTTGGATATTTTAAGTTTGATCCAACAAATTCGCCAAGCGAAAGCTTTGGAAGAAATCGATCGGTTGCAGGCAGAGTTATTTGATATTTTTAATCAAGTGATTGTGGATTTGGATGAAGATCGGATTGATTCTGAATCTTTTCACTCTTTTACTTTTACTTGGGAAACTGCGATTAAGATTGCAGGGGAGCGAGAAAAAATGCTGCGGAATGTGCAGTTTGTTTCCTATTCTTTAGAATCTGAGGCCAATCTTATCAAAGAGCGGGAGATTTAATTTATATTCCTCGTTGGCACTTGAGCTTGAGCGCCTGGATGTTCGTAGTTGCGCTCTTTGTGGCCCAAAGTTTGTAGTTGAGATCAAGTCCTAAAGCACAACTACAAACGGAATGGCTGCGTAATTCAGCAATTTCTACTCCTTTGAGCCAATAAAGCCTAAGTGTTTCCAAGCAGCGGCTGTGGCAATTCGGCCCCGACTTGTGCGCTGCAAAAATCCAATTTGCATTAAGTACGGTTCGTATACATCCTCAATTGTTTGAGTGTCTTCTCCTGTGGAAGCTGCAAGAGTTTCTAAGCCAACCGGGCCGCCGTTAAAGTTTTCGATCATTGCTGTCAAAAGACATCGATCAGTCCAATCCAAACCTAGCGGATCGACGTTGAACAATTCGAGGGCAACTGATGCAATTTCGGCATTAATTGGCTTTAAATTTTTGACTTCGCTGTAGTCTCTAACTCGCCGCAGCAAGCGGTTAGCTATCCGGGGGGTTCCGCGAGCTCGGCGCGCAATTTCTGTGGCTCCTTCTGGGGTGATTTGAGTGTCGAGAACTTGGGCACTTCTTTGGACAATTAGACTGAGTTCGTCTATTTCGTAGTAGCGCAATCTTTGGATCAAGCCGAAGCGATCGCGCAAGGGAGATGTCAGCGATCCGACTTTTGTGGTTGCGCCTACTAAGGTAAAGGGTTTGAGGGGAATGCTGCGGATTTTGGCGCTTTTGCCTTGACCGATCGTAATATCTAACCGACAGTCTTCCATCGCCGGATAGAGGATTTCTTCTGTAACTTTAGATAAGCGGTGAATTTCGTCTATAAACAGCACGTCGCCTGCTTTGAGGTTGATCAGCAATCCGACAATATCTCGCGGTTTTTCTAAAGCTGGGGCGGTGGTGATTTTGCATTCAACTTCCATTTCTGCTGCTAGAATTAGCGACATTGTGGTTTTTCCCAACCCTGGAGGCCCGTAGAGTAACAGGTGATCCATAGGTTCGCCGCGAGATTTGGCTGCTGCAATTGCGATCGCCAAAACTTCTCTCAAGTCTTTTTGTCCGATGTATTCAGCTAAACGCTGGGGTCGGATTTTGTCGTCTTGTTTGCTGTTGATTTCGTCGGGTAGTTCTTGCGATTCTAGCAAAGATTCCGCCTGGGGTTTGGCGACTTTTTTGCGACGGGCTGGGGCTATGTCTTCGGGTAGATTTGGGTCGGGGGGGTGTTGTTTGGAGGAGATAATAGCCATATTTATTTGCGATCGGGCAGCGGGAAGTGTTTACAATTGTTAGCAGAATCTTTAAAATTATTGAGTTCGTTATGAGTATTCCATCTTCTTTATTAGCATCGGAAAGCATAACTTTTGAGGGGGCGATCGAGCTGACTCAATCTTTACTGTCGTTCATTGAGGCTAATCGACTTTTACAAGCCGACATCCAGCAAGCTGTTACATCTCTGGTGAAAACACAGAACGGTGCTAGGGGTTTTTTTGTCACCTATCTAACGGACGATCGACAGGAGGCAGATCACCCGTCACCCGGAGTAGTCGAGGCGCTGCGATCGGCTCCTGAGATCGTAGCAGAACTGCTGGTGAAAAATTTGGCGATGTCGGCGGCAATGGCTGTACATCATTCGCGCCAGCAAAAGGAGGAAATGGCGGCCGATTCTGCTAGAGTGCAGGAGCGATCGCGCAATTTAATTCAAATCCTGCAAATGCCAGCCTGTCAAACTATAGCGTCGCAAATGCTAGAAAGTTTGCACAGTGCCAATGGTGAGTATGAAAAATTTTTCCAGCGGTGGGGCTACGACGACGAGCAAAAACTAGCGATCGGTTCGGCAGTTCGATCGGCGATCGGCTAAAATAACCTCCGAAGGAAGGGGAAAGTAGAAAGAAGTAACGAAGCCAAAGCCAGGGTGGCAGATGCTTGATCAAAGCGACGGGGCTGTGGAATAATTGCGGTTTAGCAAAAGCTGCACAATTGTAGCTTGAGTTGATTTAGGTGTGAAGCTAGTGAACGAGGGCGAAAAAATTGCAGAGAACTGTGAAAGGAGTTGCCCAAAAGGCCCGAAGGTTGGGCCGGCGGCGGTCGGCAAGTACGCCCCGGCGGTGGACGAAGCTGAATCTGCTGGCAACATTGGTGCGCCGGGACTTGGAATCTCAATACAAAGGCTCGATTCTGGGCAATTTGTGGCCACTGCTGAATCAGCTATCGCAATTGGTGATTTACACATACGTATTTTCGATCGTCCTCAAGGTAAAGCTCAGCCTTGCAGGCTTCCCAGAAAACAGCGACATTACATTTGGAGTCTGGTTGTTTGCAGGTTTACTGCCTTGGACTGCCTTCACCAGCGGTTTGATCAAGTCGGGAGTATCGGTGGTGGGACAGCCGAATTTAGTGAAAAAAGTGGTATTTCCTCTCGGTTTGCTGCCGCTAGTGCCGATTTTTACAGCTTTTATTGAAAGTTCTCTGGGTTTGGCAGCTTTGATTGTGATAGTAGTAGTGTCGTCGCAAAAGCTCAACGCTACTTTATGCTTGCTGCCGCTGGTGTGGGTGCCTCAGTTGCTGATAACTGCTGGTTTGGGATATTTGACAGCGGGCTTGACTGTATTTTTGCGAGACATTCCTCAGACATTAGGTGTTATTCTGAATTTTTGGTTTTATTTGACGCCGATCGTCTACCCAGCATCAATCATCCCCCAAGAGTGGCGAGCGTGGATATTTTGGCTGAATCCAATGGCCGCCATCTCGGAGGTTTATCGAGACCTCATACTGCTTGGAGAAGTTAAGCATTGGGGCGAATGGGGTGTCGCCACGCTAATTTCTGGTGCTATATTTTGTGGAGGTTTGGCGGTTTATAGGCGTTTGCGTCCCGCTTTTGCTGACGTGCTGTAAATTTGTTGGAGATTTACAGTCAATCTAAAATCTAAAATCTAAAATCTAAAATCGATTGTGCTGTAAATATGTTTGAGATTTGAAGTCAATCTAAAATCTAAAATCTAAAATCTAAAATCGATTGACTGCCGCCAATGACAGAAAATGTAATTTCACTAAAAAATGTTTCCAAATGCTTTAAGCGGTACGATCGTCCAGGAGACCGTTTAAAGGAAATTATTTACCCCAGCAAAAAACTGGCTGACGAATTTTGGGCCCTACACGACATCAATCTGGAAATTCCTCAAGGACAAACTCTGGGAATCGTCGGTCGCAACGGTTCGGGGAAAAGCACTCTCCTGCAAATAATTGTAGGGACGCTGACTCCTACCACAGGAAGCGTCGATGTTAAAGGGCGAGTCTCCGCTTTGTTGGAACTCGGAAGCGGGTTTAACCCGGAATTTACCGGGCGACAAAATGTGTTTTTTAACGCTCAGTTACTGGGATTCAATCAAAAAGAAACTGAAGAAAAATTTGACGATATAGCTGCTTTTGCTGATATTGGCGATTTCATTGAACAGCCAGTCAAAACTTATTCTAGCGGTATGTTTGTCAGGCTAGCTTTTGCCGTTGCGACTAGCGTCGAGCCCGATATTTTGGTGGTTGACGAGGCGCTTTCGGTGGGCGACGAAGCTTTTCAACGCAAGTGTTTTGCCCGCTTGCAAAGCATTCAGGAAGGTGGCGGAACAATTTTATTTGTTTCTCACGCTGCTACTTCTGTGGTGCAACTTTGTACGTCGGCGATTTTAATGGATAGCGGTGAATTGCTGCTCGCTCACACGCCGAAGGTGGTAATTTCTAAGTATCAAAAGCTGATTTACGCCGATCCGGATCAGGTTCAGGGGTTGAAGTCAGATATTCGAGCTCTGAACCAACTAACAAAACAGGAAAGTCAAGACCACCTTCAGGATGCTAATTTAGAAAGCACAAAGAGGGAAGTTAAACCGGAGCAACATCTCTCCAAACCCCAGGAATATTACGATGAATTTTACGATCCGGGGATGATACCGTCGAATACGGTAAGGTATCCGTCTCGCGGAGCGGAAATTATCAACCCCCACATCGAGACGCTGAAGGGAAATGTGGTAAATCACTTGCTCGGTCGTCAAGATTATATTTACACTTACTCTGTCACTTTCTCGCGGTCAACTTCCAAAGTTAGGTTTGGAATGTTGATTAAAACAATTAGCGGTTTTGAGTTGGCGGGTGCTTCTTTGAAGGCTTCTACTCAGTCAGTTAGGTATGTAGAAGCGGGAACGACAATTGTAGTGAAGTTTCATTTTAAATGTTTGCTGAATCCCGGTGTTTATTTTCTGAATGCTGGGGTTGTGGGAACGGTAGATGGAGATTTAACTTATCTGGATCGGTGCGTTGATGTGGCGATGTTTAGAGTTCAGTCTTGTACTGAGTCCTGCGGTAACGGCATCGTTGACTTGCTGATAGAACCGTGTTTAACTGTTGTTAATGCTGATACTCTAGTGAAAGAGCAGTCAACAGAGGTTATCTAAAATTCTGTAAAAACAATGAACGATATCAATTTAGATTTAGTTGAAAATCCCGTAATCAAAGCATTTATTCAAGATCAAACTAAGTTACCTGAAAAATTTAAACTGAATATCTGCCAAGACGATGAAATGTATTTGTTCAGTTTGAACAACGTCAAAGACGATCGCGATCGGGCTTTGGTGCGCTATTATTCGATCGGGCGTCGCATCTTGGATACGGTTAAACAAGTTGTGGAATGGCATTTTGGCAGTTTTGAAAATGTACCGTCTTTTCTAGATTTTGCCTGCGGTTACGGTAGATTTACGCGGTTTTTGATTCAGGAAATGCCGCCGGAACGAATTTGGGTTTCTGATATTTATGCTAACGCTGTCAAGTTTCAAACTGAATACTTGGGCGTCAGCGGTATTGTCTCAACGGGAAAACCAGAAAATTATTTAATTGACCGAAAGTTTGACTGCATTCTGGCTAATTCTTTTTTCAGCCATATGCCGGAAAGAACTTTTACGAGTTGGCTGCAAAACTTGTACAATTTGTTGACTGCTAACGGCATTTTGATGTTTAGCGTTCACGATGAGTGTTTGCGGGCCCCTCATGTAGAAATGCCTGCCCAAGGTATTTTGTTCAGCGCCAACAGCGAAAGCCAGTCTTTAGATAAGGAGGAATACGGCACAACTTATGTAACTGAAAAGTTTGTGAGAGAATGTGTCGAGCGAGTTAGCGGAGGCAAAGCTTTTGTTCACCGCATCAAAAAAGGGATCTGCAGATTTCAGGATTTGTATGTTGTCACAAATGAGCTAGTTAGAGATTTTTCGGAGTTGAAATTCACTCATCACCCGGAAGGATATATTGATGTTGCTGCTTTTACGAATAAGGAAAATTTGTATCTAGAAGGATGGGTAGCTGATGTGAATCTCGACGGTCGAGTTGAGGAGCTGCAAATGCTGGTAAACGGCGAGGTTGTACAGAGGTGCGAACCTTTTTACGATCGCCCGGATGTTGCTGGATATTTTCAAACTGATGGGGCTTTGCAGTCGGGTTGGAGGTGTTATTTACCAAAAAACACCGTGGCGCTGGAGGATGTGTTAATAGTTAAAGCTATCAATAAATACGGGTTGGAATGGATTCTGGAAACTTGCACTGTTAAATCGCTGGTTAACCAAAGGCAATCGCAGTCTTTGTTGGGGTCTACTCAGACAAAACTCAAATTACTCGAAACTCAGTTAGCTTCGGCTAAGATAGAATGGGAGCAAAGCCAAAGTAAGTTAATGATTACTCAAACGAAGTTGGAAGAAACTCAAACTGAATTAGTTTTAGCTCAAACGCAGTTGGAGCAAACTCAAAATCAGTTATTATCTGTGCAAACACAGTTGGAGAAAACAGAAAATCAGCTAATTAATCTCCAGCAAGAACTAGAGCAAGCGAAGTGTCGGGTTTTGGCAATGGAAAGCAGCAAGTTCTGGAAGATCCGAAGCGCGTGGTTTCAAGTCAGGCGGTCCCTGGGCTTAGCGGGAGAGTAGGGATAGCAAGTAATTTGGGTGTGGGAATTAGGGCAAGGGAGAGAAATTGTGAGTACAAATGACAGCAAACCGTCGGTTTTTATTGTTACCGGAATGCACCGTTCCGGTACGTCTTTAACAGCTTCTTTGTTTCAGAAAGTCGGGGTTGATATTGGCAAAAAGTTAGTGGGCCCGGCCGACGGAAATGTGAAAGGTCATTTCGAGAATGTTGATTTTGTGGAGTTTCACAAAAGTGTTTTGCGATCGCACGGTATTGATGAACTCGGATGTACGTTTGAAAAAACGATTCCGGTAGCCGCAGAATACGTAGAAATCGCCAAAAGGGCGATCGACCAAAATCAACAAACTCACAAACATTGGGGTTGGAAAGACCCGCGAACAGCCCTTTTTTGGGATTTTTGGCTGACTTTACTCCCCGAAGCTAATTTTATCTGTGTTTATCGATCGCCCTGGGAAGTAGTCGATTCCCTTTACCGCCGGGGAACCGATGTCAGCTTGCTGCAAAATCCCGAAAAGGCAGTAAAAATGTGGATTCACTACAATCAAAAAGTTTTAGAACTTTACGAACGTTTCCCCCATCGCTGTCTCCTCGCCAACGTTTACCCCATCGGCAACACTCCTGAACTTTTCCTCGATCGAGTCAACGAAAAATTTAATGTTAACTTAGGTGCGATACCGGGCGACAATTTTGAAGAATCTTTATTAGTCAACGATATTGTCAAAAGTCACAGACCGAGTTTAATAGAAAAATATTTTCCAGAAGCATTAGAACTATATGAACTTTTGGAAACCCAAGCTGGCAATCTGAGCAGCGAATCGAAAGATGCGATCGATCAAGTTATTCATTTCCCAGCATCTCCAGTCTGGCCATTTGAAGATTGGCTAAAAATCCGCTTGCTGGAAAAACAGCAAAAAACGAGTTCTTCCGAACTCAAACAGTGGCAAGAACAATTTCACCAGGCACAGGCGAAAGTGTTGGGATTAGAGACAGAATTAGGAGCAACTCAAGTACAGCTTGCAGGCAAAGAATCAAATTTTCAAGAAGCTTTAGCAAAACTCCTCGGATTAGAAACAGAATTAGGACAAACTCAGGTACAGCTTGCAGGCAAAGAATCGCAATTTCAAGAAGCTTTAACAAAAGTCTTAAAATTAGAAGCAGAATTAGGGCAAACTCAGGTACAGCTTGCAGGCAAAGAATCGCAATTTCAAGAAGCGTTAGCGAAACTCCTCGGATTAGAAACAGAATTAGGACAAACTCAGGTACAGCTTGCAGGCAAAGAATCGCAATTTCAAACAGCTTTAGCGAAAGTATTAGAATTAGAATCAGAATTAGGGCAAACTCAGGTACAATTTGAAGAGACTGAATTTCTATTGCAGCAAAAGTTAGCTGAATTACTTCAGTTAGAAACAGCACAAAGTCAAAATCAGGAAAGATTAAAGGATACTCAGGAAAAATTAGAACACTCCCGCCAGGAAAATGAAAATTTTCGGGCAGAACTCGCTCTAATCAAGTCTTCTATAGGGTGGCAAGTGAGAGAAAAGTTAGGGGAAGTTCAGCGCAAAATCCGCGACTTGTTCCCTAAATTTATTTTTTCGTTAGATCAACCCACAACTTGGCAAGTTTGTGATTCTAACCTGCTAATTGTGGGGTGGGTTTTTAACCAAAAAAGAGAGATTGCAGCAGTCCGCGGCAGAATTAAAGACCAGAGTTTTGCAGGCGTTTACGGCATAGATAGAAGTGATATAGCGCTAGCACACTCTAATATTCCGGCTGCGAAGAAATCAGGTTTTACAATTCAATTGGAAGCGCCTGCCGGACGGCACGAAGTGCTACTGGAAGCGCAAGATGATCGAGGTAAATGGCATTTGTTGGCAGCTTATCCGTTGTTAGTTTCAACGATTCAAGCATCGTTAGATGTACCGGTGGTGTGGGAACAGCGTCAGGGCCAAATTTTGTTTGCAGGTTGGTGCTGCCACCACGATCGCAAAATTGCTAAATTAAGCTTGTTGTGCGGCGATACTTCTGTAGAATGCGCCTACGGTTTACGGCGAAAAGATGTCGGCGAAGTGTTTCCCGACTGGGTTAACAGTTCGGAAAGTGGTTTTGAGGCCCTTGTCGATTTGCCGCCAGGGGAATGGCACGTTTCTCTGCAAGCTGAGTTAGAAAGCGGGGAAATTTTGTTTTTTCAAGCGCCTAAAAAATTGACTGTGCGACGCTACCATATTTGGCAACGAAGTGCTGATAAATTTGAGGAGTTATCAAGGTTTACAGCCGCAATCCAGCAGCGGGCGAGGGAAAGAAAACAGCGTCTGGGCAGGATTGTGCCGATGCCTTGGGAAATTGTGAAAGTGATCCGCCAGTTGGGGAAGATTTATCGGCAGCAAAAACAGTTTACTGCGCCGGGAGATTTGCTGCCGCCTGGGGGTTTTGTGGTGCCTCAACCCATTGATAGGTATGACGCTTGGCTGGAGGTGAATCAGTGGAACGATCGCGCGCGCGATTACTTGATTTCTCGGTTAAAATCGTGCCGGGAACCCCTGCCAAAAATTTCGGTAGTAATGCCAGTTTACAACCCGCAGATAGATTTTCTCGAAAGTGCGATCGACAGCGTAATCAATCAAGTTTATCCAAACTGGGAACTCTGCATTGCCGATGATTGCAGCACCGATTTCACTGTTGCTGAAAATTTGAAAGGCTGGGTTCAAAAGGACGATCGTATCCGCATCACATTTCGCACAGAAAACGGCAACATCAGCGCAGCCACCAACAGTGCCGCCGCCCTCGCAACAGGCGACATCATCCTGTTTTTAGACAACGACGACGAACTCACTCCCGACGCATTAGGCGAAGTCGCCCTATATTTTGCCACCCATCCAGCCACCGATTTTCTCTATTCCGACGACGACAAAATTGACACTAAAGGTCGCCGATTCGCCCCGCAATTCAAACCGGAATGGTCGCCGGAACTGCTGCTTTCCTATATGTATCTCGGTCATTTATGTGCCGTGAGAAGACACATTTTTGAACAAATAGGCGGTTTACGGATAGGTTTTGAAGGCTCCCAAGATTACGATTTTGCCTTGAGAGCCACCGAAATTTCTCGCCACGTTGCCCACCTGCCGTTAGTGCTGTATCACTGGCGAACCGCACCCGGTTCTACGGCCATATCTGGGGCCGCGAAACCCGCCAGTTTTTCCGCCGGTCAAAAAGCCATTCAAGATGCACTCAATCGCCGCCAAATTAACGGCAACGTCGCTCAGCACGCATGGGCGATCAAAGAAAATCTGGGCATATTTGCCCAGGATTTCCCGGATAACGGCCCATCAGTAACGATAATTATTCCTACTAAAAATCAGCTAAAGTTGCTGAAAGCCTGTCTGGATTCTCTAGAAACTACAACATACAAAAATTATCAAGTTGCCGTTATCGACAACGAAAGCGACGACCCTAAAACTTTGGAATACTTAAAGGAATTAAAGTGCAAAGTTTTGCCTATAAAAAATCCTGGGGGCAAGTTTAGTTTTGCAGCCATTAACAACCGTGCTGCCGAACAAGTTGACAGCGAATATGTGTTGTTTTTGAACAACGATACAGAAGTAATTAACCCGCGCTGGCTGAGTCAAATGGTGGGATACGCTCAAATTCCCGCTGTGGGTGCAGTCGGCGCGCGGCTGTTATATCCAGACGGCAGAATTCAGCACGCGGGCGTAATTCACGGGCTGCATCACGGTTTGGCGGGTCACGCTTTTAAGCTGATGGACAGCGAAAATCGAGGCTATCTTTCTCAAGCGATGGTAACGCGAAATTACTCTGCGGTAACAGCGGCTTGCATGATTACTCCACGTCAATTGTTCTTAGAATTGGGCGGTTTTGATGAGGAGAATTTTGCTGTTGCTTACAATGATGCAGATTACGGATACCGACTGTTAGAACGGGGTTATCGGTGCGTATATTGTCCCGATGCGGAATTGTTGCACAAAGAGGGAACTTCTAGGGGTTTTACCGACAATCCTCAAGAAGTGGCAGCTTTTAGGCGCAAGTATGCGGGTAAAAATGACAGTTTTTACAGTCCTCACTTGTCTTTAGAAGATGAGTATTTCCATATTCAACCTCGCCGGGTTTTTATGAAGGAAGAAGGTTCGGCAACGGATTTTGTAACGGATGTAACGGATGTAACGGATGTAACCGAGAAGGAAAAACTAAAATTTAATGATTTTGGTTTGTTGGTAGCAGAAGCGGGGAATCTGATTCATCGTGTTAGGGTTTTGATGTGCAGCAATTCGCTGGATTTTACTGGCGCGCCGCTACATCAGTACGAAATTGCAGTGAAATTAGCGGCTGAGGGTGTGATTAAGCCGATCGTACTTTGCGTAACAGACGGGCCCCTACGTCAAGCTTACGAACAGCAGGGAATTGAAGTAATTGTTCGTGACAATCCTCTCGAACACATCTATCAGCGCGATGCTTATGATGAAGCCATCCGCAGTTTTAGCAAAGAAATTAGAAGTTTAAAAGTAGATGCAATTTATGCCAATACTTTAGAAAACTTTTTTGTAGTTGATGCGGCGCGGCAAATCGGAACTCCTACAGTGTGGAACGTGCACGAAAGCGAACCTTGGCAAACTTATTTTAACAGGTTTGGTTCGGAGATTGCGGCGAGAGCTTTAGAGTGTTTTCGCTTTCCTTACAAAGTTATTTTTGTGGCAGATGCAACGCGGGACAGGTATTTGCCTCTCAACAGCCACCACAATTTTACGGTGATTCACAACGGTTTAGATTTGAGTAAACTGGAAAATTCGGATCACTCTGAATTAGCTAGAAAAACTTTAGGTGTTGCAGCGGAAGATGTGGTAATTTTGCTGCTGGGAACGGTATGCGAACGCAAAGGACAGCAGGATTTAGTTAAGGCACTTTCTCTTTTACCTGACAAATGGCACAATAAAATTAGATGTTTTATTGTGGGCGATCGTCCGAGTATTTACAGCAATAAATTAGCCGATTTGGTGCAGAAATTGCCGAAAGAGTTGCGGCAAAGGGTGACTGTCGTCCCAGAAACTGGGGAGACGGGAAAATACTACAAAGCGGCTGATATTTTTGTTTGCACTTCTCGCGTCGAAAGTTTCCCAAGAGTGATTTTGGAGGCGATGACCTGCGATTTGCCAATTGTTACATCGCCGGTTTTTGGGATTAAAGAACAAGTGCGGCCGGGAATTAATGGTTTGTTTTATACGCCCGATCGCCCGGACGAATTAGTTGCAGCTTTGATTAGTTTATTGGAGGATAAATCATTACGGCAGCAGTTAGCTGAAAACGCTAAATATGTGTTAAAGTCATTGAATACTTTTGAAGAAATGACTCAAGCTTACGGTCAAATTTTTCGCGAAGCTTATTTAACTAAAAAGTAACCGTTCAAGATTAAGGCGTTAAAAAGTATGGATTCAAATTTCGAGTCTATGGAAGATAAATCCTTTGATATATTAACAGCTAAGAATTATTGGGAGAATAATCCAACTGCCGCAATTGCGAAGCAAGGCTACTGGTTGTCTAATCCAATTATTGAAAAAGCTATAAACCATCGGTTGTCAGGTGGTCAGACTAATGATTATTGGCTACAGTGGTTAGTCAAAAATTATTTCAAAAATCGACGGTTCGATCGTCTTTTGTCTATTGGTTGCGGTGTGGGGAATCACGAGATTGCGATGGCTAAATTAGGATTAGTTACTCAAATTGATGCCTTTGACTTTTCTGAAAGTTCTTTAGAAATTGCTAGAAAAGATGCCGCAGCAGCGGGAGTAGAGATTAATTTTTATCAAGATGACTTTAATTTGTTTACGATTGATGATAATAAAAAATACGATCTAGTTTTTTGCTCTGGTTCGCTGCATCACGTCAGAGAACTAGAACGATGTTTATCAATTATTCGGAAATGTTTAAAACCCGAGGGATATTTTATTGTAAATGAATATATAGGAGATTGCTACAATATATACAATCAAAATCAAGTAAATTTGATTAATAGCATTTACAAATGTTTTCACTACACGCTACGATCGGGAACAACTGAAATATTTGCTAGTCCAAGTATTGAGAGAGTATTGGCGAAAGACCCTTCAGAAGCAGTTCGGTCAAAGCTGATACTTCCGTTTTTAGAATTCTACTTTGATGTGGAAGTCTTGAATTCAGCCGGTGGGGGGTTGCTTCACGAACTTTACCCTTTGTTAGATCACTATCAACTTTCAGACGGAGAACCCAAGAGTGAAACGATCATCAAGTTATTGCTTGAGATTGAACAAATCTTAATGGCTGTGTCCGGAGGACTATCAAGCGATTTTTGTTTATGTATTCTGAGACAGAAAAAACCAAAAACAATGGAAATAATACCGCCTAAAATAGACTACGAAGGGGCTTGGGACAGCTACGCCCAAGAATGGAAAGACAATAATCCTGAACTCGCTTATTTGGGCGATGAATGGGTGGGGAAAGGTGCCGGTGCCGCTAACTCCCTAGCAGAATACGAAGCGCTGATAGAACAGCAATTTATTGCACCGTACATCAAAAAAGAACATACGGTTTTAGAAATCGGTATCGGCGGGGGAAAAACTGGTTCGCTGCTGCTGAAATATTGCGATCAACTAATTTGTGCCGACATTTCCAGTCAAATGCTGCAAGCGGCCCGATCGCGCTTGGGAACCGATCGCGTTTCTTACGTCAAACTCGACGGTTTAACATTAGACGGCATCGCTCCAGATTCAGCCGATGTCTGCTTTTGTTACGATACAATGGTACACGTAGAGCCGGTAGATATATTTAACTACCTGACTCGAATTCCCAAACTGCTGCGGGGCGCTCGAATTTGCGTCTTTCACCATGGGAATATTCTCAGCGAATTAGGGTGGCAAAAATTCGCCAGCGAGTGGGACAAAAACCTGCTCGGACGCAGAGACGGCACTGCATTTTCAGTTATGACTGATACAATTATGGAAAAATTTCTCCATCATTTAAACTATGAAATCATTCTGAAAAATACATCTTCAGTACCGCGAGATTGTGTCTGGATATGCAAAGCGCCAACCCCCAATGAATAAAATCAAAGCTTTTTAGCCGCCTCACAATATTTTCTTCCAACTAACAACAGTCAACCGTCAACAGTCAACAGACAACTGACAATGAAAGCATTATTTCTCCATCCCAACTTCCCCGCCCAATACCGCCACATTATCACGGCTTTAGGCGCAGATCCGAAAAATCAAATTGTTTTCGGCACTAAAAACGAGCGCCCAGAGTGGAACATTCCCGGCGTTCGCAAAGCAGCATTTACCCCCAGCCGGGAACCCCACGCGCAGACTCACCAATACGTTCGCCCTTTAGAAAGTGCCGTCATATACGGACAAGCCGTATTTAGAATGGCAGAACAACTCAAAGCAGACGGTTTCGTACCCGATATTATCTGCGGACATTCCGGTTGGGGGCCGACATTGTTTGTCAAAGAAGCTTTTCCAAATACGCCGCTTTTGTGCTATTTCGAGTGGTTTTATCATGCTATTGGTTCCGACGCAGATTTCGACCCAGCGGAACCTTTAACAGTTGACGATATGGCCAGAATTAGAATCAAAAATGCGCCGATTCTGATCGATTTATATTCTTGCGATTGGGGTTTATCACCAACTTATTGGCAGCGATCGCAATTTCCGCCAGAATTACAACAAAAATTATCCACACTCCACGACGGTGTAGATACCGATTACTTCAAACCTGACCCCGGTGCTAAACTGGTTTTGCCTAACTTAGACTTGTCTGGCGTTGATGAAATTGTCACCTACGTATCGCGGGGAATGGAACCTTACCGGGGTTTTCCCGAATTCATTGAGTCGATCGCCTATGTTCAAGAACGCCGCCCCAACTGTCACGTCGTAATCGTTGGTTCCGAAAGAGTTTGTTATGGGCGTTCTTTACCCAACGGCGAGTCTTACAAAGACTATATGCTCAAAAAAGTACCCCTAGATTTGTCGCGAGTTCACTTTGTCGGGCCGCTACCTTACGGACTGTATTTAAAAGTAATTCAAGCATCCGACGTACACGTTTATTTGACCAGACCTTTTGTGTTGTCTTGGTCTATGATTGAATCTCTATCAACCGGATGTTTAGTAATCGGTTCCGACACAGGGCCAGTCAGAGAAGTTATCCGCGACGGAGAAAACGGTTTGCTAGTCGATTACTTCTCACCGAAACAAGTAGCCGATCGCATTGATGAAGTTTTAGACCATCCTACCCGCATGGCAGAAATTCGCATCAAAGCCCGTCAAACTGCCCTAGAACGCTACAGTTTAACTAAAATGCTGCCGCAACATTTACAACTAATTGAGCAAGTAGCAAATCGTTCCATGCCGCCTACAGTTGGTATGGAACCAGAACGGGAATTAGCAGCATCTTTTGCAGTAAGAATGTAGCAATGTTGGTCAGGACTAAACCCCTGGTCACAAGCTCTCCTGTGCGACTACGCCGCACAGGAGGGTTCACCAACTAGACGATAAACATCGGAAAATTTGGACGTTTTAGTTGCCAAATTAAATATTTTGATAGCAGTCCGTTAATCCCTTCTAGGCTAGTCGCAAACTAGCTTCGAGATCAATAATCTAGGTGTTGCATAATAGCGGGATGATTGTGATTTTTATTGTGGGATGGGCGTCCCGCCCGTCCCGTGTATTTTAGGGCGTTGCATAATCGAAATATGAACTGTCCTAAATGTGAATCCGCCCCACTCAGCCATAACAAGGGATCATCTAATATTTGTAAAAAAACTTCTTCTCCTTCCTTCTGCCTCCTGCCTCCAAACTCCAATTTCTAGCTTGGCGGCAAAAGTGAGATGCTCCCGAAGGCTTCTATCCGTCTCTTACTTCATTACCTACAGTATTGGAATATCCCCCTGCATGAGCGATTTTGATTATAGTTTTGCAACCCTTAAAATTTATTGAAATTCCCTTAAGTTAAAATCAACTAAGAAATACCCAAAGCTGTTTCAGACATCGTAATTAAATTATTAGAAAAAATTTTCTGGTGAATTGGAATATCAATAATAAAGATTGCCCCCTGATTAGGAGCTGAAATACAATTGAGCTGACCCCCGTGTTTATCGACTACAATCTGATGGGAAATTGACAGACCAATACCAGTACCCTTCCCGATAGGCTTAGTAGTAAAAAATGGCTCAAATAGGTGTTGGCTAATTTCTTCTGTCATCCCAGGCCCGTTATCCTTAAAATGAATTAACACTCGATTAGATTCCGTGACCTCCGTGCGAATGAAAATCTTAGGAGGATTAGCTTTCATTTCACTTAACGATCGCGTCGTATTATAATCATCTATGGCATCAATAGCATTAGCAACAAGATTCATAAACACCTGGTTAAGCTGACCCGCATAACACTCTACCAGAGGCAGATTGCCGAATTCTTTGACCACCTCAATTGCAGGTCGATCGCCCCTTCCTTTAACGCGGTTATGCAAAATTAACAGAGTGCTATCAATACCCTGGTGAATATCCACTGGTTTCATCTCAGATTCATCCAATCGCGAGAAGATCCGTAGCGACTGAACAATTTCCCGAATCCGGTCTACACCTACCTTCATTGAACTCAGCAATTTAGGTAAGTCTTCAACCAAAAAATCTAGTTCTATTTCGTCTATTTTATCTTCAATTATTTGCTTAGTCGCAGGGAATTCTTGGTGATAAAGATTGACTAGCTCAATCAGATTTTTGGTATAATCATGGGCATAAGAAAGATTCCCAAAAATAAAATTAACGGGATTATTGATTTCATGGGCTACACCTGCAACAAGCTGACCGAGAGAAGACATTTTTTCGCTCTGCACAAGTTTAGTTTGGGTCAATTGCAATTCACGAAAAGCTTTTTCTAAACATTGAGCTTGGGTTCGCAATTGAGCTTCCGATTCTTGCAATCCCGCCTCTGCTTGCAGACGCTCTTGAATTTCCTGTTTGAGCAATTGATTGGATAGAAAAAGTTCAGCCGTCCTTTCGTCAACTCGCCTTTCCAACTCCGATGCTAGCTTCAAGAGCGAAGATTCCGCTTTGACACGCTGTTCGATTTCTGCTTCCAAGCACACATTTTTCTCTAGGAGCTTTTTCGACAGGTTGCGGAGCTTCATGTGGACATTAACACGAGCTAAAACCTCTTCATGCTGAAGAGGCTTAGTGATATAATCCACCGCACCCAGACTCAAACCTTTAACCTTATCCACCGTATCAGCAAGAGCCGTCATAAAAATGACGGGAATGTCTCTCGTTACATCATTCGCTTTCAAACGGCGACAAGTTTCAAACCCATCTATTCCCGGCATAAGCACATCCAACAGGATCAGGTCGGGCGCAGCATAGGCGACCTTCTGGAGAGCACTTTGGCCATCCCTAGCTACCAATACTTTAAAGCCAAAATCAGCCAAAAAATCGAACAGGACACCTAAATTAGTCGGGGTGTCATCTACGATTAAAATGGTGCTTGGTTCGGCAATTTCACTACTCATTAGCTGTCGTCCTATATTGTTTAATAAACTCTAGGATTTGTTGTTCTTCAAATCCTTTCGCTAACTGGCGCAGATGGGTAGCAAAGGGAACCCATTGCTCATTGAGTTGTTCGAGTTTTGCAGCTCGCTCCGCAATCCCTCGGAGATCGCCCATCATCGCTAGATCGAATAGAACGGCGATTTCCTCATCGGGGGGAGCTACAATTTCAGAACTTAGAGATTTTTTGTCTCCTTGTGCTTTCCTAATCTCTTCCTGGTTTTCTTCATAAATCCATTCTAACCCTAAATGAGTACGTAATTTTTCTAAAAGCTCCTCGATTCGTATGGGTTTGGGAATAAAATCATTACAACCTACCTCAACACTTTGTTGTCGATCGAAATCAAAAACGCTGGCAGAAGTAGCAATCACCACTAACTCAGTCTGACCTAGTGATTTGCGAATCCGGCGCGTTGCTTCTAAGCCACTCATTACTGGCATCATCAAGTCCATTAAAATACAGTCGGGCTTATACTCCACCGCCTTGTTTAAACAGTCCTGACCCTCCGTTGCTTCCAGAATTTCAAATCCTAACGGCTGAAGCATTCCCGCAATGATCGAACGATTCTGCCACTTATCGTCAGCTATGAGAATTTTTCGCTTTCCGCCTTTGAAACCAACGATTGTGTGGGCATTGGCTTTGGCTGCATTAGTCGCCCATTCCGATACCTCTGGCAAATCTAAATCGAAGAAGAAAATGCTCCCTTGTCCTAATGTACTCTTCACCTTTATTTCACCGCCCATCATCTGGACTAATTGGCGGCTAATTGCCAGTCCCAACCCGGTTCCTTCAACCTTGCGATTGGCATCCCCTACTTGGTGAAAAGGCAAAAATATATCTTGCAATTGCTCTGATGCCATACCAACTCCGGTATCTTCCACTTGAAACCGGATTTTGCCATCCTGATATCCTACTTTGAATGCCACCCCACCTTTTTCGGTAAACTTAATCGCATTGCCGAGTAAGTTGATTAAAACTTGCCGCAACCTTTTTTCATCACCCTGGACGGCAATAGGTAGTTGCGTAATAGCCTCGTAAATCAGGGAGATTCCCTTTTGTTCTGCCCGAATCTTGCAAATTTCAGCCAGGCCTTCCAAAAATTCTGATAAATGGAAATTACTCAGGTGGATTTCCATTTTTCGGGCTTCGATTTTAGAGAGGTCTAAAATATCGTTAATCAGGGTTAAGAGGTGATCGCCGCACTGACTAATGACGTTCAGGCCATCTTTTTGCTGGTCAGCCAAGTTTTTTTGTCGTTTCAGGATTTGCGTGTAACCCAAAATGCCATTAAGTGGGGTTCGGAGCTCGTGGCTCATATTAGCAAGAAACTCGCTCTTGGCAGAGTTGGCGGCTTTCGCTGATTTTTCTGCTTTTTGTAAATGGATATTTTTTTCTTGTAACTGTTGCGTTCTTTCTGCCACCTTCGCTTCTAAAGTAGCGTTTGCGGCTTCCAAATCGTTATAAAGACGCGCATTTTCAATCGAAATAGCTGCTTGAGAAGATAAAAGTTGTAAAACTTCTAAACGAGCGGGAGTAAAAGCGCCAGTTGTGAGATTATTTTCTAAATACAGAATCCCAGTAAGTTTTCCTTGATGAACGATTGGAGTACATAATACTGACTTGGGTTTTTGGTTGACGATATAAGTATCCGCTGTGAATGTTCCCTCACAAGTTGCATCGCTTAATACAACATTTCCCTGAGTTCTTGCAACATAATTTATCAAAGATATGGGTAGTTGCTCACTATTTTCCACTGGTATTGTTTGCAGAACTTCTACATCGCTATCTACGGTTCCATAGGCTTCTATTAGTAAAGTTCCCGCTTTTTCTAAAATGAAAATGCCACTTTGAGCGCCCGCATTCTCGATCGCAATTTTCATCAATTTTGCCAACAGCTTACTCAGTACAATTTCACCAGAAAGAGCTTGAGATGCTTTGATAACAGTAGCTAAATCTAGAAATCCTGCACTCCCTCCACTCGTCGAGGTAGTGCTCATCGTGACCTGGCTACTTTGACTTTCGGGCTTGGCTATCCGGGAAAATATTGGAGGATATCTGGCTTCCAAATCTTTGACTATAGCTTTAGCTCCCCAGCGGCTATATCCGTAGTAAGCATCGGTTAAATACATCAGAGCAAATTTATGTTTAGCGCGAGAAAAATAAAACTCTGCGGCCAGTTCGTTAGCTAAGGCTTCTTCTTGGATATATCCCTGTTCTTTGGCTCCTGCTATTGCGCGATCGTAATAATCGCTTGCTTCTAAAGGTTGTCCCAAAATCCGCGCTTTTTCTGCTTCTACTAACTCATACTTGTGCTGAAAATTACACGGCGCATGGAACGCCCAAGTCTTCATTCTTTCTTGGTTAGCTGCTACTACACTTAGATATTTTTCTTTCTCTTTTGGCGAGGCTTTTGCATACAGTGCTAGGAGGGAAAGAGAATGGTAAAAGTTGTCGATACTCATGTGGATTAATCCTGCACCCATGCTGGCGTATTTTAATGCTAAATTAGCAAAAATTACTGTTTGATTAAACTCTTTAAATAAATAAGATATCATCATTTTGCAGGCATAATAGGCATAGAGCAAAGTCCCATTGTTAGAAGCTATAATTCCTGGCAGTAGTTCTTCTTCATTAAAGCTTGCACCTAGTAAATGGTATTTGTCTGAGTTTTTGTCCAGTAAATTGTCAACTATTTGCTGGTGAACTTTCACAAATAAAGTATCATATTCTTGTTTGAGCTGAATAGTCATAGCAACATATTTTGCCTGTTCTTGCTCAAGTTTTTGTAGCTCTCCCCCGCTAAAAAGTAAGTGATTGCAATAATTGGCTATACTGTGACAAGCATATTCTATATCTCCAGTTTCTATACCACTTTGAATTGCATAAACCAAAGATTCTAGCGTTGCCTTAAGCGGATCTTTCCAAAACCTTGCCAGACAATTAAATATACAAATTATTTTTGATTTCAGGGTAAGGGCGTTAAAGTTTTCTAGTAAAAAAATAGCTAATTTGCCAAATCGATATCCAGAATCTATGTCTCCTAATCCTCCACAGAGTAACACTCCATACCAAACATAAGCAAAAGCCGATTCAGGCGAATTCCCATACTTAATAGACAAGGCTATTTTTGTATAAAGAATTTGCGTAAACATCGCAGGATTTACAATAAAAGCTGGTGTTATAATAAGATTTAATATTCGCATAGCTGCGAGTTTATCGGGAGCTGTCATTGTCGGCAAGTTAGCTAAATCATCAACTATCAGTTCTTGAGGTGGTTCTTGCTCTAGGCTAATTCCGAACATTTCGAGAACGGCGAGTCCATTATCTATAGCTGATATTCTCCGATTTTGAGACATCTCTAATTGAATTCTAAGTTCGTAGACCTTGCCTTTTTCGAGAAGGGTTTTCGTTTGTTTTAGGCTCGTCTCAGACAACTGTTGCGATCGCTCAAAGTTAGTGTTTATATATTCAGTTTCTGCAGCTTCCAGATGGAGGTTAAACGTCAGCTCATATTGAGTCTCCCAGCTATTCTCCGCGAGTAGTCCTAAACCCACATTCAAATATTTGACAGCCGACTCATAAGCTGTGGCAGCTTTGGCTTTCTGTCCGGCGATCAGATTCAGTTCTGCCAACTCATATCTTTCCCACTCTAAAGTGATTAAATCCGTTCCATAATTTAGTTGGTTAACCAGTGCAAAGATATTTTCTTTTCGTTCTTCAGGGGTTGTGGAATTCAGCAGTAGTTGACCAATTTTTCGGTGAGTTTCTTTTTTCTGATCGTCGGGTATCAGAGAATAAGACGCCTGTTGCACTCGGTCATGCAAAAACTTGTAGGTGACATTAAACTGCTCCGTTGAGTTTTCTGTAAATATTTCCGATTCAAATAGCAGGGGAATTTTGTAGGAATTATTTAGTGGCAGAACGAAACCAGCTTGTAGCGCTTCCCATAAATCCCTTGCCGTCTCTGACTGAGATTTTTTATTAGCAATTGCCAAAACGTCTAAACTAAATTTATCTCCTATACAGGCAGCTAATTTTAACACATTCTGCGTCGGCGAGGATAGCTTTTGAATTTGGCTGACCATCAATTCAACGACATTATCGCTGATATCAATGCCTTGAAGCAGTTGGATATCCCACTGCCAACAAACTATATCGAAATCAAAGGATAGAAGTTTGTCTAGATAAAGGGATTTGAGCAGTTGAGTTAAGAAGAAGGGATTTCCCTGGGTTTTCTTAAAAACTAACTCAGCCAGGGATAAAACTTCGGAAATGTGACTGCGAAGAGTTTCGCTCACTAATTGGTTAACATGAGAGAGTTCTAAAGATTGGAGGATAATATTATTTACTCTTGCCCTACTATTTTGAATTTGCTCTAAGGTATAAATTAAGGGATGAGTGGCACTGACTTCATTATCTCGATAAGCCCCAATTAATAGCAGATATTTACTATCTGGATCGGTCATAATTAGCTGGATAAGCTTGAGGGAAGCCGAATCTGCCCACTGCAAGTCATCCAAAAATATCACTAGGGGGTGTTCGGGTTTACTAAACACCTGTATAAATTTTTGAAACACTCGATTAAATCTGTTTTGAGATTCAGTGGGTCCCAAAGTCGGAACCGCAGGCTGTGGATCAATAATCTTTTCTACTTCGGGAATAACCTCAATAATAATTGACCCATTGGCACCAAGTGCTTCGAGAATTTTAGCTTTCCAAATTGCTATTTGAGCAGAATTTTCAGTGAGCAGTTGCCGCATCAATCCTTGAAATGCTTGAATTAAAGCAGCATAAGGAATATTCCGCTTAAACTGGTCAAATTTACCGGAAATAAAATACCCTCGTGCTCCGACTATAGGTTTATCAACTTCGTTAACTAAGGAAGATTTGCCGATACCTGAATAACCGGAAACTAGCATCATTTCCGTTGTCCCACCACTGACGCGAGCGAAGGCTTCTAGCAAACTAGCAACTTCTCTTTCCCGTCCATAGAGCTTTTGCGGAATCATAAATTGGCTGTAGGAATCTAGTTGACCTATCATAAAGGGGAAAATCTCTCCAGCAGAAAGCATCTGCTGGCAGGTTTCCAAGTCAATTTTTATTCCGAAAGCACTTTGATATCTATCTTCAGCAGTTTTAGATAATAACTTCATTACAATTTCAGAAACTGCATCCGGGATTTCTGGATTCAGCTTTTTAGGTGGTATGGGTGCTTTAGCTATATGGCAATGAACGAGTTCTAGGGGGTCTTTTGCGGAAAAAGGTAGCTTACCCGTCAGCATTTCATAAAATGTAACACCAAGGGAGTAAAAGTCGGTACGGTAGTCCACTGATCGGTTCATTCTGCCGGTTTGTTCCGGCGACATATAAGCAAGAGTTCCTTCTAATAAGTTGGGATTTGTGACAGTTTGATTTTCTCGTTCTAAAAGAGAAGCAATGCTAAAATCAATAATTTTTACTTCTTTGGTCTCTGAGTTAATTAGGATATTTGAGGGTTTAATGTCTTTATGAATTACATTCCTGTGATGAATTTCTCCCAACGTTTTTGTCAACTGAATTCCGATTTTTAGAAAGGCGTTTATAGCCAAGGGTTGATTGTTAAGAAAATCTTTCAAAGATTGACCGCTAAAATTTTCTACTATCAGAGCTAAGCCGTTATGATAGTTTTCTAAGGCTATGGGTTTGACTATTCCTTGACTGTCTAAATGTCGGAGTATTTTATGTTCGTGTCTTAATCGAGAAATTTCTTCGATTGTCGGATGCTCATCTTTGAATGTTTTGATAATTGCTGAGGTTTTATCACTCTCTTTGATGCCGCGATAAATAATAGTATTGACACTTTCGTAAATAGCGGCGCTTAGGTTGTAACCCAAAATAGTAATGCTCATGTGCGTAATTTCACTAATAACAAGTTGAAGAGCAGGCGGTATTTCAGTAGGTCTACTGATATTTATGACAGAACAGAATTAATAAAGAATTTTCAATGCACTATCAATAAGTATAATCAAAACTTTTTGAATAATATTTAAATTTTAACAAATCTCAATATGGTTGTTTGCTAGCTAATATGCGAGAATATTTAAATTTTATTAAATGTTTAAGTAAAGTCCTGAAAAAATTAACGACAAAATTGCTGAATATACCGATGTGATAGTACAGGATAGCTGGGACACAGAAGAGACGATTATTTTATTTGCTAGAGTAATAAAGAAAACAGCAGTTGGCTCACGATGTAGTCCAACCAATTATTGTCTCTATCAAAATAAGGTAGTCCTACATACTCACGACTACCTTATTTTAACAGGAAAAAATGGCTGTACTTGCTTGAAACTACCGATTTTTGTTATTATTGTTAAAACTCAACTAAGTTCCTATGAAATCAACTACTAGGGCGCTGAAAGAATGGAATGTAGCAGTTAATGCTTTGGAACAAGGTCAAACGATTGTGCTGTTGCGGAAGGGGGGAATTCGCGAGCAAGCAGGACAGTTCAATGTCACTGACAAACAGGTTTTGCTGTATCCAACTTTTGAACACCAACAGCCGGGTTTATTAAAGCCGGAGTTTGCACATCAAGTCAAGACTGTCGAATCTGGTTGGCATCCTGAAGTTATTAGAATTGGCAGTTGGGCGGAGATTACTGATGTTTTTTTGGTAGCTTGGGAACCGGCAATTACTGCGCTATTTCCGTACCATATTTGGAATGAAAATTTTGTCATCGATCGCCTGAAATGGAAACAAACTCAGCCAATTTATATTTTATTGCTGCGGGCTTATCGCCTTGCAGAAAGCCGCGAAATTCCCTACATTCCTGAATACGGCGGTTGCCGTTCTTGGATTGATTTGGCAGATCCTATTTCGCTGGAGGGAAGCCAAGCTGTTTTGAGCGATCGCGAGTACATTCAACGCTCAAATGAAATCCGCAATCTGATAGCAAGTCCTGTTAATGCTTCTGGTTCGCAGAGAGTGACAACGCTGACGGAAGGTAGCCAGGATTTTAGTCCTCATTAATAGTTTTTAAGGTACTTTTCGAGAGGCGCGCTTCTACCAAGCCCAACCCAAAATCCGCAGCTAAGGCCATTAAAGCCGCCGGAATTGCCCCAGCCAAAAGTAACTGATTGTTGACGGTAGCAACGCCGCGAAAAATAAACACCCCCAAGCCACCCGCGCCAATTGCAGCGGCGATTGTAGCAAGTCCGATCGCAATTACAGCAGCAACTCGCACCCCCGCCAGAATCACGCCCAGTGCCAGGGGAATTTCCACTTGCCATAACAGTTGCATATCAGTCATCCCCATGCCTCTTCCTGCTTCCGTAATCGCTGGATCGACGCCGACAATACCAGTATAAGTATTGCGGATAATTGGCAGTAAAGAATACAGAGTGAGGGCGATAATTGCCGTGCGATCGCCTATTCCACCCAATACCGGCACCGGGATTAGCAAGCCAAACAAAGCTAAACTGGGAATTGTTTGCATAATATTAGCAAAACCCAAAATTGGCTTTTTCAATTTTGGTTTTCTGGTGACTAAAATTCCGAGGGGGATACCTACAATAATAGCGATAAAAATTGCCACAGCTACTAAATATAAATGTTCACTGGCGCGCTTAATTATCTCAGCGCCATACCGATTGATAAATTGCATCATGTGGAAATTAGTAATTAGGAATTCAGAATTGTAAATTTTACTATAATCCAGTATCTCGTATGAGTCGGTTCACCAATATCTTTGATTTCCAGCCATCAGCTTCAAAAACCGACCCATAGCCATAAATGAATGATGCGATCGCACATCATATTATTACCCAGTCCCGGGTAATTGCAAACATTCAAGAAATGCGCGAGCTTCGGGATGCTGAGATTTTAGAAAATCATCAGGTTTTGCCAATTCAATCAACCGTCCATCTTGCATCAAACCAATTCTCGAAGCTAACAAAAAAGCTTCTTGAATGCCGTGAGTCACAAAAATCACTGTTTTGCCGAGTTGCTGCTGCAATTGACCGAATTCTCGCTGTAATTCCAGACGAGTAATGGGGTCTAAAGCACCAAACGGTTCGTCCATTAACAATATCGGAGGGTCAGCCGCCAGTGCTCTAGCGACGCCTACCCGCTGCCGCTGTCCGCCGGATAACTGATGGGGATAGCGTTTGGCAAAGTGCTGGGGGTCGAGGTTGACTAATTCTAACAGTTGCCGGACGCGAGATTGAATGCGATCGCCCTCCCAACCTTCTAATTTTGGCACTAAACCGACGTTTTGCTCGACAGTAAAATGGGGAAACAAACCGATTTCTTGAATCACATAGCCAATTTTTCGGCGTAGTTGAATTGAGTTCCACTGAGTTGTCGGTTTTCCCATGACAAGAACTTCGCCGCTGCTTGGCGTTAGTAAATTGTTAATCAATTTCATGGTAGTAGTTTTGCCACTACCGCTGCGTCCCAGCAATACTAAAACTTCTCCTTGCAGCACTTTGAAATTGAGTTTGTCTACTAAATGCCTGCGGTTTAGACGATATGTAACGTCGAGGCATTCGACAGCAACTTCATTATTGAGAGGCATGATTAGTTTTGGTGATTTGGGTTTTCAGCAACTTAAAATGGGCGACCCTCGGAAAACAATTCCTAATCTAAAATCTAAAATCTAAAATCTAAAATCGACTTGATTTTGCCATTCTAGCAGTAAGGCTCGACATTGGAGGCAAGTTAATTTTTTGAGCAAGTCGCGAATTCCGTCTGGGGTGAGAGGATATTCAGCACCGATCCGTTCGGGGTTTACTGTTGCTGTAGGGTGCAATTCTGCAACAAAACCGTAGAGTTTTTGATTGGAGAAGGAACTGTTTATTGCCCAGCCGACGGTGTTAATCGGTTCGAGGCGGGCGATCGCACTTTCGGTCACGCCTAGCTCTTTTTTGAGTATAGCTGGAACTTCCGCGGCTGGCGTGGCTTCGGCTTCTACGCGACCGCCGGGAAAATCCAGGGTTGCTTCTGCCACGCCAGGGCGATACATCGGTGGGGGAAACAGCAATTTGTCAGCTTGAATGGTCAAGATTACAACTGAATCTGCTCTTTCTACTCGCCAATATTCTACTGTTTTTCCTTCTGTTGTTTCGAGATGTTCCGCGATTAGTTTTACCCAACGAGAGTTGATTTCTACAAAGCGGTCTAGAGTTTTCCACTGGGATTTTGCAGTTTGGTTCATGTCGGAATTTTTTAAATAAATCAGATGTTGCTTGCTATGGTAGGCGATGGTTGCCGAGCGCAACAATCGCCGATCGACCTTTTCAGCTTTGAACCAGTTTTTTCCTCTCGATTGTAAATTTTTGCTACAACCTTACACATTCCCCTAGATAATTCGGTAACATAGACTACAGAATCCAAAAAGTTTATCTGCGCCTTCGCTCTGCGTTGTTTCAACCGCGCCCTGGTGCAGACTCTTAGCTCAAAAGGAGTAGTTATGCAACTGCAAACAGATATTCGTACTTGGCAATCCCAAGCAACGCCAGGAAACTTCGCCAGTGCCCGCGACTGGGAAAAATTTGGCTGCGCCGTACCTGCACCAAAATTGGCTCCTTCTATGTGGGTTAAATTGTTCAATCCGCCAACCGCATTCAGCTTTGACGAAGCGTGGCTGTTGTGTGAATGTTCGGAAGAACAGTGGCTAGCTTGGATTCCTGATTATGGCGAAATTTTACTGAGTACACATGAATTTTGCGCTACTAAATCGTGAATTACGCAGACAAAATTTGATAAACCAGGTGTTAAAATCCATATCCCTAGGGTTCCACGGGATTTTTTGGAAAAAAGCTGGTTTCTGCGTAATTATGTCGTTTGCAGTGAGGAATGCAAGTCCTTATCACAGTTTAAGGACTTGCATTCCTCACTACAAACCTCTTCTATGATGTCATTTCAGCCGATATCATAGAAGCCCTAATAGATATTAATTGAAATTTCGCCAACAAAAAGAGCAATAGAAAACCTATTGCTCTTTTTGTTCAAAAACACTCTCTAGTTTTTATCTTTAAGATAGCGGAAGTTATATCAACTGGCCTCGATTGACCCCAATATCGCTGCGGTGACGGGTTTACTGTATCGATGCTTGCATTGGAGATATTGGTGAACCCGCCGTTACAGCAATTACGGTCAATTTAGCCCCTGTGATATTGCTGGCTTATTTGCAAACTGCACGGTTATTTGCGTTTCTGACAATCGTGCCTACTCTACCATTAATCTGAATCGGGTTCTTAGTGCTGGCTCGAATCAAGAGTGGTTGTTTGGCGAGACATTCTCTGATTGATGTTGCCCAGGCGGTGAGAGCTCCGGTGTATTCTGTACGACCCGCTGGGGCGCGAAACTGATCGGTAATTAGGAAATCCGAGGTGATGCTAGTGTCAGTACCAACATTGGTAATAATTGGAAAGTCAAAAGCTCTGGGCAAGGTTCTGTCCTGGATTCTGCCCGGTAGCAACTGGTATTTCTTTGAGCCACCCTTGTAATCAATACCTGCTTCAGGGCTTGTGGGAGGGCTTGTTTGAGCCAAGGCGGAAACAGGCAAGCTTGCTACCAAAACGGTGCAGCAACTCCAAAATAATTTCGATTTCATCTGATTCATCTCCTCAACTTTATGACGATTAGCACTAATTTAGGTATGCTCAAAAGACACTAGCTTTTATTTAGAAAGCGCCTGATGATATTGAGCTTTTGAGTTTGAGTTCAACTTACCTAATTTATTACCAAACATCTTCAAAAATGTTAAAACTGGTTGGCCTGACAAACTGTAGAAAAGTTTCAGTTGAGTTAGATATTTACACATCTGAAGTTGTTACAGCATTGGGGAGTCGGTTTTACCAGAATGATTCATTTTCGATCGATGTCATTGGAACTTTATCAAATTTTGTCTCAGATATCAAGTTTTGCCGATCGCGTATCACGTTTTAACACTGGTTTGCGGCTCGATCGAGGTTTGAGTGTGGCGCGCTATACCAGGGCGAGAAAGATGCTACAGTGCATCGATGGGCGTTTGAGTATTTTCAGGCGACAATAGACAGAGAAGGGGCTTGAAAATAGGTGATTTTAGTGGAAGATAGTAAATTTATCGACGTATCGGACATTATGGGTGTTCCCGTGGCTCCGGCGGGTTACAAATCGGGCTTTGTGGGTATTGTCGGACGCCCGAATGTCGGAAAATCAACGCTGATGAATCAGTTGGTGGGGCAGAAAATTGCGATTACTTCGCCGGTGTCTCAGACGACACGTAACAGGCTGCGGGGCATCCTAACGACACCGGAAGCACAAATTATTTTTGTAGATACTCCCGGAATTCACAAGCCGCATCACCAATTGGGCAAGGTTTTGGTGCAGAATGCCCGCACCGCGATTCAGTCGGTGGATGTGGTGCTGTTTGTGGTGGATGGTTCGGTGGAATCGGGAGGGGGCGATCGATATATTGTCGAAATTCTCAGCAATTGCAAAGTTCCGGTGATTTTGGGGATGAATAAGTTGGACGAACAACCGGAGGATTCCGTGTTGATCGATCGAACTTACGAGCAAATTGTCAATCCTGAGTGGCCTGTAGTGAAATTTTCCGCTCTCACGGGCGAGGGTGTCGAGCCGCTGCAACAATTGTTAATCGAACATTTGGACGTTGGCCCTTATTATTATCCGCCAGATTTGGTGACTGACCAGCCGGAACGTTTTATTATGGGCGAATTGATTCGGGAACAGATTTTGCTGCTGACGCGGGAAGAAGTGCCGCATTCTGTAGCAATTGCGATCGACATTGTTCAAGAAGAAGCAAAAATTACGCGCATTCTGGCGACAATTCACGTCGAACGGGATTCCCAAAAAGGCATTTTAATCGGTAAAAGCGGCAGTATGCTCAAGTCGATCGGCAGTGCGGCCCGAGAACAGATTCAAAAGTTAATTGAAGGCAAAGTGTATTTGGAGTTATTTGTCAAGGTGCAGCCGAAGTGGCGGCAGTCTCGCACCCGTTTAGCCGAATTGGGCTATCGCGTGGAAGAATAAAGCGAACTGATGGAGCAAATAAGGGCGATCGTTGAGAGATTTTACAACTGAACTTCCCCTCGTAGGCAGAAGTTCAGTTTAAATCATTGTCCTAAAAACTCCGCCCGCAACTGTCAACTGTCAACTGTCAACTGTCAACTCTTTAAGGACGTTCGGCAAATTTTTGAACAGCTTTTGGTGCAAAAGCAGCAACTAAAAAAGAAGTTGTAATGTATTTGCCATCAGCATTCTTGCTAGTTATTGTGATGACACCAAACACAATTGCTGCAATCAGTGCAATAAAACTCATCGCTCGCATTGCCGAGTAGTGTCCATTATCTTCCTGCAAAAATTCAGCCAGCTCTTGTCCGGGTTCAGAAGAATTTGCTGGAGCTTCAAGGATAGCAGAATGTGTCATTTGATTAACCTCATAAATGATTAAAGCTTAACTAACAGGACTTACGCAACAACGGAGAAATTAAACTTCCGTAGTTGTAAGGTGCGCGTTTCGCACCCTACAATTAGAGTCGGCACGTAAGTCCTATACCAGTGAGATATACCGTTGTTTAGTGCGGTAACTTGCTCAAAGCGTGCCAAGTTCTCGGCCCGACAATTCCATCGGCTGGTAAACCCTTAATCGTTTGGAACTGGATCGTCGCTACTTTGGTCATAACCCCGAAGTATCCGTCAACAAAACCGAAATAGTATCCATTCAATTTCAAGACATTCTGAACAATTTTGACAGCATTACCTGAACTACCAATCATGAGAGTCGGCATATTCACAGGTGCACCAGAGTATAGTGCTTGCCAGGTTAGAGGACTGACAATCCCATCTTCAGGTAAAAAGACGCGGTGTTGATAGTCTTTTACGGCGTCTTCAACATAGGTGTCGAAAATACCATCGATCGAAAAACCGTAATAATAGCCCCAATGATATAAAAGCTGTTGCAGTTCTTTGACGGCTGGACCAGTAGAACCCCGTTTTAAAGTAGGTTTCATGAGTTTAGACGCTTCAGCAACTGCAAGAGTTGATTGAGAAGTAGTATCGGCGACGACAGCGATAGCTTGATTATTGAGAGTTTTTTCTTCTGTAAACATGATGGGAATCCTCTGTGCATTCGAGTGTTTTCATTTGATATTTCAGGTATAACTGCTGTCTTCGGTGGCTTCACAGTCGCTTTTTATAGTGACGCTTTTGTGAGTTCACACATTGGAGTGTCACTCATTTGAGTTATATCGTTTCCGCTTACAGTCGGCAGTGCGCCGCGAGAACAGATTCAAAAGTTAATTGAGGGCAAAGTATATTTGGAGTTATTTGTCAAAGTGCAGCCGAAGTGGCGGCAGTCTCGCACTCGTTTAGCGGAATTGGGCTATCGGGTAGAAGAGTGAAACTTTGGCAGTTGGCAGTTGGGGTTCTTCCGTTCTATGAATCAAGAATCGAGCACGACTTTCGCTCTGAGAGAGTTTCATCGGGGCCGGAGAGTCGATACAAACCCCCGCTTAACAACTAGAACGCCTTTCCAACAACACTACAGTAAACTGAGAGCAGCCCCATTCGCCCCAGTTGACCTATGCCGCGTTGGTTCAATACTGCCGGCCCCTGCCGCGATGACATCCACTATCAGCTTCCTGCCACCCGTCGCCTCCCAAATTTAGAGCGACTGATTGCTCAGCAAAGCTATTTCGTCATCCATGCACCCCGGCAAGTGGGGAAAACCACCGCTATGCTGGCGTTAGCCAAACAACTCACCGAAAGCGGACAATATACAGCCGTGATGCTGTCGGTAGAAGTCGGCGCACCCTTCAGTCAAGACATTGCTGGTGCAGAAGAGGCTATTTTGGGGGCTTGGCGAGATAACAGTTCCGTCCGTCTCCCACTCGAACTGCAACCGCCAGACTGGACAAGCATACAGTCGGGACAGAAAATTCGGGCTGCTTTACAAGCTTGGACACAAGTTTCATCTCGTCCTTTGGTCATTTTTATCGACGAAATTGACGCACTACAAGACCAAGCTTTGATTTCTATTCTGCGCCAATTACGCGATGGTTATCCCAATCGCCCGAAAGCGTTTCCGCAATCGGTGGGTTTAATTGGTTTGCGGGATGTTCGCGATTACAAAGTGGCTGCGGGGGGAAGCGATCGACTCAATACATCCAGTCCGTTTAATATTAAAGTGCGATCGATTACTCTGAGAGATTTTAATGCAGAAGAAGTCGCCGAACTCTACGCGCAACATACCCAAGATACCGGACAAGTTTTTACACCTGAAGCCGTAGCCTTAGCTTTTGAACAGACTCAGGGACAACCTTGGTTAGTGAATGCTTTAGCTAAGGAAATTGTAGAAGAATTAGTTACCGATGAATCGATCGCTATTACACCCGACCATATTTTAGAAGCCAAAGAAATTCTCATAAAACGGCAAGATACGCATTTGGATAGCTTGGCAGAACGACTGCGAGAAAACCGAGTCAAAGCCATTATCGAGCCGATGCTAGCCGGACGAGAATTGCCAGAATCTTCTAATGACGATCGCCAATACCTCGTAGATTTGGGCTTGCTCAAACGAGATCCAGCCGGGGGTTTAGTCATCGCCAATCCGATTTATCGAGAAGTGTTGCCGCGAGTTTTGGCGCAAGGGCCGCAAGATAGTTTACCGATTATCCGTCCGAGTTGGTTGAACGATCGCGGCGAACTACTACCAGATGCACTCCTGCAAGCGTTTCTCGCGTTTTGGCTGCAACATGGTGAACCGTTATTCAAAAGTGCGTCTTATCCCGAAATTGCACCGCATTTAGTATTGATGGCATTTCTGCATCGGGTGATTAATGGTGGGGGAACATTGGAACGGGAATATGCGATCGGACGCGACAGAATGGATTTATGTCTGCGTTATGGTGAGGTAACATTGGGAATTGAACTGAAGGTTTGGCGAACTCGGAAAGTCGATCCATTGAGTAAAGGGTTGGAACAGTTAGATGGATATTTGGCTCGATTGGGACAAGATGAAGGGTGGTTGGTGATATTCGATCGTCGCGAGAATGCACCCGAATTAGAAGAACGACTGAATACTGAAATTCATCTGACACCCATGGGGCGAACCGTTACAGTTATTCGTGCGTGAAGAAGTTCTGATAAATGTCTCGATTTTTCCGATCGCCGAGGGTGTGCGATCGACTCTAATCTCAAATATAATAAAGATAGCTTGTTTCAGTGCGACGACTTAAGTGATTGAGTCGAATCGTGTGGCAAATTCGATCGAGGAAAGGAGATTCCGATAGGGAGTAATAACGGGTTGAAATTTATCCGTAATTTGTGGTATTGTCATCTTATAATAAACGACATTTAGTAAGCTTCAAAAATGGAAATAAAACCTCCTCCTCGGTTAGTTGCTCTTGATACACAGGTTTTTGATAGCTATAATTTTAACTACAATTCAAAAGTTTTTCGCACTTTAGTTGAACTTGCTCAGCAAGGAAAAATAAGGCTGCTTTTAACTTCTGTCACTCTTCATGAAATAAGAGCGCATATTACCGAAGGTGCTGTATTAACCTCCAAAGCGATTGAGCAAGCTATAAACGATTTGAAGAAAAAGCGTTTTAAACCGCAAGGAGATACTAAAAGAGTCAAAATTTCTGCGAATTCTGGCTTGCTAAATGAATTCAAGAAAAAAGTTCAAGAGCTGGCTCCGAATTTCGATCAAATTAATCAAGAGCTTCTCGACCAACTTGAAGCTTTTTTACAAGAAACTGACTTTAAAATAATCGAAGTCGATCGGGTGTCAGTGGTTGATATTTTTGAAAATTATTTTTCTGGTACTCCACCATTTGGTGAAGGAAAAAAGAAATATGAGTTTCCAGACGCTTTTGCGCTCTTAGCTCTTCAAAAGGAGGCACAAGACAGAAACAGAATAATTTATGTCGTTAGTGGAGATTCCGATTGGGAAAAGTTTTGTTCTTCGAGCGAAGACCTGTCTTTGATTGGAAAGCTCGATGAATTATTGGAAACTATAATTCGAGAAACCGATTCAGATGAGGTTGATGAATGCTATGAACTATATAGCGACAAAGAAGATGAAATAAAAGGATACATACAGAATAACTTCTCGGCTCTGAATTTTTCAATTGATTTATCTGGAAGTAGCTTGATTGAATGGGGCAGTGAAGAAATTGAAGTTGAGGTCAATTCAGTAGATATTATTGATTCCTCATTAGTTAATATCGATGATTCTGAGGCAGATCAACCTTCAGTAGTGTTTGAGCTAGAAGCCGAGGTGCATTATGACGCCAAGGTAAGCTATGAAAGCTTAGAATATGCGATTTACGACAGAGAAGACGATATGTACTATGGAGGAAAAAAAATAGATACAGTCTTTACTCAGTCCCTTAAGTTAAACGTGGAAGTCACGCTCACTCTATCTAGGGATAAAGACTACTCCTTATGTGATGCGGACATAGAAGATATTACTATCGACCCGAATAATACTTTGGGTGAAATAGTTATTGATACAGGTTTTGAGGATGACTATTACTAGAGCGGGAATTTGCAGCTAAAACTTGTTGTGGGATGAAAGAAAAAATAACAAGATATAAAGTTTAACGCCTAACACTTCCTTGGTGTGGACGAAATATAGGTTATCAGTGAGAGTTCGAGGTTACCTGTCGCCGCACAACTTCACCGTTATCTCGCAAACGCTGCCTGACCTTGGAGATGATTCGGAAGCTCGATCGAGAATTAAGGATTCCGGTAGATAAATGTCGCCCTACATTACCCACACTAATTGCTGCTTTATTCTACGATTTATCAACAGATAAAGAAATCAAAATCCCTTCAATCGGTGAAAAACGGGAACGGGAATTGCGGTCTCCTACAGCTAGGACTTGATATGATATCTACGAGCAAGCCAACTGGTTGAGCCAACAATCCCCGTACCTTGATAGTCGGGGAGTGTCAACAACAACTATCAAGGCAACTCAACCGAACTCGGTTTAGCAATGTGAGGCAAGCCCCAGCCCAATTTTTCCCGCAAAATGTGGAAAAACTCAAAAGATTGCACCCGAATAAAGCGGGCTGGGTACGGAGCTCGCTCGACTTGCACCCAATCCTCGGGCAGAACATAACATCCGCCGTTCCCGTCTACCACCATTACCAGGCGGTTCGGACTCGCCGGCAAAATCTTGACCGGCTCGGTGTTGGAAAACACCAAAGCCCGCGAAGCCATTGAATGCGGGCAAATAGGCAGCAACTGCAGCACCGGCACTCCGGGAATGATGACAGGCCCACCGGCTGAAAGGGCGTAAGCTGTCGATCCTGTCGGAGTTGCGATGATAACTCCATCTGCGGCAATGTCAATAGAGGCGTGCTGACCGATCGCCACTTCAAAATGACACATACAAGTCAGCGGTTCCCGGTGCAGCACCATTTCATTGAGACAAAGGGCTTCCCAGAGGCAGTCGTTTTCTCGAAACAGCCGCACCGCCAGCATCGATCTTTCTTCTATTTCGTATTCTCCGGCGATTACCTTTTCCAAAGCTTGCGGCAGCAAGTTCAGGTAAGTTTCTGTTAAAAAGCCCATGTGACCGGTATTGACAGTCAGCAGCGGCACTCCAATCGGAGCAACTTGGCGAAATGCCGACAGCACCGTACCGTCGCCGCCCAAAACCACTGCAAACTCCATGTCGCTGTCAAAACCGGGGGGGACGAGTTGTTCGATCTGAGTGTGGCACAGGGGGCGATCGGGGCTAGAATAACCCAGAATTCCTCCGGAACCAGAAACCGAGCAAACCTCCCAGCCGCGGGCAGTCAGCTTGTCTTCCAACTCTGCGGCGATGCGACAAGCCACAGGTTTAACGTCGTTGTATATAATCCCAGCTTTCGGCACTTTAAAATGTAAAGGGCATTTTTTGTTTACTCCGTTTTTTAGTCTTAAGCTGCTCGTACTCTATTTCCTTGAGCTTCTTCATAATCAGATTAAAGTATTCTTCGAGATAAGACTCCAAAGTAGTAGTTTCTTTGGGGTCGATTCCGAAGACACTGTAAACATCATCCATCGGAGCTTTCAAGGGTTTTCCGGCTGCCAAAACTTCTGAAAAAGCCAACCTGTCAGCTACGTTCCAACTCCACTGAAAGAACTTAGCAAATTGACGAGTAGCCTTCAACAAGGCGTCTGGGGTGCGCGTAATTTTAGCTTGCTTCCCTGACAGCCGTTCGCACAACCGCACGATTTCGTCAGCATCCCAAGCGCGATTCCCCACCACCGGAAAACTTTTTTTCTCGGTTTCAGGAACGGAAAGGGCCCGGACGGCAAATTTAGCAACGTCCTGAGTGTTCATGTAGGCAAGGGCAGATGGCTTATTGGGCAGCCAGACTGCCTGATTGTCCAAAATCGGCATTGCATACAGGCTCAGCAGTCCTTGCAAAAAGCCGCAAGGTCTCAAGATTGTGTAGTCTAAACCGGATTCTGCTAAAAACAGTTCGGTACAACGCTTGATTTCCAACAACGGGACTTGGGGATATTTCTCAGCGTCTAGAAAGGAAAAGAATATGTAACGCTTGATGCCTGCTGCTGCTGCTGCTTGGATCAGCGATACTTTCCCGTCCCAGTCTACTCTTTTGATGCTGACAGAATCGGCTGCACTGGCTGTTGCTGCATCGATAATAGCACTGACGCCTTCTAGGGCCGGAGGCAGACTGTCTGGCTGGCAAAGGTTCCCCGGTACGAGTTCAGCGCCCCATTCTTTCAAAAATGCAGCTTTTCTGTAACTTCTGACTAAACAGCGCACCTGGTAGCCCTCGTCTAGGGCGCGGCGGGCTATCTGGCGGCCGAGAGTGCCGGTGGCACCTAAAATCAATAAAGTCATCTAGGGATTAATTATGAATCTTAAACTTTCAATAAGATGGTATCAGGTTTTTGTTAAGTTTTTTATAAAAACTTAACAAAAACCTGAATTTTTCTCATTTTAGGCTTGAGATATTCGGCAGAAGGCTGGCTTTAGGCAGCAAGTAGACTCTAGAAGGCAGAAGGTAGAAGGCTTCTGAAGGATTGGTTGAAAAAAACTTATTCTTCGCCGCCTTGCAATTTGAGCAGGAGGAAGCCTCCAGCTATACCCACGAAAATTAGGGAAAAGGACAAAAAGGCTGCATTGAAAATTTCAGGATTCATGGTTTTGATATGTCCAATTGGGCGATCGCATTAAATAAAGATAATATAATTTGGGGCAACCAGGTACATGAATGCTAAAATTTCAGTGCCGAAATTGCTGTATTTTGTTGGAGAAAACTGCCTTGAGTCTCGATCGGGAATCACAACTAGCTGTAACTCTTGGAGATCCGGCGGGAATTGGACCGGAAGTGATTCTCAAGGCATTGGCCGATCCCGCTGCTGGCTTGATGGCAACGGTTATAGGCTCTAGGAGAGTTTTGCAGCAAACTTACGATAAGTTGCGATCGAGCAATCCAGCAGCAGAAGCGGCAAATCCCGAAACATTAAACATTATTGATATCGAACCAGACAGCAAGTGGGGCGAAATTGTCCCCGGTGTCGGGAGTGCAGCTAGCGGGGCTGCTAGCTTTGCTTACATGGAAAGCGCGATCGCCCGTACCATTGCCGGCGAATTCTCCGCCATCGTGACCGGCCCGATTTCCAAAACTTGCTGGCAGGCGGCCGGTTACAATTATCCCGGACAAACAGAACTCCTCGCAGAAAGAGCAAAATCGCAGCGATTCGGAATGCTGTTTGCCGCCACATCTCCCCACAGTGGCTGGACGCTCGTAACTTTACTGGCTACCACACATATTTCCCTGCGTCAAGTCCCCGATGCGTTGAGTCCCGAATTACTGAGTGAAAAACTAGAATTGCTGATAGACTGTTTGCGGGAAGATTTTGGGCTGGAAAGACCGAAAATTGCGATTTCTGGCTTAAATCCTCACAGCGGCGAAAATGGCAAACTGGGAAATGAAGAGCAAGACTGGATGATACCTTGGTTGGAAACGCAGCGCGATCGCTTTCCTCAAGTGCAGTTAGACGGGCCAGTCCCCCCCGATACCCTGTGGGTAAAACCGGCTAAAGTTTGGTACGGTTTAGCCAAGGAAGCTCACGACGGTTACTTGGCAATGTACCACGACCAGGGGTTGATTCCAGTAAAATTGATGGCTTTCGATAAAGCAGTCAACACTACAATTGGCTTGCCTTTTGTCCGCACCTCTCCGGATCACGGCACAGCTTTTGATATTGTAGGTCAGGGGATTGCAGATGCCTCCAGCATGAAGGCAGCATTGCAGTTGGCGGCCCAGTTGGCTAGTCGCAGAAGAGCAGTTAAAATAAGGCGATAGCTTTAGTACGCCTGACGCTTGGATAAATTGTGTCATTCCTATTGATTTTCGCTGGGGTGAGGCGACAAGCAAGCTGGTAATTTCCTTCGGTCGATTAAAATTACGTTTGGGTAGGGCAGTATGGCAGCATCAAATGACAATTCAGGGAAAATATATCAGTCAGAAAAAGAGGTTTCTGATGCAACTATAGCAAGTTCTAAAGCTGGAGAGCAACTTCAGGAATTGCTAACCATACTGACTGAATTCCAGTTATTAAAGAAATCAAAAAAAGAACCAAGCGAGCTGAAGTTACCGCTTGCGGAAAAGTCTGTGCAGCGATTAGAGGATGAGGAAAGTCGGCGCAAACAATTGTCTTTCCTGATCGAACCACCGAGTGTGGTACCGGAAGTATTAACTAACGATGAAGAGATCCCCTCTCAAAGACGAGAAAAAAGTAATGAGGAACACGATTTATCTATAACCGCGAAGGTAGCAAAAAATTATCGGCCCTCTGAGGAAGAGTTAGAACAAGCAGTAGAGGAGTTTAAGCGGTTGCAACAACTGCTGTTTGAAAGGGATTTACCGGAATTTTACAGTAATGTTTTGAGCGTGGAACAAAGGTTAGAAAATTTTGAGAAGTTGATGTCTGAACCCCAAGAGTTGATGAGTTTACTGAGACCGTTAATTCCTGAGTTAGTGAGAGATGAATTAGAGGGGTTGCAGTCGGAATTAAAAAATGCGATCGAACTCGCTAGCAGCGATCAAATTAATCAGCTCGAATTGCAGACCAAAATAGCTGATTTGGAAAATAAAATTGCTAACTTCAACCAGCAGCAACTGCCGAATTCTGAACAGTTAATGCAAAGGGTGATGTTGGTGGTGGGCGAGCTGCTCAAGCGTAAGGTAGAGGAGTCTAAGTTAGAGGTAGCTTCGGCGATCGCACCAAAAGTCAATCAAGTAATTCACAATCAAAACGGACTTGAAGAACAGGTAGTAAGAATTGAAGATAGAGTTGCGAATATTCAGCAGCGTTACCAGCAGCAACCGGAAGATTTAATCAAGCAGCTAGTACCAGTAGTTAGCGAATTGCTAAACCGCAAAATTAGTGAATTAAAATCAGAGATTGTAGAAGCTGTTACCCCTTCAGTACAGGTAAGAATAGCTTGGGTAGAAATAGAAGAAAAAGTATTGAGCATCATCGAACGCCGACTGGCTACACAACAGTCGCCTATTCAGAAGCCAGAAGAGATAATGGCGATGCTAATGCCCGCAATAACTGATTTGCTGAATCAGAAAATCGATGAATCAAAATTACAAGTAGCAGCGACGATCGAACCTTTGATACAATCAGCAATTCTTCAAAGAGAAGTTCAAGGACAATTGAGCGATGTAGAAAGTAGACTAAATAATCTTCAGCGACAGCAAAAAACTCAACCGGAAGATATAATGGCAAGGTTAATGCCGTTAATGATTGACTCGCTGAACCGGAAACTCGAGGAGACAAAGTTAGAGGTGAGAGAGGCGATCGCGCCCGGTGTGAACACAGCTCTTCAAAACAGCGGTATTGCAGCACAAATATTAAATAATGAAACTAAGATTGTTGAAGTTCAGCAGCAAGTTTTAGCCGAGATAGAAGGGTTGATGGCAAGAATAATGCCAGTGATTGTAGAAATGCTGTCTCGAAACATCGGGGAAGCAAAGCTAGAGATAGAATCTGCGATCGCGCCCGCTGTCGATGCCATCATTCAGAATAAAAGGCTCGATCAAAGACTCGCGAAGATCGAACAAAAGATTGTGGCGATCGAACACCGGATCTATGAATCGACAGACTTGTTTACCGATTTACTGAAACCTTTGATTGACGAGCTGATGGTTAGCCATCACGCCCAACTGCAAAAGTCTGTCATCGAATCTATTTTACCCTTGTTAGATGAAGTTGTAAGTTATAATTACAGACTCAACGATAAAGTAGGCGAACTCGATCGCAAAATTACTGATGCGGAATGGGGAGGCAATCGGGAAGAATTACTTGCCAGAATTAAAATCATGTTTCCCGAAATGATGCTCCAAACGATTAATGAGTCGAGAAAATCATTTGCCGAAACCATAACTCCAATAATTGATGAAGTAATTAATACCAAAACCCGAGAAAACAGGCAATCGATGGGAGTAGCCATATCGCCTGCTCTTCCTGTAGGAATCAGCCACAGAATCAGTGAATCGCCAGATGAAATTGCAATGGCGATCGCGCCGGAAATGGCCACCGCTATCAAACAGCAAATTCATCTCAAGCGAGAAGCAATGTCGGATGCACTTTATCCGATAATCGGCAGCACGATTTTAAAATACATTGCCGAGATGATGCGGGAGATTAATGAAAAACTCGAATCAGCTTTAAGTCCAGAGGGAATTAGTCGTAAAATTCAAGCCAAATTACAGGGCATTTCTGAAGCCGAACTGCTGATGAAAGAAACAACACCACTGAGTGTTAAAGCTGTTTTTTTAATTCAAACAGAATCGGGCTTAGTAATTTCAGCAGTGCAGAAGTCTGAACGCGAACAGCTAGAATCAGACATGGTAGCGGGGATGCTGACTGCTATTCGGGCTTTTGTCAACGATTGCATATCTCAGTCTGGAAATATTGCAGAAATTGATGCAATAGAATACGGCACATCTACGATCGTATTGGAAGTAGCGGGTTCGTGTTATCTAGCAGTAGTGATGCAAGGAGAAACCCGCCAGTGGTTTAAGTACAAAATGCGATCGATATTCAACAATATTGTTCAAGAATACGGAGATAAAATTCGGTCATTTAACGGCGATCCAGCAACTGTACCACCAGAAGTAAACTCGAAATTGCAAAAATTAATCGATACAGAGGTAAAAGTTAAATCTTCTAAACTTCCCATTTTACCAATTATCGGTTTGGCAGCGTTAGGTTTAATTGGAGTACCTTGGGGAATTCATCAATACCGCAGCGCAGTTGAAGCGAACTTAGAAGCAGATACGAATTTAGCATTACAATCTGCTCCAGAGTTATCGGTTTATCGTATCGCGGCAGATGTTAAAGATAAATTATTGCAGATTTCGGGACGAGTGCCGAATCAAAATCTGCGATTGAAAGCGGAAAAAATCGCTCAGCAAGTGGCTCCCCAATCAAGAATTGAAAATAAAATTATAGCCGTTGAAGTACCTCCCGATCCAGTTTTAGTCGAAGCCGATGTCAAGCGGACGGCAGCTCTTTTGAATAAAGTAGAAAGCATTAATATCTCGGCTCGCTATGCAGAGGGAAAAGTCGCCGTTGCAGGCAGCGTAAGCAAAGTGCCAGATGCTCAGAAAATAACTCAAGCTTTTGAGAAAATTCCGGGGGTAAAGTCCGTAACAAATACAGTGATAATAGGAACTCCACCGCCGCCCAAGATAATAATGCCAGTTCGCGTGTATTTCGGTGCAGGTTCGGCAAGTTTGGAGGCGAAAGATGTCGCACAAAAGCTTAGTAAAGTCAAGGAATATATGGAGAAAAATCGCACGAAGAATTTAAGGATAGTTGGCTACAGCGATTTTAAAAGCACTCCGGTAGAAAATCAAAAGTTGGCAATGGAAAGGGCGACTAATGTGAAAAATATTTTGGTTAGACAAGGGATAAATGGCAACAGAATACAAGTTGCTTCTACTAAGGGTCGTCCGGAAGGTGTGGAGGCAAATCAACCGCTGTGGTTGAGCAGATTGGTAGTATTTGAGGTGATAAATTAAAAAAGGGAATAGGGAATAGGGCATCGGGCATCGGGCATCGGGCATCGGACCTTGTTAATTGTTAATTGGGAATTTTCCCTAATGACTAATGACTTCTTTCTCTTAATTTATAGTAACTGGCAAGAAGGTTAGGACATTTTCGATCGCTGAAAATATTGCTCTGACTGCATTTCCCTTCTTCCTTCTTCCTTCTTCCTTCTTCCTTCTTCCTCTTAAATTAATCGAACTCGCCCAGAGGTAAAGGCTTGTATTCGATCGCCCGCCAAGCATATTAGCAAGCGGCCGCTTCCGTCAATGCCGGCGGCTTCTCCGCAGATGGTTTCCGACGCCAGTTCGATCGCCACCGGGCAGCCAATCAACGCATCGTGGCGTCGCAATTCCGGCAAAAGTAGCGCTAAACCGGACTTGGAGGCTGGCTTGTCTGTGGTAGAAAACATATCGGCTAGTTCGAGTAAATAGTGCCGCAGTCGATCGAGCAAACACAGTTCATCTGGTACTGTACTAGCAATAGAATGCAAGCTTACCGCATTGCCGAGATCCCTTTCATCTAATCCCGCAGCCGCGAAATCTACGCAGCGGTTGAGTCCAATTCCCACAACGGCACGAGTTTTGCCAAAAACATTGCCGGAAGTAGCTTCGCAGAGAATTCCCGCTAATTTGTGGCGATCGATCCAGACATCGTTTGGCCATTTCAGGCGCAGCATATCGCGACAGTCGGGAACCAAATCTTCAATCGCGTAAATCACGGCTAAACCCGCTGCTAAACTGAGTCCTGGCAACAAAGTGGGGTTGAGGTTTTCGAGTACAAAACTAACAGTCAAGACACCGCTTGGGGCGTGCCAGGTGCGCCCGTGTTGGCCGCGCCCGCTGGTTTGTCGCTTGGTAAATACTGCATCTCCGTGGTGGAGTTGGGCCGCGCGGGCGATCGCCCAACTGTTGGTACTCGGACAGGTATCCAAGGAGTGTAGCCAGTGATGGAGGTTTGGGCGATCGGGTTCTGTGGTTGCGGGCACGGGAGTTAAGGGCAATTCAGACAAGGTTTGATTTGTAGTATTGGATATCTAAAAGCTGATTATCGCAGGGCGATCAATCTTTTGTGCGAGTTTGGGCTATCGGCATTTTCGTCAGTGTTAATTCTTGCCGTTGCGATCGAAGTTTTCTATAAATATGTCTCAGCGGGGATTGACAGCGATCGAATGCGGGCGCTCAAATGCGCGCCTAGACAGACAAAACCCGCAAAGCAAGGCTTAAGAGTTTCTTGAGTCAACCCAGGTAAAGTTTGTTTGTAAAGCGGCGATTGAAAATCGCCCGATATCTTTAGATGTATTTGTAAAGCGGGGAGTTCAATCACCCCCTATATTTATTTGAAGCTCGATCGCTCTTTTAAAGCCTTGCCGCCAATAAATCCTTAATTATTGGGATTTTTGCCACAATTTCGGCTTGAGATACCTCGGTTTGCTGCCAACTCGATCGCCCTGCAAGCCGATCGGCCCACTGCTGCAACTTCGGATACTCATCAAAAGATATGCCAAACATCCCCACCGAATGCACCGCAGTGCCCGCCACCACTTCGGCCAAAGTAAACTGTTCGCCAGCAAAATAAGTGCGATCGTCCGCCAGCAAGCCCTCAAAAAACCTCAGCAGCGTTACTATCTGCTGTTTTGACTGTTCCAACTTCTGTGCAGTGTCTCCCGCTACACCCAGCATTTGACGTGTTAATGGAAACATTGCCGGCAACAGTTCATTTAACGTCAGCATTTCCACCATCCGTACAATACCCAACGCTTTCGCCTCTGTCGGTAGCAGTGGAGGGGTGGGGTATTTCGCCTCCAGATAATCGAGAATTGCCAGCGACTCCACCAAAGTCAAATCTCCATCCACTAACACCGGTATGCGGTGGAACGGGTTAATTGCCAGAAAATCCGCCTTAAATTGGTCGCCGTCGAGGTTAAGTGCTAGAGGCTCAAACGCAATCTGTTTTTCCAGAAGTGCCACCCACACACGGCGAGAATTCAGAGAAATTGGAGTGTAGTACAGTTTCAGCATCAGATTTACCTTACGCAACACCGTCAGTTTAGCAGCAAAACACCCTGATATATAAGGGTTTGGGGGAACGCATAGGGTTGGTGGGAGCGATCGGCACCCCTTTGAAAAACCCAATTTAAAAAAAAGTTGTATTACCCCCTTGACAGTCTTGTATTATGCAATGTAGTATAAATGTATGGCGAAGTGGAAAGAGCTTCAAAGCCTTACCCCACGAGCAATATGAACCTTGAAAACAGAATAGGAAGTTAATCGTGTCACATAATTGTGGACATCGGCGGTGTAGACTCCGGCAACAATAGCCCGATCGGGTTGTAGTACGCGGAATCAACCGCCACCCCGTCCCAACTTGAGTAATTCAAGGACAGAAAATTGTTCATTTTCGCGGGGGTATAGCTCAACCGGTCAGAGCAGTCGCCTGTCGAGCGAAAGGTTGCGAGTTCAAGTCTCGTTACTCCCGTCAGTCGATTTTAGATTTTAGATTTTAGATTTTAGATTTACTCCACAGGAGAAGAATCTGGGAACTGGAACTAGGGTCTAAAATCCACACCTCCTGTCGGAAAGCAAGTATCCGTTTTTCGGCGGGGGTCAAAGTCCCGTAGGCAAAAGTCAAGCCGTCTCCCCCTCAAGGAGAAGATTGCGACTGCAAACCTCGTCGGGACTCCCAGGTTAGGTGGTCGAGTGGTTGAAGGCGTCGGTCTGCAAAACCGATTTTCGCGGGTTCAAATCCCGCCCTAACCTCTGTTCCCAATCAGAAATTAAAAAATAGAAATTAAAAGATTAAACTAACAGTCTTTTAATTGAAATTTTTAACTTTGAAAAGGAACGAAGCGAAAGTGACATTGCAGCGTAGCTTAATGGTAAAGCGCCAAGTTCATACCTTGGTCAATGCAGGTTCAAATCCCGCCGCTGCCACCAAAAGCAGGGATGGTGTAACTGGCAACACTCTGGTCTCCAAAACCAGCATTCTGAGTTCAAATCTCAGTTCCTGTGCCAATTTATAGTGCTGTAGGCAAATGGTTTAAGCCGCTTGGATTTCACCCAAGTGATTGCGGGTTCAACTCCCGTCAGCACTTCCAAAATGTCTGGGTCGGCCCTCCTATTGGCGTGGGTACCTGTCTGTAAAACAGTAGCTTAAAGCGTTGCTGGTTCAATTCCAGCCCGACCCATTTGTAACTGCATTTAATATGCAGTTGCAATTTTGAGAACGTGGTGTAGCCGGATAACATCTCAGTTAATAAAACTGAAGATTGAGGGTTCAAATCCCTCCGTTCTCGCTCGCTGTGGAGAGGTGGCCGAGTGGCTTAAGGCGCTTTCCTGCTAAGAAAGAGCGGTTTAACAGCCGTCGAGGGTTCAAATCCCTCCTTCTCCGTTTTCCCCCGATAGCTCAGTTGGTAGAGTGCTTGTGTGAAGAACAAGAGGTCGTCAGTTCGATACTGACTTGGGGGATTGCGTTGCCTTATAGCTCAATGGTAGAGCAAGCGGTTGTTAACCGCTAGGTTGTAGGTTCGAGTCCTACTGGGGCAGCCATTTTTTAAATTGCCGGGTAGACAAATTGGTAAAGTCGCCTATCTCTGAAATAGGAGTTTTTGTAGGTTCAAAGCCTACCCTGGCACCCAATTATTGGGAAGTCGCTTAATCGGTATGGCACCGCTCTTTGAAAGCGGCAAAATGCAGGTTCGATCCCTGCCTTCCCAGTTCTGCTATTACCAAAGCAGATCAATTACACTCCTGTAGCCCAATTGGCAGAGGCCGCAATTTCAAAAATTGTGTTGTGTGAGTTCAAATCTCACCAGGAGTACCAAATTTTTAACTAAGTTTCTACTTGCTCCTGTGGCGGAATTGGCAGACGCGGCAGACTTAAAATCTGTTTTATTTTGAGTGTGAGTTCGAGTCTCACTAGGAGCATGAACGGGATGTAATTCAGCGGCCAGAAGCCATGCTTTGGGAGCATGGAGTCGTTGGTTCAAATCCAACCATCCCGACTTTACCCCTGTGATGTAATTGGAAAACATCACTCGCTCAGAACGAGTGTTTTTTGCAGGTTCGAGGCCTGTCAGGGGTATGAGGTTTTATTCAATCTAAAATCTAAAATCTCAAATCGGTTTTGCCCCTGTAGCCCAATCGGTAGAGGCGCTAGATTTAGGATCTAGTTAGTGCTGGTTCGATGCCAGTCAGGGGTATTTGGTGACATCGCGGGTGAAGTAGCCTGGGTAGGCTTGGAGGTCTCATAAGCCTCTTAATAGCAGGTTCAACTCCTGCCCCCGCCACCAAAAATGCAGGTGTGATGTAACTGGCAACATGAGGCTTTTGTAAAGCTTTTATGCGAGTTCAAATCTCGCCACCTGCTTGGGAAAGTGCGATCGCTCTTTAAGCAGGATTGCGATCGCCACCTTCCCAAATTTGCAGTTGTCTTTCTGCTGCAACAAAACAGTTGACATACGGCGTGGGATACACAAAATAATCGTAAGCCAGAGCCATTTGCCGCGCGGCTTCGCGATAAGGAACTCGGCCGATTCCCGTTCCCAATCCCGGACAAACGACACTCTCAATTTTACGTTCTGCGTGTCGGTTGTAGCGCCGAATTGTTAACAGCATTGCCCACGTTGCCACATACGGAATGTCTGTTCCTACGACAGACATCGGTACGCGCATGGTGGGAGTATGAGCGATAAAAGGATGTTTGGGATGGTGAGTTGCGATGATAAATGACGTGCCAACTGGTTGTTCGCCTAGATAGTCTTCCAAGATATGTTCCTGAACCCTAACCATTAGAGAATGACCGAAAAAACCAACAATGGCTGCATCGATACCGCCATCCATCATGCCAAATGAATTGGCGGGACTAACCAAACAGTCATACTCGGTTAAATCCTCGAAACGTTTGTTGGTAATTTTGACATTTGGTAGGTAGAAAAAATGCTCTTGGAATGCGGCGAATAGTTCGGGATTGGGTGCTGTAAGTATAAGTTTCATGTGTTTTATCTCCGCTCCTAGTTTAGCAAATTACTAATGGCGATCGCACTCATTTTTCCAAAAACTTGCCATAATTGAGGTTGAGTAGTTCAAGGTTAAACTATGCTAGCAACTGACAATACCTCAATGGGAAAAATTATTACCACACTCACCGTGACTAACCGCGCCGATCAAAATGTCGCAGCCAGAGGATTTATGCCTTCCGACCAAATCCGTTCAGTCACTCTAAATAATGTGCTAGTTGATACAGGTGCAACAACATTGTGTTTGCCTGCAAGTATCATTGCACAACTCGGTTTATAATTGCTCAAAGAAGTGGATGTAGAGACTGCTAATGGCATTGGTAAAGCCAGAATTTTTCAGGATGCTAAAATTTCTTTAGTAGGACGCGAAGGCACGTTTGAGTGTTTGGAATTGCCCGGAGGTATGAATCCTTTATTAGGCGTGATTCCTCTAGAAGCCCTGGGAATTGAATTAGATTTAAAAAATCAGCGATTAGTAACTTTACCCATCAGTCCAACGCAAACTTACTTGACAATTTTGTAAAGGCTGTATGTTGAGGTTAAAGAGATACAATCGCTAAACTAATTGCGGATATGGTGTAACGGTAGCATTCGAGTCTTCCAAACTCTAGGCACGAGTTCGAGCCTCGTTATCCGCTTGGCTAAACGAGAGGTTTTTTCAATCCAAAATCTCAAATTTCCCATCTAAAATCGGTTTGCGGATGTCATGTAGCGGCTAGCATCTGAGTATGCCATTCTCAGCGCATGGGTTCGAGTCCCATCATCCGCTTTTGTAGTCCTGAGCTTCGATGGTAGAGCGTTTGCCTTACAAGCAGACGCGGGGTAATCTCCTGTCAGGACTACCAATTTATGGGAGTGTAGCTCAATGGATAGAGCGCCGTGCTTCGGACGCGGATGTTGTGGGTTCAAGTCCTACCACTCTCGTTGTTTTTGCTTTAATTTAAGGAGGTTGATTCCATTGAATGGATAATTTTTTATATTAAGAGCGATCGCCCTTTGCGTGTCCCAATCTTTGGAGCCTACATACTTTAGTACGAGAGGAAAGGTAACGCTGTCAAAATCAGCGGGCGTTTGAGAACGGGGAGTGCATTGAACCCGGCAGGTTGGCTTAAAGGTAGCCATCCTTTAAAGAGTGTGTAATAACTCATCGGCGGAGTCCCTCTAGTAACTGAGAAAACGCAATGCTCTGATAACTTGCACGTCAAAGTGCGTGAAGCGCAGCTATCCCGTAGGGAATCGCGCATTAACAAAAAACATGGGAGTGTAACTCAACTGGATAGAGTGTCGAGCTTCTACCTCGAATGTTGTGGGTTCAAGTCCTACCGCTCCTGCTGTCTGGGGTTCGTAGCTTAATTGGTAAAGCATCTAACTGGCTGTTAGAAAGATATCGGTTCAAATCCGATCGCAATCCACCACACAATTTTAGATTTTAGATTTTAGATTTTAGATTTACTCGACAGGTGAATCTTTTACGCGGGGTCATAGCTCAATTGGTAGAGCGCTTGCTTTGCACGCAAGAGGCCAGGAGTTCGATTCTCCTTGACTCCACTTTCGGTGTCTGAAGCCAAAGCGGTAGCGGCGCTGGTTTGTGGAACCAGTAATAGCGGGTTCAATTCCCGTCAGACACCCCTTGGAAGATGCCGCTAAATGGTTGGCAACCAGTCTTGAAAACTGGGGTACAGGTAACTGTAAGGGTTCGATTCCTTCATCTTCCTTTTAACCACCGGGAGCCAGAAAGTACGGCGCTGTGCTGATAACGCAGAGATAGGAGGGGCAGTACCTCTCCGGTGGATTGCTTAGGATTTTATATATAAATAATGGAGGATGATGGTTAATTCTTTTTCAGAAAATTTGCTATTATAGACTGAGAAAAATTGCGGGGAGGTCGCCTAATTGGAATGGCACCGTAAAAACTTTGGAAAAGCGGCTCCCAAAAGGACGATCGGGTTTGTTGAGTAGGGTAAAAAGTTGCTTCGCGACGTTCCCTAAAAACGCAAACTGGCAGCGGGTTGCGGAGGCACTGAAAGGAATTAACAGTCCGAGATGGGGGCAGTTCTCATCTGCTTGCGGGCAGTAAGGAAGCGCGTTTCCTGAAAGTTGCTGTCGATCGATGCGGGTTCGAGTCCCGTCCTCTCCATTTATTGTTTTTAAGATTTTAACAAAACAAAGATTAAATATGAGAAAACTAAAATATTACGTTGCTTGCACCGTTGACGGGTTTATTGCTCGCGAAGATGGCTCATTTGATTGTTTTCCGATGGAAGGAGAGCATTTCGCTGATTTGTTCGATTCCTTTCCTGAAACTTTTCCGGCTCACTTTCAGGAAGCACAAGGCATTCGTGCAGAGAACAAGCAGTTTGATGCGGTTTTGATGGGACGGAAAACCTATGAGGTAGGACTAAATTTTGGTGTAACTAATCCTTATCCCAGCTTGAAGCAGTATGTTTTTTCGCGCACTATGGAAGCCAGTCCAGATGAGAATATTGAACTTGTTTCGGACAATCCTGTTGCATTGGTTAAGGAATTGAAAAAAGAAACGGGTAAAGACATCTGGCTCTGCGGTGGTGGCGGTTTAGCGGCAACTCTTTTTTCGGAGATTGACGAGATGATTGTGAAGTTGAATCCGGTAGTTATCGGAGCGGGAATTCCTCTTTTTTCCGGTGCAATCAATCCGACAAATTTGGAACTTGCCGATCGCAAAATCTATAGCAACGGTTTCATGTTACTTCATTATCGAGTGAAGCATTAGCAATCGGGACTTTAGGCGTTGCAATTGCTGGGGGTAAAAAAGGACTGAAGTGTTTACTACACAATAATTTTTTAGGAATTACACAAACGCTGAATTTTTAAGGGTGGTTAGCAAAGCGGTTATGCACCCGGCTTTTAACCGGTACCAGATAGGTTCAACTCCTATACCACCCACTTTCAATCTATCTGCCTCAATCAGCGTTTATCTGCGGTTAAAAATCAAAAACTTGGAAAGTGCGGCTGTGTGGACGGCAACTGGTTTGGAATACCAGGGTGCAGCGAAAGCTGTAGAGGTTCGACTCCTCCACTTTCCTTTTTAATCATTAGTCATCAGTCATTAGTCATCAATAACAGGCTAATGACTCAAAACTCATGATTAGAAACCCAAAACAACTCTTAGAGGAGAATCAAATGTAATGTCACGCACCAAATTTGAACGGAACAAACCCCACGTTAATGTCGGTACGATCGGTCACGTTGACCACGGGAAAACAACCCTAACAGCGGCGATTACAATGACGCTAGCTGCACAGGGCCGGGCCAAGGCTAAAAAGTACGATGAAATCGATGCTGCACCGGAAGAAAAACAGCGGGGAATCACGATTAATACGGCTCACGTTGAGTATGAAACTGGCGATCGCCATTACGCTCACGTTGATTGTCCGGGTCACGCTGATTACGTGAAAAACATGATCGTGGGTGCCGCTCAAATGGATGGTGCAATTCTCGTCGTGTCGGCTGCAGATGGTTCGATGCCTCAAACTCGCGAACATATCTTGTTAGCGCGGCAAGTGGGAGTGCCGAAGTTGGTTGTCTTTTTGAATAAGAAAGATATGGTGGACGATGCGGAAATTTTGGAGTTGGTCGAGTTAGAAATTCGCGAACTTCTCAGTTCTTACGGTTTCCCGGGCGATGATATTCCAATTGTCGCAGGTTCGGCACTGAAAGCGCTGGAAAAGATGACTGCTAATCCGAAAATTCAGCGCGGCGAGGATGAGTGGGTCGATGGCATTTACGATTTGATGGATGCGGTAGATGACTGGATTTCTACCCCCGATCGCGATATTGACAAACCTTTTCTGATGGCTGTTGAAGATGTGTTCTCGATCAAAGGTCGGGGAACTGTAGCCACGGGCAAAATCGAGCGCGGTCAAATCAAAGTCGGCGATACTGTAGAATTGGTGGGAATCCACAACACTCGCACGATAACTGTTATCGGCGTTGAAATGTTCCAGCAAATTCTGGATGAAGGAATGGCTGGAGATAATGTCGGTTTGTTGCTTCGCGGCATCCAAAAAGATGAAATTGAACGGGGTATGGTGCTTGCTAAACCCGGTTCAATTAAACCTCACACTGAATTCGATTCTGAGGTTTACGTGCTGTCGGAAAAAGAAGGCGGCCGCCGAACTCCTTTCTTTGCGGGATATCGCCCTCAATTCTACGTGCGGACAACGGATGTTACAGGTACGATCGCATCTTTTACCGCTGATGACGGAAGCGCGATCAACATGGTAGTTCCGGGCGATCGCGTTAATATGACTGTGGGCGTTGCTGAGTTAGAGTATGAATAGGAGGAATAATTTATGCAATGCCCAGAATGTAAATCAACCCATATCCGTAA
>NZ_JAUBUE010000023.1:82585-101495 GCF_036705305.1 Microcoleus sp. B3-D7 | reverse complement strand
AGCCGTGTGCCATGAAAGTGGCAAGCACGGTTCCGAATGGGAGGGAGAAGATGGTAACATATTCTCTCGACCCTACCAGTTTCTTGTTGGTGTTTTCTCATCCTGCCTGCTTGCCCAACCTGTACGTCATGCCAAACGGTCAAAAATGGTCGCATCCACAACGGTAAACAACGGTTTAAATGCCATAAATGTGGGCGACAGTTCGCCCTTGCATCCGCAGAAAAAAGTAATTGATTCAGCTTGCGCGTGAAGTGATTGATAGATTGTTGCTAAAACGGATTTCCCTAGCTGGAATTGCTCGTGCTACACAGGTGTCTGAGCAGTGGTTGCTTTCGCTACGTCAATCAGAAATATGCCCTGGTGTCTGGCAAAGTTCAGGTGGCACAAAAAAAAAGGGGAGACTAACGATGCAATGTGACGAGCTGTTGTCGTTCGTGGACAACTTGGCCAATAAACAATGGGTGTGGCTCGCCCTTGATGCAGACAAAGAGTGAAATTGTGGGTGTCTACATTGGCGCACGTAACTCAGTCGCTGCTGGTGGGTTGTGGAATTCCTTACCCCCACTCTATCGCCAATGCGCCGTTCGTTGCCTACACCGATTTTTGGGCAGCTTACGCCGCCGTGCTACCGGGAGCTAACGACATCGCGCAGTCGGCAAGGAAACGGGCTCTCACCACTTACATTGAACGATTCAACAACACCCTTAGACCACGGGTGTCTCGGTTAGTGCAAAAAACCTTATCCTTTTCTAAGTCCTTGGAAAATCACATTGGTGCCATTTGGTATTTCATCAATCACTACAACACATCATTACTTGTTTAGCACTACCTAAAAAACAATGATTAAAATCTTACACCTTTCAGACATTCACATGGGCAGCGGCTTTTCCCACGGCCGGATTAATCCAGAAACTGGTTTAAATACGCGGCTGGAAGACTTCGCGGCGACGCTGAGCAAATGTATGGACAGAGCAATTTCTGAACCCGTAGATTTAGTCATATTCGGGGGCGATGCTTTCCCGGATTCGACGCCTGCGCCGTTTGTAAAAGAGGCTTTTGCTCGCCAATTCAACCGCTTGGTGGAGGCGCAAATTCCGACTGTTTTGCTAGTAGGAAATCACGACCAACATTCTCAGGGGCAAGGCGGCGCGAGTTTGGGTATTTACCGGACTTTGGGAATACCTAAGTTTATTGTAGGCGATCGTCTGGACACTCACCTGATTCAAACCCGCAGCGGGCCCGTACAGGTGGTAACTTTGCCTTGGTTGACTCGATCAACCTTAATGACACGTTCCGAGACTGAAAGCCTGTCTATGGGCGATGTTAACCAATTATTAACCGAAAAACTGACGATCGCAATGGAAGGCGAAATCCGCCGCCTCAATCCCGACATACCAACCGTACTTTTAGCGCACTTAATGGCAGATAAAGCCAGTCTGGGCGCCGAACGTTTTTTAGCAGTTGGTAAAGGTTTTAACATTCCTGTTTCCATGCTAACTCGCCCTTGTTTTGATTATGTTGCTCTCGGCCACGTACACAAACATCAAAATCTCAATGCTTCCAACAATCCGCCCGTCATTTATCCGGGAAGTATCGAACGAGTTGATTTTAGCGAAGAGAAAGAAGATAAAGGTTTTGTGTTAGTTAATTTGGAACGGGGAAAAGCTGAGTGGGAATTTTGCACTTTGCCAGTGCGGGTGTTTCAGACTATTAAAGTAAATGTTTCCGAATCTGAAAACCCGCAAGCCGAGTTAGTTAAAGCTATTGGCAAGAAGGAAATTAAAGACGCAGTAGTTAGATTAATTTACCAATTGCGATCGGAACAATTAGATTTAATCGACAACGGAGAATTGCACACACTTCTGGGCGAAGCGCACAGCTACACAATCCAGCCGGAATTAGTCAGTCAGCTAGCGAGGCCGCGGTTGCCAGAATTGAATGCTAATAATAGTATAGAACCCTTAGAAGCTTTGAAAACTTATCTGGCAAGTCGCGACGATTTGAAAGATGTTGCGGAGAGTATGTTAGAGGCGGCACAGGGTTTATTGGGCGGCGCGGAGGAAGTTTTGGTTGAATTTTAGTCAAGAATCGCCCATCTAATTACAAAATGATTTTGCTGCCCAATATTGTAGGGTGGGCATCCTGCCCGCCCTAAATATACTATTTAACTCCCAAAAATCTCACCCACCGCCAACCGAGTTCCATTCGCAAAATCCACCCCAGACTGCACCTTTTTCCCCGCCAACTGAACCTCCCGCAACAATAATAAACCATCACCCGTTTGCACGATCGCCCCCAACCCCTTCACAACCTTAACAACTTCCCCATTCGCACCCGACAACTGGGCTAAAACAGGCCATTCGCGTTCCAAAACTCTCAAATCCGCTGGCATTTGCAGCCAATATTCCGGCCCGACGGGCACAGTAGCTATCACCTTCAGAGAATTGCCACGAAAAGTCGTCGTGCAATCCGGGAAAAAGCCCCTAACTTGATTGTGAAGGGCGATCGCACTTTTCGACCAATCCAGCACATAATCCGCACTCTTAATCATCGGTGCGTAAGTCGCCTCAGCATCATTTTGAACAACAGCTTCAATTTTGTTGTCCCTCAATTTCACCAAAGTTTCCACCAACAAATCCGCCCCAACTTCTGCCAACCTATCCGCCAAAGAATCAGCATTATCCAAGAGCGAAATACCAGCAAAAGCCTTCAATAGCATCGCCCCAGTATCCATCCCAGCATCCATCAGCATAGTAGTAATTCCTGTTGTCTTTTCCCCGTCAAAAAGACAGCGCTGAATCGGTGCTGCACCGCGATACTTCGGCAAAATTGAACCGTGAACGTTAACGCAAGCCAAACTAGGAATATCCAGAATTTCTTGAGAAAGAATTTGGCCGTAAGCCACCACCACAAAAACATCCGCCTCCGCTTCCCGCAATTTGGCAATTGTTTCCGCATCCTTCTTAATTCGGCGCGGCTGCCAAACCGGGAGACTATGATTTAAAGCCACATCTTTTACAGGTGAAGGCATCAATTGATTCCCTCTTCCCCGGCGTTTGTCCGGCTGAGTCACCACACCCACCACCTCAAATTCTGGGTGACTCAGCAAACTGGATAAAGTAGGAACAGCAAAATCGGGAGTGCCAAAAAAGACAATTTTCATAGATTGTTCGTTATTAGTAAGTAGTCGTCAGTCATTACTCATTAGTCATCAAGTAGGTAATGGCAAAAAACCCTAGTATATTATAGAGACTATTCAGCGCGTAGCAGCTATGATACAAGCTAGTTTATGAGTGTTTTCACCATCCGACTCATGTAATGTTTATTTGTCAGCTCAAATAATGGTAGTTTGCTCCTAGATTATACACTTCGATAAGAGTTCCGAGTTGTGCGATCGACCCAAAAAATCTCGCTTGATACTCAGGTGCAGCCCGACTCGAACTCTCAAAAGCAATGGGTTTAATAGACGCCACAACATTTGCATCCATTCTTCCCAAGTTAACTATAACTGTTCAACACTAAGAATTATCATCTAATCTACCTTGGTCACTGCTAATCTCAATCCTATCATATCTCCTCGAACATGGAAAAACAGTCAAATCTTCTGCTTAAACTCAGCCGCAGCTTATTTGCCGACACCGCCGAACAAGAAAAGTTTATTCCTGCCCTCACCAATTCCCAAGCCTTTAATGCTGCTATCTGGTGGGTGCAACCAAAACCACCAAAAAACCCATTTGATATTATCGAAATTCCCGTTTTTGGGCAAGCGCACTTTGTAGATAGACTAGCCTTAGAATACCAACCGGGAAAACATTCCTTACATCAAGCTGGACATTATTACTGTCTCGACTTTTTCTCAATCTTCGCCGCCTCCACATTGTTAACAATATCCAAGTCAATCCAACTAATTTTAGATATGTGCGCTGCCCCCGGAGGAAAAAGTATATTTGCCTGGAAAACCTTAAAGCTAGAATTGCTGTTGTGCAGCGAAGTTATAAGCAAACGCATGGGAATGCGGAGTTCTAATTTAAGACGCTGCCAAATTAACTCATCCGCCGCCACCAAGGTCGATTCAAAAATACTTGCCTAAAAGATGCCACAAACGGCTAATTTAGTAATAGTAGATGCTCCTTGTACTGGTCAATCACTCTTAGCAAAAGGAGACAAAGCACCCGGCTGCTTTCATCATGTCACCATCAATAGCAATGCCAACCGCCAAAAAAGAATTTTCGCCAATTCTGCTAAAATTGTAGCGCCCCAAGGTTATCTTGTATACATGACCTGCACTTATTCAACCGCAGAAAATGAACAAGTCAGCGAATGGCTGTTAAGCTAATTCCCCGAATTAGGGCCAGTCACTGTTCCTCTTTTAGAAAAATATCGATCGCACCTGACAGAAATTCCTTGCTATCGGATGTGGCCGCAAGATAGACTAGGAGCAGGAGCTTTCACCGTTTTGTTTCAAAACACCTCGGATGGAGAGAGAAATCAGCTACCAGCAGATTTTCTAGATTTAGCTCGTTTTACCAACATCTAACTATCCGCGTCCATCCCCGTTCATCTGCGGTTAAAAAAATCTTCTTCCCTGAATCTAACTAAAAAATGATATTATCCAAATTATCCGAAGCAATTAAAAGACCACTCAAACTAGCGATCGGCATTTTAATTACCTTAAATCTGCTAATATTAAGCGGCTGTCAAAACAGCACAACCCCAGCCTCAAAAAACGGCGAACCGATCGAACTCACACTGTGGCACGGCATCAATCCTCCACCAAATCGCGACGTATTTCAAACCCTCACAAACCAATTCAATAAAACGCATCCCAACATCCATATCAAACCAGTTTACATCGGTCAGCCCGACCAACAACTGCCAAAAATACTAACAGCAATAGTTGGAAACGCACCGCCGGATTTGCTGTGGAATGCTGCCACAATTTCAGGAAAACTAGCAGAACTCAACGCAATTGAACCCTTAGAAAACTGGCTAGACAAATCGCCCCGGAAAGCCGAAATCTACCCGGCACTCTTCGAGTCAATGGAACTCGGCGGACACACTTGGTCAGTTCCCCTAGCGACAAACAACGTCGCCATCTTTTACCGTCCCAGCTTATTTGCAGCAGCAGGAATCAAAGAAGTGCCGAAGAATTGGGCGCAATTAAAGCAAGTAGCCCGATCGCTCACGCAAGACACCAACGGAGACGGCCGCACAGACCAACACGGCATAGTGCTCCCCCTAGGCAAGGGAGAATGGACAGTATTTACCTGGCTGCCATTCATGTTCAGCGCAGGCGGCGAACTCAAAGGCGAAATACCTCAAAGTCCTGTACCCCAAATAGATAATCCCGGTTCTCACGCCGCCTTAGAATTGTGGAGCGACTTGTTAAAAGAAGGTTCAGCAATATTGTCAGCACCCGAACGCGGTTACGAACTCGACAACTTCATCGCCGGCAAAGTCGCCATGCAAATCACCGGGCCGTGGACGCTAGCACAGTTGCAGCAAAGCGCGATCGACTACGGAGCAATGCCTTTACCCATCCTCAAACGCCCTGCCGCCGTCGTAGGGGGTGAAAACCTATTTTTAATGAAAACCTCGCCAGAACGAGAGCGAGCAGCCCTAGTATTCTTAGAATACGTTATAGGTGAAGAATTCCAAACAGCATGGGCATTAGGAACAGGTTATTTACCCATTAACTTAAAATCGAGACAGAGCCAAGCTTATCAAAGCTTTGTGGAAAAAAACCCTGTTTTGCGAGTATTTTTAGAACAAATGAACTCAGCCAGAGCGCGACCCATTATATCAGGTTACTCCCGCCTATCAGAAAACCTCGGTCGCGCCATAGAGGCAACCCTTCTGGGCCGCAACCCCCAAGACGCCCTTAAAGAATCTCAAGAGCGTTTGACACTCACCTTAGATATTGCGACAGCCAAAGAGAAATAGACCATAAAAAATATTTTTCTTAGCTGTAAATTATCTGCTTTCACTGTATTCGATCGAAAGGCTTGAAGCCTCGATTGGTTAAAAATCTAGTGAAAATCACTACCGTCTGCACTTCTAATCAGAAACCGTGTTTCTTGCCCCAAACTTACCTAAAAACCGAGATTTTACGTCGCTGTTATTGGTATTTTAGGTATTTTAGGTATTATTGAGTATGGTGCCAGATGTTAGGGTGAATTGAGTTACGATCGCCAGACACAAAAAGACACCCGCTGTCGCTCGGTAATAAATTTTTAACAAAAACCAAAAATTTACAAACCAATTGCTTAGCCATTAGAGATATATTTACAAAAAAGCGATTCTCCCGAAATTCATGGGTAGATTTGATGGAACAAAAAAACCGCTCCCTCAACGGCACCACAAAAAGTTAGCTCAAAAGCTTTTCCCAGTACCTACCACCCCTGACCTACCATCACCTAATAGAAACATTTTCTCTACCCTGTGCCTGTCCCGTGCCACCTACTGAGACCCCAACAACCGTCCACCTTTTCCCCAAACGACCATGCAGACAAAGTTCCTTAATGCAATCAAAGGACATTCCTGGCGGTACTTCCTCGCAGTAGGCGCGATCGCCCTGGTCTACTATTGGGCGTCCCAATTCGCCATTTCCACCCTCACCCTCAGTTCAGAAATTTACCCGATGTGGCCAGCCGCAGGAATTGCCCAAGTCGCCCTGCTGCTGTTTGGGCGACAACTGTGGCCTGGAATCGCGATCGGAGGCTTCCTGTTCAGCATGAGCGTACCGTCGGCGAATATCGGCACGGCATTGATCTCGGCAGGCGCCAGGACCCTGCAAGCGTGGACGGGAACTTATCTACTCGAGGGCATTAACTTTAGCGCCAGGCTCGATCGGCTCAAAGACGTTTTAGGAATAGTCGGACTAGCAGCCTTGGGCTCTACCCTGATCAACTCCACCATCGGCAGCATCGTCGTATGCCTGACCGGTTTATCTAGCTGGAGCAATTTTGGCACGATTTGGGGGACTTGGTGGGTGGGAGACGCTATGGGAATTGTGCTCGTTGCCCCACTGCTACTGACGTGGCAACAATTGCCCAAAGTCCCCACCCATCGTAAACAGATAGCTGAACGAGCGATTTGGCTGCTGCTGCTACTAGCACTCGGCTGGCTCGTCTTCTGCTCCCGCACCCGCGCCGCCTACGCCCGCTATCCCCTCGAATACTTACCATTTCCGCTCGTAGTTTGGGCTGCCTTTCGATTCGGTCAGCGCTACACGGCCCTCTCCAACCTCATCCTCTGCGGCTTCGCCATCTGGGGTATCGCCCGAGGCAGCGGCCCCTTCCTCAAACACGCCAGCAGTATCCCCCAAGCACTGTTATCCCTGCAAGCCTTCATCGCCGTCATCGCCGTCACCGGCTTAGTCTTAGCTGCCACCGTCGCCGAACGTCACCAAGCAGAAGCCTCCCTGCGCGCCAGCGAAGCCAGCCTCGCTAACGCCCAACGCATCGCCCAGCTAGGCAACTGGGACTTAGACCGCAACGCCCAGCAATTGCGGTGGTCAGAGGAAATTTACCGCATTCTGGGAGAGCAACCGGGAACTTTTGAACCCAGCCTGGAAGCCTTCTTGGAATACGTACACCCTGAAGACAGAGAATTAGTCAAAACCTCGATCGAAGCCGCTTTATTTCAGCAACAGCCTTACAGCATCGACTACAGGCTCATACTCCCCGACGGTAGCAACCGCACAGTCTACGAACAAGCCGCCGTCACCTCCCTCTACATCACCAGCACCGTCCAAGACATCACAGAGAGAAAGCAAGCCGAAGCCGCCCTGCGTTCTTCAGAAGAAAGATTTTCCAAGGCCTTTCACGCCTCCCCAGTCGGGATCAGCATCTGCACCCTCACAGATGGATGCTTCCTCGATGCCAACGAAAGCTTTTTGCGCTCATTAGGCTGGCTGCGGCACGAATTTATCGGCCGCACTCCCAGCGACTTAGGAATGTTGGTCAATTCAGAAGACGGGGGGCGGCTCGCCCAGATTTTGCAATCACAAAATTCGCTCAGCAACCAAGAAATCAAAATTCGCACCAAAGTCGGCGAAGTGCGCGACTGGCTGCTGTCAGTGGAACTCATCCACCTCGGCAGCACTCAGTGCGTTTTAATCATGACCACCGACATCACCGAACGCTTGCGTTCCGAAGAATTCCGCCGGGCCGCATTAGCCGCCGAAGCTGCAAATAGATCCAAAAGCATTTTTCTCGCCAACATGAGTCACGAACTCAGAACCCCCCTCAACGCCATCATCGGCTACAGCGAGCTCCTGCAAGAAGACGCGCGAGACCTTGGTGCCGAAGAGTTCATCGACGACCTCCAGAGAATTAACAAGGCTGGCCAGCACCTACTCACACTGATTAGAGATATTCTCGACTTGACCAAAATTGAAGCAGGCCACATCGACTTCCACCTTGAAACCTTCACCATTTCAACTCTGGTTGAGGAAGTAGTTGCCACGATCGCCCCGATGGCACAAAAAAATAGCAATATCCTAGAAATACAATGCCCCGAGGATATTGGATCGATGCACACCGACAAAACTAAACTCCGGCAGTCTGTGCTCAATCTCCTCAGCAATGCCGCGAAATTTACTTGCTCCGGCGCAATTACCTTCGCCATTACCCGATCCGTCGAAACCCCCGCCGACGCTGCAAACAAAGGCAAAAAACTGGGAGCGTATAGAGGAGGTGGCCAAGCTGAAAATAGCTTGTCTCTGTTATCTTCCGCTCAAGATTGGATCATTTTTACGGTCAAAGATACCGGTATTGGCATGAGTCCCGAACAGTTAGCCAGAATCTTTGAGCCTTTCACCCAAGCAGATTCCTCAACTACTAAGAAGTACGGTGGCACTGGTTTGGGGCTGACGATTACTAAGAAATTCTGCGAAATGATGGGAGGAGACATTACTGCATTAAGCGAGTTGGATAAAGGTTCTACTTTTACCATTCGGCTGCCAGCTATTTTCACAGACCTTTCGATCTCAACCAAAAAGTCTGACGACTAATATTTTTTTGACTGTTATTTTTTTCGATGCCTGCAACTTTTGTTTACCTCTGCAATTGGCTGATTATTTCGCTAGCAGATCTGCAGAATTTGCACATAATTCCTCACATTATCAACTTAGTTTTTTAGAAGTTTTTTTAAAATATAGTAACTTTATGTTATTCGTAAAAATTTTACCCACCCCAACCCTCGCCGCATCCTTCTGAGGGGATAATAAATTCCCAAATAATTTAGAATTGCTATAGAGGTAGAAGATTAGGGCGGGTTAGATCACCATAATTAATTTATGAGTAAATAGGAAAAGTGCTGAAATCGTTTCCGCTGGCATGGGAATAATAAATTTTCCTGTCCAGTACCCGCGCCCGCGATCTTTTTTTAGTGGCAACCTCGTTTTTGAGGCTAAGTTCACTTGATTAATATTCCGAACAGTTTTTCTATAGCCCAAGAACTGATTCTCCCTTGACATTGATTGACTGTGGATAATTCAATCAATGTCATCTCCACCCTAATCTTGAATTTAATTCGACTTTTTTAGGAGCCTTGCCCCGCGTAAGCTTGTAGTATCGTTACCCCAAGTTTCCTGAGTATTGACTTGATAAGATGACATTATTATTTTTGAGCGTGCTGCCGACATTCAGAGGATTGGTTGGTTGACCAACCTTAAAAGTTCGGAGAATTTATAATTAGCGCAGTTTGAAAGATTTGGGAGAGGAGACATGAGCCCTCGGCTTCTCAATAAAACCTGTGATAGACTTTGATCCCGTACTTGTCCCCTAACGGTATACCTACGTATATATACTATTAATTAAAAAGATATACTGTAGAAAGTTGCTTACAAAGCGCCAGAAAATATGCACCCCCACCTCCAGCGCCAACTCGAACAGCTCGGTTTAGTCGGCGAGTCTCCCCCTCCCACTGCTGAGCAGTGGCAGCTTTTATTAGAGCAGGTAAGTTGTAGCTATGAGCGAGTTCAGAGTCAGCAAGAACTTCAGCAGGAAGATTGTTTTAACTTGGAGACGGTGGCATTAAAGGATTTAACTGACTCGCCCCAGTCCCCTCAAGACTCTCCAGCAGCTTCAGAATTCGATCGACTGCAGGCGAGTGTCAACAGTTTGGGGGCGGGATTGTGTATCCTTGACGCGAAGGGCTGTGTAATCTCGGTGAATGCAGAGACAGAACGCTTGCTGGGGTGGCGAGAATCGGAACTTGCAGGCGTTTCTCTGCTAGAGCGCATCGGGAAGCAAAATAAAGGCAATAAATCCCAAGTTTTGACTGCTCCGAAACAGTCGCCCAGCAAGAGTGAAGATGGGACGATCGCACCTACACTAGATTTACAAGAGGCGATCGCTTCCAGTCAACCTTCCAGCAATTGGGACGACGAGTTTTTGTGTCGCGACGGCAAGATTTTACCCGTTTCCTATTTTTTCCATCCCGCAGTTGAGGGCAGCGAAATATCAGTATTGGTGTTTTTTGACATTTTTGAGATTAGAGAACACAAGCAATCGCTCTCCATACTGCAAGCAGTTCTAAAATCTACAGATGCAGGAATTCTGGCGGTTGACAGAAACGGCAATATATGTAATTATAATCAGAAATTTCTAGAGATGTGGGGGTTGTCCGCCAGCCAAGGAAAGTTGAGCCCATCGACCTTGGGTACACTCAAAAACACGCTCAAAACAGGATTCCCCTTCGACAGGGAACAATTAAAATACCCGCAAAGATTTCTCGAAAACGTGATCAAAGTGTCGGTAGATTCAGATACTCAAATCAGCGAATTATTAGAATTTAAAGACGGAAAAATTCTTGAATTAAATTCGTTGCCATCAAAAATCGGAGCGAAAACAGTCGGTAGAGTCTGGAGCTTTCGAGACGTTACCGAACTCAAAAAACTAGAACAATCTTTGCAGTATGGCATAGAATTCGCTCAGTTGATTGCCCGTTTGTCAACCAATTTCATCAGCCAGCCCTTATCAGAAATAGACAAAGGCATCACTCAAACCCTGGAAGCTATAGCCACCTTGAGCGGGTTTGACCGCAGTTACATCTACCTGTTATCAGAAGACAAAACCCGCGCCGACAAAACCTACGAGTGGTGTGGCGAAAGCTTTCCGGCAGTCAAAGACAGCACTGACAAACAAATAGACATCGCACAAATCCCTTGGATCGCAGAAAAACTCGATCGCGCCGAATACCTCTATATTCCAGAAATCGGTGAACTCCCGCCCCCAGCCAAAGCCGAAATAGCCTATTTTATCGGTCAAAATTCAACCGAATTCCAGACAGACTCCCCATCCCAAACAGTCAATCAAACAGCAACCGCCTTAATACCTTCGATTGGCGCTGCCCTAAATAATTTAGAATTAAAAAAACAGATAAAAAATATTCAATCGCTGATAATTATTCCCCTAATTTATAGTAAAAACCTAGTAGGATTTCTCGGATTCGATGGCTTAAAGCAAACAGGAAGTCTAGCAACCGAAATATCCACACAGCTAAAAATGGTAGGAGAAATGCTCGCCAATGTCCTAGAGCGCAAGCGAGCAGAAGCAGCCTTGAGACAATCCGAAACAAAATACCGCAGCATCTTTGAAAACGCAGTCGAAGGCATATTCCAGACAACGCCGACCGGGCACTACCTCAGTGGCAATAGCGCACTAGCTAGAATTTACGGCTACGAATCCTGTACCCAAATGCTCGCCGAACTCACCGATATCAACCGTCAATTTTACGTTAACCCCAATCGGCGCGCCGAGTTTATGGCCCAATTGCGCGCGCGCCACCAAGTGTCAAAATTTGAATCCCAAATATACCGCCGAGACGGTAGCACGATTTGGATTTCCGAAAACGCGCGCAGCATCTGCGACGAAAACGGCAGCGTTTTGTACTACGAAGGCACAGTCCAAGACATCACCGATCGCAAACAGGCAGAATCCGCTATGCAGTTGGCCCTAGAAGCAGCAGAATCCGCCAACCGGGCAAAAAGCACATTTCTCGCCAACATGAGCCACGAACTTCGCACACCCCTCAACGCCATCATCGGGTACAGCGAAATGCTTCAAGAAGAAGCCGAAGAATTGGGCAGTTGCGAATCCGTTCCCGACCTCGAAAAAATCTGCAGCGCCGGCAAACACCTGCTGTCCCTGATTGACGACATCCTAGATATTTCTAAAATTGAAGCAGGTCGAATGGATCTCTACTTAGAAACCTTCGACATCCATACCTTAATTGAAAGTGCTGTTGCCACGGCCAGACCGCTGGTCGAGAAAAACGGTAATACCCTAGAAGTGTACTGTCCAGACAACCTCGATACCATGCACGCGGACATGACAAAAGTGCGGCAAGTGCTGCTTAACTTGCTCAGCAACGCTGCCAAGTTCACAAAAAACGGGAGAATTGCGATCGGAGTGGAAAGAATTAAAAATGAACAATTAAAAATGAAAAATCAAGAGGAATCTTCCCAAATTTTAATTTCCAACTCCGAATTTTTAAGTTTCCGCGTCGCCGACACCGGTATCGGCATGACACAAGAGCAATTGCAGCGAGTTTTCCAACCTTTCACCCAAGCTGATTCCTCGACTACCCGCGAGTACGGTGGCACCGGTTTGGGACTAGCAATCAGCCAGCGCTTCTGTCAGATGATGGGTGGCAGTATTGAGGTCAGCAGCACCTTGGGCGCAGGCACCACTTTCACCGTGCTCTTGCCCACAGCCATCAAACAGCCGGAAATCCCCAACAAAGTCCACGACAGCACTAGCCCTCCGGACGCCCCCGCTGTCGGCACGGTGCTGGTAGTGGACGACGACCCGATCTCGCGCGATTTAATCCAGCGCGCCCTCAGTCGCCAAGGACTGCACATAGAAGTCGCCGGCAGTGGCGAGCAAGCTCTCCGGCTCGCTAAGCAACTACGGCCAGACGCCATTACCCTGGACGTGATTATGCCCGGAATGGACGGCTGGGCGGTACTCTCAGCGCTGAAGGCCGATCCTGACCTTGCCGAAATTCCCGTAATCCTGCTATCCTTTGTGGGCAACAAAAGCCTCGGCTTTGCATTGGGTGCCTCGGACTACCTCACCAAACCAGTGGACGGCAAACGGCTGGCTGCCTTGTTGAACAAGTACCGACGCGACCAAGACGGCGTTGCAAGTAACAATTTGACCTGTCAAATTCTAATTGTGGAGGACGACGCTGCCACGCGGGAAATACTGCGATGCGTACTAGAAACACAAGGCTGGGCAGTAACGGAAGCTGACAGCGGACGCGCTGCTCTCGATCGGCTAAAAGTTGCTCGCCCGCACCTGATATTACTGGATTTGACCCTGCCAGAAATGGATGGTTTTGAGTTGATCGGGGAACTTCGCAAATCCCATTCGGGAGATCCTATACCGATTGTGGTAATCACGGGGAAAGACCTGACACCGGCCGAAAGCCAGCAACTAAACGGCTACGTCGAGCGGGTGCTACAAAAGGGAGTCTACAGTTGCGATACTTTGTTGCGCGATGTTCGCTCTATAGTCAATAACAGATTCGATCGCAGGTACGACTCGAAAGGCAAGGAGAACACCAATGGCTAAAATCCTGTTGGTCGAAGATAACGAAATGAACAGGGATATGCTTTCCAGGCGTCTGGCCCGCAAGGGACACGAGGTCTTTATTGCTGTTGACGGTGCTGAGGGAGTGTCGATGGCGCTCGCGAAAGTACCCGATTTGATTCTGATGGATATGAGTCTGCCGGTTCTCGACGGCTGGCAAGCAACGCAGCAAATTAAGGCGGCTCCTGAAACTAGCAGGATTCCGGTGATTGCGCTGACGGCTCACGCAATGGCGGGCGATCGTGAAAAGTGTCTTGCCGCCGGCTGCAATGACTACGACACTAAACCGGTCGAGTTTCCCCGACTATTGGGTAAAATTGAAACGCTTCTGAAAGAGGCCCTGACATGAAAGGTGACGAGGGCAGCGTGCTGGTTGTTGACGACAATGAGGTAAACCGCGATTTGCTGGCCCGCCGACTTCAGCGTCAAGGCCATGTGGTGACTGTTGCTGAAGATGGTCTCCAAGCTCTGGAAATGTTGCGAACAGAGCCTTTTGATTTGGTGCTCCTAGACATTATGATGCCGCAAATGAACGGCTATCAGGTGCTCGAAAGTCTGAAGGCGGACGAGAATTTGCGCTACATCCCGGTGATTATGATTTCGGCGGTGGACGATATCGACAGTATTGTCCGGTGTATAGAGTTGGGGGCGGAGGATTATCTTTCTAAACCGTTCAATCCGGTATTGCTTAAGGCTCGGATTAGCGCTTGTCTGGAAAAGAAGCGGCTGCGGGATAAGGAACAGGCATATTTACATGAGTTGGCGCAGGAAAAGGAAAAGTCCGAGCGTTTGCTGTTAAATATTTTACCCAAGGCGATCGCGCAGCGCCTCAAACACGGGGAAATTACGATCGCAGACAGTTTCGCTGAGGTAACAGTGATGTTTGCCGATTTGGTCGGTTTTACTAAGCTTTCGTCTCATTTATCGCCGGCTCAGTTGGTGGAGTTGCTCAACGAGATTTTTTCGGCTTTTGACGAGTTGGCCGAGCGCTACGGACTTGAGAAAATTAAGACGATCGGCGATGCTTATATGGTGGTTGGCGGTTTGCCGACGCCCAGCGACGACCACGCCGAGTCGATCGCCGAAATGGCGCTGGAAATTCAAGCAGCAATGACTAAGATACATACCAAGGGAGGTCAGCCGCTCAGCATCCGCATCGGCATCCACACAGGCCCGGTAGAAGCTGGGGTAATCGGTACTAAAAAATTTACTTACGATTTGTGGGGAGATACGGTAAATACAGCTTCCCGGATGGAATCTCAAGGCGTCCCCGGCAGCATTCAGGTGACAGTTGCTACCTACGAGCGCCTGCGGGGTAAGTACGTTTTTGAGGAGCGCGGCGTGATTCCAGTGAAGGGCAAAGGCGATATGATGACTTATCTGCTTATGGGCCGAAACGCTTAATTAATCATTGGGCATTGGGCATTGGCCCGCGCAGGGCATCGGGTAGCGGTAACTAATATCAACAGTCAACAGTCAACAGTCAACAAATGAACGTAAATTCTAACCTTTTAATGTACGCCCAATGGGCGGGAATTCTAACAGTAGCCTTGGCTATTCTAACTGTTATAGCATTTATCTTCAAATGGGGTTTTCGCTTCCGATTGGTAGGAGTGACAAGCTTTATGGGAGTAATTGCTGCGAGTATATTTGGTCTGGGTTTGGGACTGTTTTCCCGCACAGAAATTCCCGGTGCAGTTCGCTATTCTTTAGTTTACGATACTGGCGGCGCTCAAACAGTAGTTACTGTGCCACCTACGATCACCGAATCGGAATTAGAAGCAACGATGCGGCAAGCGGCTGCGGATTTGTACTCTCCAGGGCGCTCTGGGCGGGGCAGAGACTACATGACCATCCGGGTTCGTACAGTTGTACACCCTGAACCTGGGCTGTCGCAGCCGCTGTTTTTGGGCGAGGTGAGGCGATCGCTCGCGACTCGTGATGATGACAAAATGGCGATCGAAATCTTCCCCGAAAAAGTTGCTATTCTGAAAAAATATCAAGCTTAAAAGTAGGGTGCAGCAGCATTCTTAGGACTTACGCATAGGAGTTCAGAAACCGGGTTTTTTACCAAAATTATTCGTTGTAACGCGCAGATTCGGTAAAAAACCCGGTTTCTTTGGTCGTAGTGCGTAAGTGCTGAAAAAATAATTTAAAACTATAAAAATAATATCAAATTATGACTCAAGAGTCAGAAAAATTACTCACAAACCTCTACAATGCTTTTGACCCATTCTATCCTTTACCAGCAGGAGATCCGCAGTATGTTGACTGTCGGGAAGTGCGAGGAGATGGCGATATTATCGAAGATTTGGGCAGAAAGATTAAGCTATCGCAGCGAATGACTTGTCAGTTGTATGCTGGACATCGCGGTGCGGGAAAGTCAACGGAATTGCTGCGACTTCAGGAATATTTGCAAAATCAAGGCTGCTTTGTAGTCTATTTCGCGGCTGACGAGCAAGATATTAATCCCGAAGATACTGAATATACTGATATTTTGCTAGCTTGTACCAGGCATTTGTTAGAAGAGATCAGAAATGCCAACTCTAAACCTTTACGCGATTGGATGCGAGATAGGTGGGAAGATTTGAAAGATTTAGCTCTAACCGAAGTGTCTTTTGAAACATTGAGCTTAGAGTCGCAAATTGCTCAGTTTGCCAAACTGACGGCGAATGTCAGAACCGTACCGAGTCTGCGCCAAAAAATTCGAGATAAAATTAATCCCCACACAACTACGCTGATTGATGCGCTGAATGAGTTTATTGGCGATGCTAAAAAAAACTTGCCCGAGAAATCTTCGCAACTTGCAGTAATTGCCGATAATTTAGACCGAATTGTGCCGTTTTCCCAGGACGGGAAACGCAGCAATCTCGACGAAATCTTTTTAGACCGCACCGAACAACTCAAAGCTTTAGATTGTCATGTAATTTACACCATACCGATTTCTATGGTGTATTCTAACCGCGCTACTGAGTTAATCAATAATTATAACGACCCGCAAGTATTGCCGATGATTATGGTGCAGAATCCAGACGGCAGCACGAACGAAGCGGGACTTGCTAAAATCAAAGAGTTGATTGAAAAGCGGGTAAAACAAGTAAATCCAAATCAATCTTTAGAAACAGGATTGTTTGACAGTCGAGAAACTCTAGAACGCCTGTGTTTGATGAGTGGGGGTCACGTCAGAAATTTGCTGTTGATGATGCAAGAAGCGATAACTCGCACCGAGGATTTGCCAATTACTGCAAAAGCAGCGCAAAGGGCAATTACTCAAGCGCGGGATGTCTACCGCAGAACTCCTGAAGAAGACGAATGGCAAATTTTAGCGAAAGTATCCCAAACTCAGCGCATACTGAACGATGAACAGCACCGCAATTTATTGTTTAGCCGCTGTATTTTGGAATACCGATACTATGATGAAGAAGGAGAAATGCAGCCTTGGTATGATGTTCACCCGTTGATTAAAGGAATTAAGCAATTTAAAGATTGTCTTGCACAACTTCCGCCATGACGCCAGAAATAATTGATTGGGATGCCGATTTACCGCCAGCAGAACCAGAGGAAGAATATCAAACTCTGGTACGCACTCTCAAACGGACAAATGGTTTCCGGTTGTTGTTTGTTGAGTGTTCGCCGGCGGAAGGTGAACGCTTGATTGCGAGAGTTAAAGCGGATGTGGCGCAGAAAAAGATTGAGGTGTTGTTGCTGGATGAGTCGGTTTATAATTTTTATAAAATAATTGAAGATTTCCCAGACCGAGATGCAATTAATATCTTGTTTGTGAAAGGCTTAGAATATTCACTCTATGAATATGAGAAAGAAAAAAAAGATATTGGATGGGAAAGCAAGGATATTTATTCTTATAGTTGGCGGGGTGTGCCGCCTGTTTTAATTAATTTAAACCAGCAGCGGGAAAGGTTTAGAGATGATTTTAAGATTTGTTTGGTGTTTATCTTGCCTCGTTTTGCAGTTAATTATTTGCTCCAGCGGGCCCCGGATTTCTTTGATTGGCGATCGAGTTTATTTAAGTTGTCAATGGATAAAGAACTGCTGCAACTAGAATCAAGGCAGGCTTGTTCCGAAAGAGGGAAGCGAGAAGATTATGTAGCTTTGACTCCCCAAGAAAGAAAACGGGAATTGGTGAGGATTCAATCTTTAATTGATGAGGATGGGCAAACACCCGAACAACAAGCAGAATTGTTTGACGAACAAGGTTTATTGTATGGCTATGCTGAAGAATATGCAAAGGCGATCGCCTCCTACGACAAAGCCTTAGAAATCAAACCAGATGATGAGGCAGCCTGGAACAATCGGGGCATTGCACTGGATGATTTAGGAAGATGGGAAGAAGCGATAGCCTCCTACGAAAAATCCTTAGAAATAAAACCAGATGATCACTATGCCTGGTACAATCGGGGCAATGCACTGGGTACTCTAGGAAGATTGGAAGAAGCGATAGCCTCCTACGACAAAGCCTTAGAATTCAAACCAGATTATCACGAAGCCTGGTACAATCGGGGCAATGCACTGGGTAATTTAGGAAGATGGGAAGAAGCGATAGCCTCCTACGACAAGGCCTTAGAAATAAAACCAGATAAACACGAAGCCTGGAATAATCTGGGCATTGCACTGGGTAATCTAGGAAGATTGGAAGAAGCGATTGCCTTCTACGACAAAGCCTTAGAATTCAAACCAGATTCTCACGAAGCCTGGTTCCATCGGGGCATTGCACTGGGTGATTTAGGAAGATTGGAAGAAGCGATAGCCTCCTACGACAAAGCCTTAGAAATCAAACCAGATAAACACGAAGCCTGGTACAATCGGGGCAATACACTAGGTAACTTAGGAAGATGGGAAGAAGCGATAGCCTCCTACGAGAAAGCCTTAGAAATCAAACCAGATGATGACTATGCCTGGAACAATCGGGGCATTGCACTGCGTAACTTAGGAAGATTGGAAGAAGCGATAGCCTCCTACGACAAAGCCTTAGAATTCAAACCAGATAAACACGAAGCCTGGTACAATCGGGGCAATGCACTGGGTAACTTAGGAAGATTGGAAGAAGCGATAGCCTCCTACGAGAAAGCCTTAGAAATCAAACCAGATGATGACTCTGCCTGGAACGCAGCCTGGAACTATCGGGGCATTACACTGGGTGATTTAGGAAGATGGGAAGAAGCGATAGCCTCCTTCGACAAAGTCTTAGAATTCAAACCAGATGAGGACGCAGCCTGGAACAATCGGGGCTATGCACTGCGTAATTTAGGAAGATGGGAAGAAGCGATCGCCTCCTACGAGAAAGCCTT
>NZ_JAUBUE010000023.1:0-82485 GCF_036705305.1 Microcoleus sp. B3-D7 | reverse complement strand
AGAAATCAAACCAGATGATGACTATGCCTGGAACAATCGGGGCAATGCACTGGGTAATTTAGGAAGATGGGAAGAAGCGATCGCCTCCTACGAGAAAGCCTTAGAAATCAAACCAGATGATGACTATGCCTGGAACAATCGGGGCAATGCACTGGGTAATTTAGGAAGATGGGAAGAAGAGATCGCCTCCTACGAGAAAGCCTTAGAAATCAAACCAGATGATGACTATGCCTGGAACAATCGGGGCATTGCACTGCGTAACTTAGGAAGATGGGAAGAAGCGATCGCCTCCTACGAGAAAGCCTTAGAAATCAAACCAGATTATCACGCAGCCTGGTACTATCGGGGCATTGCACTGGGTAATTTAGGAAGATGGGAAGAAGCGATAACCTCCTACGACAAAGCCTTAGAATTCAAACCAGATTATCACGAAGCCTGGTACAATCGGGGCATTGCACTGCGTAACTTAGGAAGATTGGAAGAAGCGATAGCCTCCTACGACAAAGCCTTAGAAATCAAACCAGATAAACACGCAGCCTGGAACAATCGGAGTGACGCACTATGTAAATTAGGCAGGCTAGAAGAAGCGATTGCCTCTTTGGAAAAAGCCTTAGAATTCAAACCAGATTACGACAACGCATTTTATAATAAAGCTTGCTATTATGCCTTACAGAGTCAGATTGACCAAGCGATTCAGAATTTGCAGCAAGCCATCAATCTGAATCCTGACAAGTACCGAGACATGGCAAAAACTGACTCGGATTTTGACAGCATTCGATCGCATACTCGGTTTCAAGCCTTGATTCAAGAATAGGGATTTGCCCTTGGGCGGGGCCGGTTTATGAGATTGTCGGTTTTAGACAATTATTCTTGGTAAAACCCGCCGCTACAGCATCAAAAATACTCTTATTATTTATTACTCTGCCAAGGCGGACTTCGCTTGACAAGAGGGGCTTTCAACCGCCGATCGCTCAAAAGGGTTACGTGAAAATGATATCTTGGATGAGGTTTGTCACACCTCAGTACGATCGCCCTTTCCTCTTTTCTACGCAGCCAGCTAAAAAAAATAGTATTAATCTATACCTACAAATCCAAGCTCTAGAATTATAATGAAAAAAATTGAAAAAGCTCCCAAATTCCTGTAAAATTGCCATAAATAACCAAATAGTCGCGATCGAAAGCACTCAAAGGCGAAAAAGATCGCATATAAAAAAGAAAAGAATCAATTAGACAGAAAATAAAGAGGTGAAACCCCTTGCAAAAATTAGCCAGCATAGAAAAGCCGATCGACTCAGGGGAAAAATCCATAGCAGTCAACACCCAAAAGGCTCAAACATTGTACGATCGCGGCAACGCCCTAGAAGCAATGGGACGATTCCAAGCTGCGATCGAATCTTGGGAAGAAGCGATCGAACTTGAACCAAAATTTTATGAAGCCTGGTACAACCAAGGCGTAGCCCTCAAAAAAATGGGCCAGCTAGAAGAAGCGATCGCAGCCTACAACAAATCCCTACAAATCAAAGCAAACAATCCAGAAGCGTGGTATAACCGCGCCAACGTTTTGCGAAAGCTCAACAGACTCTCAGAAGCGATCGCATCCTACGAAAAGGCGCTAGCACTCAACCCCAGCTACCCCGAAGCTTGGACGAACCGCGGCAACACCCTCGTCAGCTTAGAAAAATTGTCAGAAGCGATCGACTCCTACGACAAAGCCATAGCCATCAAACCAGACTACTGCGAAGCTTGGTACAACAAAGCATTTGCCCTGAGAAAATCCGACCAAAATACAGCCGCGATCGCCTCCTACGACAAAGCGATCGAACTTAAACCAGACTTGCATCAAGCCTGGTACAACCGCGGCTTAGCCCTAGCCGATGAAAAACTCTACCCGGAAGCCGTCGCCTCCTACGACAAAACCCTGCAACTGCGGCCGAATTCCGCCGAAGCCTGGAACAAACGCGGCACGGCGATCGCCCAAATGGGAGAATTTGAAGAAGCGATCGCATCCTGGGACAAAGCCCTCGCACTCAAGCCCAACGACAGCGAAACCTTTTACAACCGCGGCTTAGCCTTCGCCAACTTACAGCGCTTTGAAGAAGCAATTGCCTCTTGGGACAAAACCCTAGAGTTGCAGCCAGACAACACCGAAGCCTGGTACAACCGCGCCATAGCACTCAAAAAAATTCAACGATTGACCGAAGCGATCGCCTCCTACGATAAAATCATCGCACTCAAACCCGACGATCCCAACCTGTACTATCAAAAAGCTTGCGTGTACGCCCTGGAAAAACAAGCAGGCGAGCTCACAAACAGCCCCGAACTTGTAGCCACCAGCATCCGGCTGGCGATCGAAAACTTATCTAAGGCGATCGAACTTAATCCCCAGAAATACCGGAAATTGTGCAAAAATGACTCTAAATTGCTTACAATACGGGAAGAAGTGCGGTTTTTAGCTTGATTTCAGGGTAGCTATGATTGATGGATACGGATGCCGCACTGCAACCTTTGTAGGCAAAACAGCACCATAAACCCCAATCATGCAAACCCTAGACAAAACTCAAGCAAAATTCGCTCAACTGGCAGCCCACCTCAGAGAAGTTAACGACATCGAATCAGCCTCGTCGCTGCTGCATTGGGATCAATCAACTTATATGCCCCCCAAAGGTGCAAGTGCCAGAGGCCGCCAGTTGGCTACTCTCAAACAAATATCCCACGAAAAATTTACAGATCCAAAAATAGGTGAACTCCTAGAAGACTTGCGTTTCTACGAACAAACCCTCCCCTACGACTCCACCGCAGCCAGCCTGATCCGCATAGCGCGCAGAGACTACGATCGCGCCGCCAGAGTCCCCGCAACCTTCATGTCAGCACTCTGCCGCCACCAAGCCGACTGCTACGAAGCTTGGGCCACTGCCAGAGCAGCCAACAACTTCGCAGCCGTCGAGCCGTATCTCGAAAAAACCCTAGAATTAAGCAGGCAATACGCCGACTTTTTCCCCGGCTACGAACACATCGCCGATCCTTTGATTGATCGTAGCGACTACGGCATGAAAGTAGCGCTGCTGCGCCCGCTTTTCGCCCAACTGCGTCAAGAATTAGTGCCGATAGTTGAAGCCATCACCTCCCAACCACCGGCCGACGACTCCTGCTTGCACCAAAACTTCCCAGAATCCCAGCAACTAGAATTCACTCGCAAAGTCGTAGAACGCATGGGGTACGACTTCCAGCGGGGACGGCAAGACACCACCCTGCACCCGTTCATGACCAACTTCTCCATAGACGACGTGCGAATTACCACCCGCGTCTATGAAGACCACTTGGATCAAGCACTCTTCAGCAGCATCCACGAAGCCGGACACGCCCTCTATGAACTCGGAAATTCCCTGGAATTTGAAGGCACGCTTCTGGCAGGTGGCATTTCCTCCGGGGTTCACGAAAGTCAATCGCGACTTTGGGAAAATCTGGTCGGGCGCAGCCGCGGTTTTTGGGAATGTTTCTACCCGCAACTCCAAGGCATATTTTTGCGACAGTTGGGACACGTATCCACTGACGCATTTTACCGGGCAATTAACAAAGTCTCGCGATCGCTCATCCGTACCGATGCCGACGAAGTAACCTACAACCTCCACGTCGCCATCCGCTTTGACCTAGAATTGGCAATGGTAGAGGGAAAACTAGCAGTGCGAGACCTCCCCGAAGCCTGGAACGAACGCTATAAAACCGACCTCGGCGTTGTCCCCGCTACCGACAGCGAAGGCGCGATGCAAGATGTTCACTGGTATGTTGGTACGATCGGCGGAATGTTCCAAGGTTACACCCTGGGCAACTTGATGAGCGCCCAATTCTACGAAACAGCAGTAAAAATCAATCCTGAAATTCCCGTAGAAATAGAACAGGGCAATTTTACCGTACTCCACGACTGGCTAAAACAAAACATCTACCAGCACGGCCGTAAATACACTGCTGTTGAATTGATCGATCGGGTTACAGGTTCACCTTTAACTATTGATCCATTTATCCGTTACATTCGCCACAAATACGGGGAGTTTTATGTCATTTGAGGGATAGCAACTTCACTTTGCAGACTTTAACATTACAAAAAAAGTAGCCGCTTAAAACAAAGGGCGATACTGTTTGAGTATCGCCTAATTCCACAGCGGAAATCCCAAGTCTTAAATAAGGGAGTATGTATGTCTGAACTCTTTCAGACTGTTATCGCCAGCGACGAAAAAACCGAGTTGCGTCAGTTTGTCAGCGATTTACGCGCTTTGGGTAACACATATGTACTGCGAAACGACATAGTTAACGCTTTTGCCGCCTACTGCACCAAATACGAAAAGCCCGAACAGTTCCATCAATCTTCTCTTTTAAGCAAACTCATTTACTACGTTCAGGAAATTCTTCTCGAAGAAGGCAGCCTTTGCGTCTTGCTGCGGCCAAAAATTGCTAAAATGGAAATAGTGCGAGTTGCAGACGACTTGACTGTTGAGCAGATGACAGTGCAAGAATTGCTCGATGTGCGCGATCGCTTCGTCAACCACTTTCACCCCCAAGAAGGCGACATTCTCGAACTAGATTTCGGCCCTTTTTACGATTATTCCCCCACAATTCGCGACCCCAAAAACATCGGCAAAGGAGTGCAATTCCTCAACCGATACCTTTCCAGCAAACTGTTTCAAGACCCCAGACAATCGCAGGAAACTCTATTTAATTTCTTGGGCATTCACCGCTACAACGGCGTACAATTACTAATTAACGATCGCATAAAATCCCAAGAACAACTTTCCGAACAAATCAAAAAAGCCCTCACCTTAGTCAGCGATATTTCTGAAGAAGAACCCTACGAGAGATTTCGATTAGTTCTGCAAATGATGGGTTTCGAGGCAGGTTGGGGAAATACCGCCGCCCGCGTGCATGAAACCCTAGGACTTCTTGACGAATTAATTGATGCCCCCGATCCGCAAACCCTAGAAGCATTTATTTCTCGCATCCCGATGATTTTCAACATCGTCCTAGTTTCTCCTCACGGCTGGTTCGGGCAAGAAGGAGTTTTGGGGCGGCCGGATACGGGAGGGCAGGTAGTTTATGTCCTCGATCAAGCGAAGAGTTTAGAGAAACAACTGCAAGAAGACATTCATCTTGCCGGTCTCGATAGTTTAGGAGTCAAACCTAAAGTAATTATTCTCACCCGGTTAATTCCTAACAGCGACGGCACGCGCTGCAACCAACGTTTGGAAAAAATTCACGGCACAGAAAATGCTTGGATTTTGCGGATTCCCTTCCGGGAGTTCAATCCCAAACTGACTCAAAATTGGATTTCTAGATTCGAGATTTGGCCTTATTTGGAAACTTACGCGATCGATGCAGAAAAAGAACTGCTGGCTGAGTTTCAGGGCAAACCAGATTTAATTGTCTGCAACTATTCCGACGGCAACTTGGTAGCGTTTTTGCTGTCTCGCAAACTCAAAACTACTCAGTGCAACATTGCCCATGCGCTGGAAAAATCTAAATATTTGTTAAGCAATCTTTACTGGCAAGAATCCGAGGAAAAATACCATTTTGCGCTGCAATTTACGGCCGATATAATTGCCATGAATGCAGCTAATTGTATTGTCACCAGCACCTATCAAGAGATTGTCGGCAAACCCGATAGTGTTGGTCAGTACGAATCTTACCATTGTTTTACGATGCCGGATTTGTACCACGTTGTGAACGGGATTGAACTGTTCAGCCCTAAATTCAACGTCGTGCCGCCGGGAGTTAACGAAAGTGTGTACTTTCCCTACACCCGGATAGAAGACCGGGTGCAAGAGGAGCGCGATCGGCCGGGCGAACTGCTATTTACTTTAGAAGACCCGGAACAAGTCTTTGGAAAACTCGACGACCCGCAAAAGCGCCCTTTATTTTCGATCGCCCGGCTCGATCGCATTAAAAACCTGACAGGCTTAGCAGAATTGTTCGGAAAAAGCCAGGAGTTGCAAGAAAAATGCAACTTAATTCTAGTAGCTGGCAAGCTGCGGGTCGAAGAAACCGAAGACTACGAAGAAGCAGAAGAAATTAAAAAGCTCTACGCTATTATCGACCAATACAACCTCCACGGTAAAATTCGCTGGCTGGGAGTGAGGCTTTCCAAAAGCCTGTCCGGCGAAATCTACCGGGTAATCGCCGACACCCAAGGTATATTTGTTCAGCCAGCATTATTTGAAGCTTTCGGGTTGACAATTCTCGAAGCAATGATTACCGGAATTCCCACTTTCGGGACGCAGTTTGGCGGCCCGCTGGAAATCATTCAAGATGGCGTAAATGGGTTTTATATCAACCCGACCCACCACCAGGAGACTGCCCAAAAACTTCTAGATTTTTTATCTAAATGCGAACACAATCCCAACTATTGGTATGAAATTTCAACGCGAGGAATTGACCGAGTTTACAGCACGTATACCTGGAAAATTCACACTACCAACCTGCTGACTCTGGCCCGGGCTTACGGTTTTTGGAACTACTCGTCCAAAGAAAACCGCGAAGATATGCTCCGCTACATAGAATCGCTGTTTTATCTCATTTACAAGCCAAGAGCAAAGGCTTTATTGGCAGAACACGCAAATCGATAAGTCGCGAGTTTTGCTTTTTACATGAAATCCCTTGGTATCGGAATTCTTCCTCTCTCTCTTTTCTTTCTCTGTATCCTCTGCGTCAAGAGGGGTTTAATAATTCCCATATAACCGAAATTGATATTACGGGGAGATTGAAGGAAAAAACTTCGCTTTTCATAGATCAACTTTGTAGAAAATTCGCCTGTAAAGATTTGTGAATGACGGCAGGTTTTGTACCATAAGACTGAGGCTAAAAGACGTGGTTTATACGAAAATAGGATCTTTGGTAACGAAACATCTCGGAATCAAGCGGGTTTATTAGGAATAGTGCGAACCGGCCCCTACTTCTAACAGGTAACTTGTGAGTGCTGGTGTCCCGAGTGCTGAAATTCTAGAGACCGGGGCAGATATAGCAACCGCGCCAGACGCTTAGAACTTTCTTAATGGCTCAAACCAATGCGGTCTATTACCCCTTCCCTCGGACTTTTTGTTACCCGATCGCCAAGTGAAATGGCCTTGTTCCTTCTTCCTTTTGCTATATGTCTCAGAAAGCAGTCCGGGTAATACAATTAGATTTAGAAACATGAAAACAGCGATACCTTGTCAAACCTCACTAACAGGATGAAATTTATGCGTGTGACTACTGTTACGATTTTCAGCTTGATTGCTCTGCTCGTTCCCGGCTTAACCCGAAAGGCCACTGCTGCTTTCGACTCCGAACCCTTGGTGCAGGAACAGTACCGCAGAGACTTTACGGCTCCCGCCGATCCGGGTGCGTCAGCATCGCCCGAGGGAAAGTCCCAAGGAGATATGTTTAACAAGCCTTTTTACGCGGGCGAGCAGGCACCAGTGAAAAAGGAAAAAACTATCTCGGCGGGAGCTGACGGGCCAGAAGTTGCAGCCATACAGCAGCGCTTGCAGGTGCACAATTTCAAGGTAGGGACGATCGACGGTACCTATGGCTCTCGCACTACATCGGCGGTTCGTGCCTTTCAGCAGTCTAAGGGTTTGAACGCAGATGGCATTGTGGACAAAGAAACTTGGACAGCTTTAGCAGCAGATCCGGCATCAGCTTCTGAAACTGTGCAGAGCACTCCTCCAATTCTGAGCAATGCTGCTGTTCCCGGCAATCCTCCAACTCTTCTAAATAAAGGCGCTGTCGGTTCCAAGGTGAAGACGCTACAGGTGCGTTTGGAAATACAGGGTTACGATCCGGGCCCCATCGACGGCATTTTTGGCGCTCGCACTGCTACGGCTGTCAAGAAATTTCAGGAGTATAAGGGTTTAATGGCTAACGGCATGGTGGACGAAACAACCTGGAAGGCGCTCGGCCAAAAGTAAGTGACAAGTGAAAATTACGGAAAATTGCTGTGGCGATAACTCATGATTGAACCCGGTGTCCAAAAATGACCGGGTTTCTCGATGTTGGGCGATCGAGCAATTTGCTCATCCCCCTGCGGATTTATCAGTGGGTCGCTTCCTTCAATCTAAAATCTAAAATCTAAAATCTAAAATCGATTGATCGATCGCTCTGTTGTGTGCTATAGTATTTAAATGTCAAAATGCGGATATGGCGAAATTGGCAGACGCGCCAGATTTAGGTTCTGGTTCCGAAAGGAGTGAAGGTTCAAGTCCTTTTATCCGCACTACTCTTAACGCTTTGTACATCAATAGTTTCAGGTGTCGAGTGTCAAATTATTTGTCAAACGGGCAGCAACCTGTCCACGCGGACAAATAATTTGACACTCGACATTAATGCTTCAACCTTCATACTCTGCCCTCTCCTGACGAGTTGCTTTACGTGCTGAAATAATCCGAATGACATTTTCTTCACGCTCAATGTGAACCACATACAGTAGATTCCACCGACGACCTAGCCCAATCACAGCATCACGCGCTTCCTCATTGCGGCTGGCATCAACGACAACTAGAAATGGGTCAAAGAAGGATTCAGCAGTTTTTTCAAAAGTAACCCCATCATGATTTGTGGGATTAATCTGCGCTTTTGAGTCCTCCCATACGAAGGTAATGCCATTGAGCACGCAGTCTACATTCAGGCTCCCTAGTATAGGTAAAATGTATTTACAATGTCAATGCGTTATTCACAAAAAACGATGGTTTTCAAACTACTGCCACAGCCTGCGCTGCTTGTTGGGGCATTTCACTTGTGTTTTTCCATTAACACGAACGACAGCAGTTTGTTTACTTTTTCACTATTGAATAGCTTGTATCCGAGGCGCTCATAAAGACGAATGTTGCGGCTCTTTTGCCCGTGAACAATTCAAAACGCTGCGCCTGCCCAAAGCAGGATTCGATGGGTATCATAGCAGACCATAACTCTTCGCGGACTCCAACGAAATGTCTGGGAGATTACGAAGCATATCCTCCCATGCCTTCTGTGCTTGCAGTGCTTTTATAACGACTTGAAGCGGCTCTGAGAGTATGCCTGGAAAATCTGCCTCTTCGGAAAACTGAATCTTAAACGCTAACTGTTCTTGAGGTGGAGTGAACTGAGCGTTGACTGCTTCTTTGTTACCTCTTGCATCAACTCGATACCAACCAACTTCAGGTAAATGGATGGCATTGAAACCGTGCAAACTATACGGCGCACCCTTGTCATCAATACTCAACCGCTGGTAGCAAAGACCTGCTGGAATTTCATTTGCTCTTAGTAACGCTGCTAACAAGTGACTTTTCGCATAGCAATACCCTGTTTGGTGCTGAAGTACATCTGAAGCTCTACAGGTCACAGGACTCATTTGATAGTCATAACTGTGACGAATTTCATCTCGCACCCACTCAAAGCAAGCCTTAGCTATCGCCGTTGGTGTGTCATATGCCGATGCGATTTGTTTAGCACATTCCATAATTTCAGGATGCTGCCAATCAATAACTTCACTCACTTTCAAGTATTCTTCCATGTCAACCGCTAGGAACGCTACAGCCTGAATTGTAAACACCTTACCAACAAATTTCAACTTTGTTCGCCACTAATCTTTCCATCCTCTGTTCCCTCTGCGTTTTCTGGGGTTGGTTCACTCTTTCCTGGCTCCAAATCAATCTTTTTCTGCTGGCGTTCCGACGCAGTTTTTTGCAGTATTTTCAACTTGTCTGGGTCAGCATTCGATCGCCAAAACAACTTATGATCCTTAATTTTAACGCAGTTTTCCTCCAAACACTTCACCCACTGCCGATGTTTCTTAACTGCGCCACGATCGATAATCCCTAACTTTTCTTCTTGGCGGGTGAGTTTTGCAAACTTGTCATAATGGGGATAACTAGCAGTAACAAAAGCTTCTTTCCTCAATAAAATTGGCGGGTTGTCCACATCAGAATAATCTTGATAACTGACAGAAAGGTCGCGCAAATCTATGTGCATAGAAGTGTGAAGGGCGGGATGCGGGTTCGTGTCAAAATCGGGATAAAATAAATAGGAAATCTGAGGTTTGCGAGCGTAAAATTTGATGATTGTCGCGCCGTCAAGTCTGCCAATTGTGCGGTTGGCGCAGCCTTCGTAAAGCCGCAGCAAAGGGTCTAGTTCTTCTAATGCAGAGACGTGAACTGAAAGAGTACCGGGCTGTTTGTAGCCGATCGCACTATCTTCGCAGCAATCCGCAACAATATCAGCTTTGCCCAAACTGTACAGCATTAAATCAGCCAAAGTGCAAGCTTTTTGATAATTGTCGAACAAACCTTTGATGTCGTTGCGGATTTGAGCTGGGAGTCGGCGCATTGAAGGCCGAGCGCCCAAACCGATCAGAGCCAGATACACCAGCAAATCCTGGCGGCGCTTGTCGGCGATTTTCTCCCAATCATCCGCATCCGTTGCTTGCAAAATCACCCTCCAAGCGCGATTAAAACTGTGAAATTCCCCCTTAATCGCCGATTCTTCGGCTAGTTCGCCTTTAACTGGAAGGCGGCCTCGATCGCTCACAAAAGCCATCAAAGGAGCCAACATTTCCGCATAATCCTCAAACCGCTTAACTTGCGATCGCACTCTGGGAGTCGATAAGTGCGATCGAAACCGAGAAGCACGAAAACCTTCACCCTCCGCAGCATCCCGAAACACAAAATAAATCCCCAAAGCAACAGGAATTGCATCCACACTCAAAACTTGGTCGATATAAACCTTCAACTCTTCTTGTTCGTAATACTTCTGAAAAGTATTCCGAGAAGTAATCACCCCATCCCCGTAAACAATTTGACCTTGTTGGCGATCGTCAATCAAAACCTGAGCTGCTACAACTAATAAATTCTTAGTTAATTCCCAAGCATTCAGCAAAGCTTCTCGGCGTTCCGCCAAAGATTCAATGACATTAATCACGTAACCAATATTCACAATATCAGCACAAATTCGCGGAGTATCCGGCTGATAGTATGGGTCCCAACCAGAGATAGCATAACCCTCTTGTGCAATATATTTAATATCCCCGCCGTAACCGCAACCGTAATCAAAAAAAGTAGCCCCGTCCCTCGCTAAATCTGCTTCTAAAACCAGACGCAGAGGTTTAGAAAGCGAATTGCGTACCATTGCAGCTTTGTGCCGCTCTATCTTAGGAATTGATAGCTCACTATTTTCCTGTTTCACACGCTCGACAACAGTATGATCTTGGATTTCCACACCGCAATATCCCAAATATTTGAGCCAACCCTCGCGAGTGCCGATAACGCTAGTATTGTCAAGCAGCCCCCACTTTTCCTCGCAGCGAGTCAGCCTCCAAAACTTTTCGTAATGGGGATAATCTGCTGCTACAAAAGTTTCCTTACGGTGCAAAACAGGGGGATTTTCGCTGTTGCTGTAATCGAAATATTTAACTTCCCCAGTTGCTAGATTAATCTGGATGCTAGTTTGCAAAGCAGGATGAGCATCTGTATCGAAATCTGGGTAAAAAAGATAAGATATTTTAGGTTGATGGAGTGAAATTTTAACTAAAGTTGCTTCATCAATATTTTCCAGAGTGCGTCTGGCACAACTTTCGTAGATTCCGAGGACAGGGTTGAGTGTCTGCAAAGCCGAAACGTGAACGTAAAAAGCCGTCGGTAATTTTTTTCCAACCTTGCTTTCCCGACAGCAGCGAGCCACTTTTGCTAGGAGATTGTCAACACAAAAATTATTGATTTCTTCGGGGGGGGACGGCACAGCATTTACCGATTTTTGCTCACCAACCACCTTGTTTTCATACAATAAAACTTCCTGAGCAAAAACCCTCAAAGGCGTAAGCATTTCTTCATTATTTTCTAATGAATTGATCTCTAAAATATTGTTTGTACTGGGATCGTAATTCATAGCTAAATTAATTATTTTTTAATTAACCGCAGAGAACGCAGAGGACAGGGAGTGAAGAAACCAACAAAATTTACCTATAATTTCTATATGTAGGATGCACACTCCGTACCGTACCGCTTTATTTCTTAGTCTTTTATAGAGAAACTGCGTTTTTGTAACGGCGATTTTTATCGCCGACTACGATTGACTATGAGCGAGTAAGATATTAACCCAACATTCGAGTTTCCACAAATTCTTGAACCAGGGCTAAATGACTGGACAAACTCACTAATATATTCTCAATCCTCTCAATATTTAACAATTCCCCCTCTGGTGTTTCAGATTGAAAGCATCGCGCTTGATGCTCCAATTGTGCGGCCAAATCCGACATCAGAGCAACTCCCACATTAGCAGAAGTTCCTTTGAGACGGTGGGCTTGATATTCCACAGCTTGCCAATCTTTAGCTTCTACGGCTAGTTTGGCCGCAGCCATATCAGCTTGAGCGTCTGCCACAAAAGCTTGCAAAAGTCGCTCTGGCAATTTAATATTGACTCGTCCGAGTTGCTCCAATCTGCTCTTGTCGAACAGTCCGTCGTAGTCTTTATGTTCCCAAGTTTGAAGTGCGATCGCCCTTGGTGTCGGCAGAGCTACAACCTGCGCTTTTTCCATAACTTCTGTATAATTTGTTGCTAATTGAGATTTGTTTTCCGAATTTATACTTTTAACTCCATACTTATTTTCACCCTGAACATTTAGGGCTTCATACTTTTTCAGGGCCGCCGCCAAAGCATCTAAATCTACAGGTTTGCTGAGATAATCATCCATCCCCGCCGCCAGACACTTTTCTCGTTCCCCCGGCATAGCATGAGCAGTTAAAGCCATCACAAAAGTATGCCGATCGCTTCCTTCGATTTGCCTCAACTTTTGCGCCGTTTTGTAACCATCAAGTACCGGCATTTGACAGTCCATCAGCACTAAATCATAGCTTTTTTTTGCCAGCAAATCCAGCGCTTCTTGACCGTTTACCACGCAGTCAGCCTGATAGCCTAAAACTGCCAACTGTTCGACCAGAACTTGTTGATTGATCGGGTGGTCTTCCGCCACCAAAATTCTCAGCGATGACAGCGAATTGGGAGTAACATATTGAGAATTAACTGGCGGCAACTTGCAAGTATTAGCAGCCTCCACTCTCCCAAACTCTCCCGTTCCCTTCACCGGCGCCTGCAAAGCCTCAAGCAGGCGGCTTGGTCGCACCGGCTCGATCAAATATCCGTTAAAACCCCGACTGCAAAGCGATTCAGCCTTCGGCTGTTCTCGCAAACCAGTCATGGCGATTAACGACCCAACTGTCGAGGTCGATCGCACTTTCCTAGCAAATTCCTCTGCATCCAACTCCGGCATTTGCAAGTCCACAAGCACCACATCCCAGCTTTTTCCACCCTCTCCCGAATTCTGAGAAATCCTGCCTTGGGCATTTTTAAACCAACTAAAAGCCTCAGCAGCAGTTTCTGCCTCGTCGCAGCGCGCACCCCTACTTTGAGCGATTGATCGCACCGCTGCCCTCCTCAAAGCGCTTCCAGAGACTACTAACAGCTTCTTGCCCGCAAGTTCGGGATCTTGAGGCTCCACTGGCAACTGTTTTTCCAAAGGTACCGTAAACCAAAAAGTCGAACCGCTGCCTAGCAAACTGCGAACTCCAATCTCGCCGGACATCATCTCCACTAACTGCTTACAAATAGCCAAACCCAAGCCCGTCCCGCCGTAAGGCCTAGTAGGAGAATCGTCTACCTGAGAAAAAGATTGGAACAGCTTTGTTTGCCCTTGGACCGAAATTCCAATGCCAGTATCCCGCACCGAAAATAGCAATCTTGCTTCTTGTCTACCGTCTGCCCGTCGGTTGCCCTGTTTCACAGTTACGTGAACTAGAACTTGACCGCGATCGGTAAATTTTATCGCATTACCCGTCAAATTCAGCAAAACTTGCTTCAATCTGCCCAAATCGCCCACCAACTTTCTCGGCACTGAGCTGTCAACTAAAATATTCAATTCAATACCTTTTTCTTCGGCCAAATGCGCTATAATTTCTATCACCGACTCAACGCAACTATCCAAATCAAAATTAGCCTTTTCCAGTCGCATTTCTCCAGCTTCAATTTTAGAGAAATCGAGGATATCATTAATAACATTCAGCAAATGCTCAGCACTGCGGTAAATCGTCTGAGCACAGTCCCGCTGTTTCTGTTCTAGAGGAGCGCGCAGCAGCAATTGAGCCATTGCCAAAACCCCATTCATCGGAGTGCGAATTTCGTGACTCATGTTCGCCAAGAATTGCGACTTCACCCGGCTAGCTTCTAAGGCAGTTTCCCGCGCTTCCACCAACTCATTAATCTTGTCGGCAACCATCACGATTCCCCCGACTTTCTCGTCTGGATCGTACCAAGGGTGAGCAGCCCACCGCAGGTACAGAACTGATCCGTCGGCTCGTTCCCAGGCATCTTCGCTCACAGAAACTACCTTGCCTTTGAGCACTTCTTGGTACATTACTTTCCAGCGATTCGGTGTATCTGGAAACAATTCGTAATGGCTAAAATTATTCAGAGACGGCAAGTTTAAATTAAATTGACTAACCCATTTTTTAGAGTTAGCCATATAGCGCATTTGTGTATCGAACATCGCCATTGCTACAGGCACGCAAGTAATAATTTGTCTCAGTTGCTGCCGTTCCCTTTCCAGAGCGTCTTCCGCCTGTTTCCGCTCAGTAATGTCGCTAATCATGCCTGCCATTCGCAGCGGTTTTCCTTGGGAATTCCGCTGAGCTTTTCCCTGAGAAGTACAGTAGCGGTAAACACCGTTCGAGTGTAGCAGCCGAAATTCTACATTATAGTCTATTTCTTGTTCCAAGTGAGCGGCGATCGCCGCGACAATTCCCTCCTTGTCATCGGGGTGCAGGCGGTTGTATAGAGCGTCCATAGTCCTGCCAAATTGCTTACGCGACAAACCGATAATTTCCAAAAGGCGATCGTTCCAATAAACCTCATTTTTACTTAAATCCCAATCCCAAATTCCGTCGTTCACTCCCTCTAAAACTAACCTGTATCGTTCCTCACTTTCCTTGAGCTTTTGACTGGTATGAAACGCCTGAAATTCTGCGCGGTAAACGCGCATCGCATTGGACAAACTGCGAGACAAACTTTTGGGAGAAAGCTTGTTTTTAGCGATATAATCAGAAGCTCCTGCCTTCATCAATTCCACAGCAATTTGTTCGTCGCCTTGACCGGTGAGCACAATTAAGGGAACTTTCAGCCCAGCTTCTCGTAGATATTTTACTAAACTCAGTCCGTCACCGTCCGGCAATCCGTAGTCGAGCAATACGCAGTCAAATTTGCACTCAAATATTTGATTTAATAGCAGCCCTTTTTCGGTCTCCTCAACCTCGCTTAAAGGTTGAGATTTATTTGGTCTCGAGAGTTTCGTGGTAGCCTGCATATAATTTTTGCTGACCGAGAGTTGGGCCAGGGCATCCGCGCAGTCTTCTGCTTCAGTAACTTCTGCCGAAACACCAGCGGACTTGAGCGAACGTTTGATCGCCATTCGATCGACTGCATCGTCATCAACTATCAGAATTGTGAGAATTTTGTCCATAACAACCGAATTGTGGATTACTCCGAAAAAGCTGCAGGCTGGAAAAAGGAATTAAAATAACGGCAGCGCTGAAAAATCACCAAGCCACATCAAAAAATAAATTTTTTATTAAATTTTCCCATTTTAGGGAATTTCGCTTAGCATCCAGTATCTATTGAGGGTAGCCATCACTTCCACAAAGTTAGAAAAAGTAACGGGTTTAAGAATATAACCCGCTACATTCAAATTATAAGCTTTTACTTTATCTCTATCTTCATTAGAAGTTGTGAGGACGATTACCGGAATCGACCTCAAACATTCATCCTGTCGCAATTCTTGCAAAAACTCGATCCCGCTCATTCTCGGCATATTCAAGTCCAGCAAAATTAACCGGCGCTCTTGAGGCATAGGAGGCTCTATTTTTTCTTCTCCACGTAATATAGCTAGAGCTTCTAATCCATTGGCAGCAATGTAGAGGGGATTGACGATGTTATTTTTTTTGAAAGCTCGCCGGACGTTCATCACATCAACCTCATCATCTTCTACCAAAAGAATATGAATTTTTTTGTCTTGCATAAATCAGCCATTTTATAGATGTTTTTTAAGCGCCCGTCTCGTTGGTAAGGTTTAGTCAGCACGGATCGCGAACCCAGCAGGTTTAATCTCTATTGTCGTTTGTCAAGAATCATTTATGGTTGGGCCGCTCGCGGGATCTACCTGCAGGTGTACTCGCCCCTCATGCTCTGAGTGGCGCAGCCGAGATCCAAAAACTCGCCAATAACGCCCGATCGAGCTACGGTAAAATCTAAAACTCATCTACATTATTAATCGCCATGTCAGCCGATCGCAAACTCTACGAAGGCAAAGCCAAAATCCTCTACTCCACCGAAGACAGCGAAATTTTGCTGACCCACTTCAAAGACGACGCTACAGCCTTTAACGCCCAGAAACGCGGCAGCATCGTCGGCAAAGGCGAAATCAACTGCGCCGTATCCGCCCACCTGTTTCGGATGCTAGAAGCCAAAGGCATTCCCACCCACTTCATCGACACGCCGGCCCCCAACCAAATGCGAGTCTGTCGCGTCCAAATCTTGCCCTTGGAAGTCGTAGTCAGAAACATTGCTGCTGGCAGCCTTTGCAAGCAAACCGGACTCGCCCTCGGCACAATTGTCAATCCGCCGCTGGTGGAGTTTTATTACAAAAACGACGATTTGGGAGACCCGCTGCTGACCCGCGACAGGCTGCTGCTAATGGAGCTAGCCACCCCCGAACAAGTAGACCAACTAGAAATCGCCGCCCGCGAAATTAACGAAATACTCAAAGAATTTTTTAGCCAGTGCGGCATCACCCTGGTAGACTTCAAACTAGAATTCGGTATCGACCAACATCAAAATCTGATCCTCGCCGACGAAATCAGTCCCGACACCTGCCGCCTCTGGGACAACGCAGAAGCCGACCCCGACGCCCGTGTTATGGACAAAGACCGATTCCGCCGCGACTTAGGATCGGTAGAAACTGCTTACCAGCAAGTTCTCCAACGCGTTCTCGCTCAGAAAGTCTAGAGGCCTTGGTAATGCGCTAGAATTGCACAGTTTGTCACCCTTCTGCTTTCGATGTCAGCAATCAGCGGTCAACAGTCATCAATTAGCGGTCAGCGCGAAATTCCACCGACTTATATAACTAATGACTAATGACTAATGAATAATGACTAATGTGGTGTGTGGATTGCCCAAAAAAGTGAACAAAAATGCGTTTATCTGCTGTATTGGTGGCAGTTTTTACTGCCTCAGCAACATTCGGGTTATCAAATTCGGCAAGCGGCCAAACATCCTACTCTGAATCAGCAGAGGAAGCTTTGGCTGCCGTTCCGCCTGCCCCGTCGATCGAATTACCCGATCGCCCCATTCCAGAATTAACCCAAAATCCTCCTCAAAACCGCAAAGCCGCTAAAACCAGCAAAGGGGAAGCCCTAAAAATAGCGGAGGCCCCTGCCAGAGGAGAAAACGACCGCAAACCCCGAGACGGATTCACAGAGACGCCCTCCCCGGTTTCGCCTCCCTTGCTTCAACTCAAACCCGAGCTAGCATCCAACCCCTCCCCCGCCTCTAGCAGCCAAAACGCCCTGCCAGACGCGCAACAGGACAGCTCGCTCCCCCCATCGGAAGCGGCTGTAACGCCCGCCTGGATCGCAGCAGAGCTAGGGAAACCAGAGGAACCAGGGGCGATCGCTCAAAACGCCCCAGTTACCCCCAGACCGGCCCCGACCAGACCGCCGGCTGACACCGTTCCCCCATTACCCCCTGGCCCAGCACCGCAGCCAAGACAAACCCCCGCACCCGCCGGGGCGGCAGAACCGCAAGTGCTAGTTGCAGAAGTTACAGTCACCGGGGCGACGGACGACCTAGAAAGCGAAATTTACCGAGTCATCAGCACCCAACCGGGACGCACGACCAACCGCAGCCAACTGCAACAAGACATCAACGCCATTTTTGCCACAGGCTTTTTCAGAAACGTGCGGGCAGTACCGGAAGACACCCCGTTGGGCGTCCGGGTAACTTTTATTGTGCAGCCAAATCCGGTGCTGCGGGGAGTGACAATCACCGGTCAGCAAGTGCTGCCCCAAAGCGTAATTGACGAAAGCTTCCGCGATCAATACGGCAAAATTCTCAACCTCCGCCGCTTTGAGGAGGGAGTGAAAAAAATTAATGCGTGGTATCAAGAGAACGGCTATGTTTTGGGCCAAATCACTGATGCCCCGCAAGTAGGAGACGACGGCACAGTAACCCTGGTAGTGGCAGAAGGCCAGATCGAATCGGTTGATGTCCGCTTCCTCAACAAGGAGGGAGAGGCAACAGATGCCACGGGTCAGCCGATCGGAGGCAACACCCGTCGCTTTGTCGTCACCCGCGAAGTAGAACTCAAGCCCGGAGACATTTTTAACCGCACCAAGGCGGAAAGAGATTTGAGACGGGTGTTTGGTTTGGGAATTTTTGAAGACGTGCGGCTTGCCTTGGAACCGGGAACGACAGACCCCCGCAAGGCAAGGGTAATTGTCAACGTCATTGAGAAAAATACCGGTTCTCTGGCCGCTGGTGCGGGTTTGAGTTCCGCGACGGGTTTGTTCGGTACGCTGAGTTACCAGCAGCAAAACTTGAGAGGTAGGAACCAGAAATTGGGGGCTGAAATACAAATCGGGGAACGCCAAACCCTGTTTGACTTGAGTTTTACCGACCCCTGGATTGCGGGCGATCCTTACCGGACTTCTTATACGATTAATGCGTTTAGAAGACGATCGATCAGCGTGATTTTTGACGGTGGCGAACGGGAAGTCAGATTGCCCAACGACGATCGACCCCGCGTCGTCCGCACCGGTGCCGGCATCAATTTCACCCGTCCCCTGTCGCGCAATCCTTTTGCAGATCCTGAGTGGACAGCTTCAGTCGGCTTGCAGTACCAGCGAGTCTCAATTACCGATCGCAAAGGCAGGCGCGAGTCCGAGGACGAACTCGGCAACCTGTTGAGTTTTAGCGATTCGGGCTCGGATGACTTGACAACTTTGCAAGCAGGTGTGGTGCGCGATCGGCGCAACGACCCCCTCCGCCCCACTAGCGGTTCGCTGCTCAGGTTTGGGATGGAACAATCGATTCCTGTAGGTTCCGGCAGCATCCTGTTAAACCGCCTGCGGGCCAGCTACAGCTTGTACCTACCAGTCAAGTACACTAACTTTACCCCCGGCCCTCAAACCCTGGCATTCAGTTTTAGAGGCGGCACCGTCTTCGGAGATTTGCCTCCCTACGAAGCCTTTGCCTTGGGCGGCGCGAACTCGGTGCGCGGATACGACGAAGGCGACATGGGAGCAGGTCGCAGCTTCCTAGAAGCCAGCGTTGAGTACCGTTTCCCGATTATTTCGTTTATCGGCGGAGCGCTATTTTTGGATGCTGGCACCGACTTGGGCACGGGCGAAGAGGTCCCGGGCGACCCTGCCGGTATCCGCGGAAAGCCGGGTAGCGGTTACGGTTACGGCCTCGGCGTGCGGATTCAATCTCCTTTAGGACCGATCCGGATCGATTACGGTATCAACGACACTGGCGACAATCGAATTCACTTTGGGATTGGTGAGCGATTCTAATTGGGAATTGGGCATTGGGAATTGGGCATTGGGCATGGGGCATGGGAAATTGGGCATTGGACACTCGTACTGAGCGTAGTCGAAGTCTTGGGCATTGGACATTTAGAATTGGTAATTGGTAGTAATTAACTAATAACTAATAACTAATAACCAATAACCAATAACCAATTACCGATGCCCAATAACCAATAACCAATAACCAATTACCGAGACCCAATTCCCCATGCCCCATGCCCAATGCCCAATTCCCAATAACTAATGACTCAACGTACCTTAAAATCTGAATTTGAACTGTCGGGAATCGGTTTGCACAGCGGCGAACAAACTCGCGTCCGAGTTTTGCCTGCAGAGGTTGGGGAAGGCCGCTATTTTGTCAGAATAGACTTGCCCGGTGCTCCGAGAATTCCTGCAAAAATTGAGGCGGTTTGTCAGACTGCACTTTCAACTGAACTGGCAGGTATCGATGCTCAAATTCGCACTGTAGAGCATTTATTAGCCGCTTTGGCCGCGATGGGGGCGGATAATGCTCGAATTGAGGTTGAGGGGCCGGAAGTGCCGCTGCTGGACGGTTCGGCTCTGGTTTGGGTAGAGGCGATCGCCCATACCGGCTTAGTTCCTCAAGAATCGAAGCAAGACCCCACTTCCTCCTTCGTCCTAGAACAGCCAATTTGGGTGCGCCACGGGGATGCCTTTGCAGCAGCTTTACCCTCAGCCGAAACTCGGTTTAGTTACGGAATTGATTTTGAGGAACAGGCGATCGGCAATCAATGGTACAGTTGGTCGCCAGAGGCAGAAAGTTTTGCTAGCGCGATCGCCCCAGCCCGCACTTTTGGACTTGCTCGCCAAGTTGACCAATTGCGACAAGCAGGTTTGATCAAAGGTGGTACCCTAGAGAACGCCCTAGTTTGCGATCGATCCGGCTGGCTCAACCCGCCTTTGAGATTTGCCAACGAACCAGTGCGCCATAAAATCCTAGATCTAGCAGGCGACCTCAGTCTGCTCGGAACTTGGCCAAAAGCTCACTACTTGGCTTACAAAGCCAGTCACAACCTGCACGTCCAACTCGCCCAAGCCCTGAAATCGGAAGCTCTAGCTACCCTAGATAAAAGTTAGGAAAAAACAAGTGATCTTCTGTTAAGATTGCATCTTCCTTCTGCCTTCTGCAATACCACACTCAAAAGTCTTCAAGCAATGTCTACGCTGACTGAAGTTAACACCCTCAATACTGCTAAGTCTGAATCCGTCCCCACCAAAAACGGTGAAGATTCTCCAGCGGTTAAATCTACTTTTACTCTCGAAGAAGTTCAGAAATTATTGCCTCATCGCTATCCTTTTGCACTGGTTGACAAGATTGTTGATTACGTGCCGTCCGAGAAGGCTGTAGGAATTAAAAATGTGACTTTTAACGAACCGCATTTTCAAGGGCATTTTCCCGGACGGCCGATTATGCCGGGAGTATTAATTGTCGAAGCGATGGCTCAAGTTGGCGGTATTGTTCTGGCTCAGTTGCCCGACATCAAGCAAGGATTGTGGATGTTTACCGGAATTGATCAAGTCAAGTTCCGTCGTCAGGTTGTACCAGGCGATCAGTTGCTGATGACTGTAGAATTGCTGTGGGTAAAACGCCGCCGCTTTGCAAAAATGCAGGCTCTGGCTGAAGTTGACGGACAAAAAGTTTGTGAAGGAGAATTGACTTTTTCGATGGTAGATTAATTTGGGAATTGGTGAGTGCTTGCGGGTAGTTTTAAGTGTTGAATTTTTAATTTAAATTAAAACCGCGAAGCCTTCCTCGGAATGAAGCAATCTTAAAATTTTAAAATATCCTTCTTCCCTCTTCCTTCTTCCCTCTTCCTTCCTTCTTCCGTCAACATCCATTCGTTTAATCCGTTACACTGCGCGTTGCCAAACTTCCTTCCCACTTACCAGCAAAACAACTGACAAATGCTTACTTTGATTCACCCAACTGCTGTGATTCATCCCCGCGCTGAACTTCACCCAACTGTAGAAGTGGGAGCTTATGCTGTAATTGGGGAAAGAGTGAAAATCGGGCCGGATACTAAGATTGGCGCCCATGCAATTATCGACGGGCTAACAGAAATAGGCGCTCGCAATCAAATTTTCCCCGGTGCGGCGATTGGTTTGGAACCTCAAGATTTGAAATACGAGGGTTCTCTGACTAGGGTGAAAATTGGCGACAACAATCTCATTCGGGAATACGTGACAATTAACCGCGCTACAGGAGCCGGAGAAAGCACGACAATTGGCAATCATAATCTATTGATGGCTTATGTTCATGTGGGACACAATTGCGCGATCGCCGATCGAGTAATTATCGCAAATGCTGTAGCCTTAGCCGGACACGTTAAAATCGAGTCTCAAGCCCGCTTGAGCGGTGTTTTGGGCGTTCACCAGTTTGTCCACATCGGCCGCTTGTCTATGGTTGGCGGCTTGAGCAGGATCGATCGAGACGTACCTCCTTATATGCTAGTCGAGGGGAATCCTTCGAGAGTGCGAGCAATCAACAAAATAGGTCTCGAACGGGCTGGTTTTACACCAGAAGATTTGCTAGTTTTGAAGAAAACTTTTCGTATTCTATACCATTCTGGCTACACTCTCAATCAAGCTTTGGAACAGTTGGATTTGTTGCCAGAAAACCCCCACTTGCAGCACCTGCAGAGATTTGTGCAGCAGTCTATAACCAAAGGGCGGCGCGGTTTGATTCCGGGAAAAAAGTGAATCAGGTAGAATAAACCTATGAACTAAGCGACTGTTGCCCTATGAATGTATATACTTCAGTCAAATCTACATCCCCTGAAACAGAACCAGATGGCTGCATCAGGTTCTCAGATGTTAGTTGGGAGCAATTTGAAGCTATAAAAGCAGCTTTTAAAGATTTTCGAGGTGTGAAATTTTTCTATCTCGATCGACTACTGCAAATTATGACTGTCTCGCCCGAAGACGAAATAATCAAGAAAACTCTCTGTATGCTGGTAGAGGCATATATGAGAGCAAAGGGGCTTCGATTTTACCGCAAGGGCGGCCCGACTCTAGGTAACAGAGAATTAGGCGGTAGAAAAGAGCCAGATGATTCTTATGATATAGGAACGCAAAAAATAGTCCCAGATATTGCTATTGAAGTGGTAATTACCAGTGGCGGGATAAATACTTTAGAATTCTACAAAAGATTGGGCGTTCGGGAAGTCTGGTTTTGGCAAAATAGTCAGTTATCTCTCTATTACTTAACAGGTGAAAATTATCAGGAGATGGCCCGAAGTACATTCCTTCCCGATCTGGACTTAGAATTACTGCTAAGCTGTGCTAATATGCCCGATCAATATGATGCTGTTACCGAGTTATTAGCAAACATCTCACCTGTATAAAGTCAGAATATGAAAATTTTTATCAGCACTGGTGAGGTTTCTGGCGATTTGCAAGGATCTTTGTTAGTGGCAGCCTTAAAACGTCATGCTGTCGCCGCCGGTTTGGAGTTAGAAATAACCGGATTGGGCGGCCCTCGTATGGCGGAAGCTGGGGCTACTATTTTAGGCGATACTGTGGGCATTGGTTCTATGGGCCTTATAGAATCAGTGCCGTATATTTGGCCCACGATCAAAGTTCAGCAAAAAGCTAAACAATATCTCAAAAACTTTCGCCCCGATGCTGTTGTATTGATTGATTATTTGACTCCAAATCTCGGTATTGGCAGCTACATCCGGCGCTGTTTGCCTGATTTGCCGGTGGTTTGGTACATCGCACCTCAAGAATGGGTTTGGTCAATTTCTCCTCGCAATACTGATCTGATTGTCAATATTTGCGACCAACTTTTGGCAATTTTTCCAGAGGAAGCTAGTTATTATCAAAAAAAAGGAGCCCAAGTGAGTTGGGTTGGTCATCCTTTGGTGGATAGAATGCAGTCTGCGCCCAGCCGGGAAGTTGCCCGCCAAACTTTGGGAATTGGGCCGGAACAGGTGTCGATCGCCTTAATTCCCGCCTCCAGACACCAAGAACTCAAGTACCTGATGCCGGTTATATTTGAGGCAGCTCAAATTATTCAAGCTAAATTGCCGGAAGTTCATTTTTGGATTCCGCTTGCTAACCAAGCTTTTCGCAGCAAAATCGAACAGGCGATCGAGAATTACGGTTTGCGGGCTACATTGTTAGAAAATCAAACTCTGGAAATCTTGGCTGCTGCCGATCTGGCGATTACTAAATCTGGTACTGTTAATCTGGAGTTGGCTTTGCTGGATGTTCCGCAAGTTGTCCTCTATCGCGTCAGTCCAATTACGGCTTGGATTTTTCGCCACGTCCTGAAATTTTCGATTCCTTTTATGTCTCCGCCCAATTTGGTGCAAATGAAGCCGATCGTCCCGGAGTTACTGCAAGACGACGCTACTGCGGAAAATATAGTGAATCACGCACTGGAATTGCTGCAAAATGCCGATCGGCGCCAGCAAACTTTGGCAGGTTATCGGGAAATGCGGGAAAGTCTCGGAGATGTGGGTGTGTGCGATCGGGCCGCTGTGGAAATCATGAAAAATGTTAAATTAAATACAGCTTCTTAAAGCATTTTTCGTCTTGAAAGCTTATGTATAAACCCGGTTTCTTTGTGGCTGGATCGTGGACAAACCTACGATATATTACCAGAAACGCGGTTGATTTCCTTAATTTCTATTAAAGCAACTTTGTTATTGAAATGTTATGCCAAGCAATCGGAAAAAGCGACCGATCGCTGTTGATTTATTTGCAGGCGCGGGCGGCATGACCCTGGGCTTTGAACAAGCAGGTTTTGATGTACTTGCATCAGTCGAAATTGACCCTATTCACTGCGCCACACACGAGTTTAATTTCCCGCTGTGTTCTATTCTATGCAAAGATGTCACACAGCTTACGGGATCGGAAATTCGGAAAAAATCGGCGATCGGGGGGCGCGAGATAGACGTAGTAATCAGCGGTTCGCCCTGTCAAGGATTCTCCATGATGGGCAAGCGCGATGTTGACGACCCGCGAAATTCTCTAATTTTTCACTTTCAGCGCTTAGTCTTGGAGCTAAAACCCAAGTTTTTTGTAATGGAAAATGTGCCGGGAATTGCATCAGGAGAACACAAAGAACTCCTGAATGTTTTAATTAGCTCTTTTCTGAAACGTGGCTATAAAGTAGAAGAAAATTATCAAGTTCTCAACGCTGTTCACTATGGAGTGCCGCAAGCTCGCAAACGCTTGTTTCTGATTGGGTGCAAAGCAGGTTATGAGCTACCCAAATACCCTCAGCAAACTACTATATTGCCTAAAATTAAAATTCCTAAACGCTATAAAAAAATTAATTTACCTGCTGTCCCGACAGTTTGGGATGCGATTGGAGATTTGCCGGAAGTGGAAAAGTACAGCGAGTTGCTGCACCGAGATTGGGTGATGGCGGAGTACGGAAAGTGCAGCACTTATGCGAGTATAATGCGCGGAATTGATGGTTTGGATGATGATTATTCCTACGATCGCGAGTACGATCGACAAATCCTCTCTTGTAGTTTGCGAACTAAACATTCTCAGGAATGTATGGAAAGGTTCCATGCGGCCAAACACGGCGAAAAAGAGCCGATCAGCCGTTTTTACAAGCTGCATCCCGAGGGAGTTTGCAACACTCTCAGGGCCGGAACCGACAGGGCGAGGGGGGCTTATACTTCGCCGAGGCCGATTCACCCGATCGCCCCTCGGTGCATTACAGTCAGAGAAGCTGCGCGACTGCATTCCTATCCTGACTGGTTTAGATTTCACGTCACAAAATGGCACGGTTTTCGCCAAGTCGGAAATTCTGTACCACCGCTACTGGCGAAAGCTGTCGCAGCGCAGATTATTAGGGCTTTGGGCGTGACAGCAATTAAGCCGAGTCTCAAGCTGACATGGGGAGATGATTCGTTGCTTAAACTGAATTGGTCGGAAGCAGAACAATATTATCTAAAAAGTTAAGAATTAGATTTAATTATCTATAATTGGGAATTGGTGAGTAGTAATTGGGAATTGGAAATTGGTGAGTAGTAATTGGGAATTGGGAATTGGGAATTGGTAATTGGTAAATAAGTAGTGATTTTTGCCTTTCATCTGCACACAGCGGCTTACATCAAATTGCATCACTACTTATGGAGGACTAGACCAATTAAGCGCGGGTTAGCGTCCCCTGCATCAGTGAACACAGTTCGATGACCCGCACGAGATGTCCCCAGTAGTTAAACAAACCGGGAATGTATTCCGGCGCGCTGTGCAGGTTTTTCAAGGTAAAAGTGGGAACTATTTCAACTACTGGTCTGCAATCCAAGGCGTAGCGATCGTCAGATACATAAAATAGCCAAATCAACATCTAGATATCAGGGGAGATTTGAGATTGTGAAAGTCTGCCGAAAAACATTTTGATAAATTTCGCTGAGTTTTGCAACAATTACGAGTCTTTTGGAATTCTAGAGCTATCTTGGAAAAAGTGTATTTTCAGGAGACTCAAATACTATGGGTTGGTTTAAAAGACTGTTCGGACTCGAAAAGCCTGCACCCCAGGCTGAACCGATGGCACAAGTAGTACAGCAAGCTGCCCAAGCGCAATCCATCGCTCCTGCTAAAGTCGGCCCAGACGGAAATTTTGACGAAAGCGGCCTTGCGAAGCGGGTTGCTTTAGCTTTTGACGGCGATCCAGAAGTTGCTGATATCGAGACTGTTTATGTGGCTCAGCTCAGCGGCACGGTTGTTCTCAAAGGTCAAGTTCCCAGTCAGGAAATTCTCGACAAGTTGGTGGCGATCGCCTCTGCTGAAGAAGGTGCTGCAGGCGTGCAAACCGATCAGGTGACAGTTGGCTAGTTCTTCGGAACCGAAGCAGTTTCGCTCCGGGTGCTGCTCCAATTAGTCAAAAACTCGATTAAACCCGCTCCGGCGGGTTTTTTCTTGCCGTCTCCCCCTCAAAATATTAATTTTTGTAAATAAAACGGATTCATCTCAAAAAACAGTATAATTGAATACAGAAACTAAAAAAGTTTTAGCCAAAAAATCAACCCTGACCTGACTGCCCTTTTTATCTTCATAAATATAAGGATCAAAAAATATGAAACTCACTTATCGCGGTTCAAACTACGAGTACGACATTCCTACAGTTGATATGGTCGAAGGCGAAGTGGCGGGCAAATACCGGGGCCAAAACTGGAACTATCGGTATCCGAGACACATTCCCAACCCCAAAAAATACGGTGGCACCAACAATACCAAAAAGCGAGATGCTCAAGCTGGCGATCGGGATGCCGCAGCAGCGCGCACCTCAGCGACAGTGGAATATTACCCCACAGTTGTGGAAGTGGCGCAAGTGCACCAGGCAAATATTTGCAATATTCTCGATCGTAGAAAGCAAGCAGCCAAGGCCAAGGGCGATGAAACACTGCTGCGCTTGCTAGAAATTGAGTCGAGACAGATGGTGTGTTAGAGAAAAGCTTCAGAAAACAAAGCGTTTGTCAAGAGGGGGAAGTTGAGTTAAGCTCAATTTCCCCCTTTTGATGCTGTTGGTGCGATCGATCTTGCACCCTCGAAGCGATATCAATCGTCGGGATTTTGGGCGATGCGATCTTTTTTAATGCGATCGATCTCCTCAGCACTCTTTTGGGTGCGATGGGTTTTGACGATTAACTGTATAGCTTGAGCAATCATCGATGGGATAACATCGAGGACGGGTTTACCTGAAAGCACATCGAGATTTCCCTTCACACCAATCAATATGGCTAGAACGATCGGGGCAGTTGCGATCGCATGGCGGAGGAACTTTTGTCGATCGCTTTGGCTGTTGTTTTTCATGTTCGGAACCTTCTGTTATTAACTAATATCAACAGGTTCTCTTTGGGGTTGTAAGCTTAATCAACTCGTAGCGATCGCAGCGAAAAGTCTTGTAAAATCGGGATAGTAGGGGTTTGGGGTAGTAACAATAGTTTGGGGTAGCCCCAGACTTTATGGTAATTTTTGGGACTTCTATGCCGCGAAATACTTACGGGCCTACGATTAAAAAGCGGGTGAAGCGCCTGTTGGAGGCATTGCTTGCTTTCGTCAATTGGGAATTTGAGGACAGCTTTGACATTGAATCCAAGTGGGAAGCGGAAGACAGTACCAACCCCAAACTGATTGTCAAAACAACACTGGTCACTTTGGAGTGGTTGATAGCAAAAGACAAATATCCTGGCAAGTTAACTAAACCTCAAATTCGACAAGCGCTGAACCTGTTAAAAGACTTCTTGAAGATTTTGGAGGACAACCGCACCAAAACCAAGGGAGTTGATACCTGGCATTTCACGCTGACGCTGTGGTCAAAAGATCGGGAAAAGAATCTCAAGCTGTTTGATAAGGCGTGGGAAGATAGCAGACCAGAAAAGTCTAAAGCTTTAGATGCCAACTTCAAGAAATCTGATGCGTTTGACTGGCGAAATATTTGCCTCGCCATGTTGGAAGCAGAGAAACCGCTAACCACCAATGCGTTGATGCGCGATGAGGACGATCGCTTTGAGTTAGAAGAAATCCACGTACCGCTAGCATTAGTAGAGCGCAAAAAACCTAATCTGATCGGTGGCGAGACTCAAGCAGAGCAAGGTTCGCGCCTGTACGAGCCAGAATACGAAGAAAAGCAGCGGTTTGAACACGAACAGTTTTTGCTGGATATCCTCACAGACGGGAAAGGTAAGCATAACGGTAAGCGCATCGCTATTATTGGCGAACCGGGGGCGGGAAAAACCACCTTGTTACGCAAAATCGCCGTTTGGGTGCAGGAAAACACCGAAATTTTACCGATTTCGATTTCCCTGGCAGATTTACCAGAAACCAATTCCCAGCAGCAATTTCTAGAGCAATATTTACTCGACAAATGGCTTCCAGCAGCGCTACCTTATTTCTCCCCGGAAATGGTGGAAGTGACGGAAGCGCTGAAAACCGAACTGAAAAAACTGTGCAATCAGGGGCGAGTTTGGTTGTTGTTGGATGGCGTGGATGAAATGCCCGTGCAGAGAGAAGAACGCCTCGGGGCAATTTCTAACCAATTGAAAGGTTGGGTGGGACAAGCGCGGGTGGTGCTGACTTGTCGGCTGAATGTCTGGGAGGCAAACCGCAACGTGCTGGCGGACAATTTTGAGATTTATCGCACCTTGGAATTTAGTTATGGGGATAGTACAACGCCGGATAGAGTGGAGGAATTTATCGCCAAGTGGTTCAACAAAACGCCAAATTTAGGTCAGCAATTGCGACAGGCGTTAGACGAACCGGGAAAAGAGCGAATCAAAGATTTGGCGAAAAATCCCCTGCGGTTGGCGCTGTTGTGCAGCACTTGGAATTTGTGGCGCGATCGTGATGGTTTGCCAGATACAAAGGCGAAACTTTATCAGGGATTTGTCGAGAAGTTTTATGATTGGAAAGGTAAGGAACCCACAAATGATACTCAGCGGGAGAAATTAAATCGGGCATTGGGAGAGTTGGCCAAGTTGGCGATCGACAAAACTGAATCCCGGTTTCGACTTAAGCACAGTCTGGTTTGTCAGGTATTAGGGCAACCAGATGAGGAGTTGTTTGGGTTGGCGTTGAAATTGGGTTGGTTGAACAAGGTTGGTTTGGCGGCTGAAAGCCCCGATGAAACAGTTTATGCTTTCTGGCATCCCACGTTTGAGGAATATTTTGCTGCTTTGGCTGTTGATGATTGGGATGATTTCTTGCCTCGTAATCATGTCGATAGTCCTGTTTATGGCAAGCGCTATCGCATTTTTGAGCCGCAGTGGAAAGAGGTGATTTTGCTGTGGTTGGGTCGAGAGGAAGAAGATAGAGAGGAGAAAGAGGAGAAAGAGGCATTTATGAAGCGAATCATAAACTTTAACGATGGATTCAATGGTAAATTTTATTGGTATCGAGCTTATTTTCTAGCTGCTGCTGTAATTGCTGAATTTAGAAGTCACTTTGCTGATGAGATTGCACAGCAGATTATAACGTGGAGTTTTGATTGTTTCTATAAAGAAGTTGGTTATTTCTCTAAAAACTTACAGGATGCTCAATTTCATTCTAGTATTATAGAGGGAGCTAGGGCAGCACTGCCGGAAGCATACTACCATAAAGCTGTGGAATTTATATTGCCATTACTAGATAGAAGTAAGGCTCGGCATATGCGACATGAAGCGATCGAGACTTTAGGAGTAATCGGCACTGGTAATTGTGATGCAATCGAGGCTTTGAATAGCATAATAGACGATGGCTATGAAAATATCTGCTGTGTAGAAATAGCTTCTTGTAGCCTGGTAAAAATTACTACAGGAAATCTACAAGCAAAAGCCATTCAAAAAATCATTAATTGGATCAATAGCGATTCTACTAAAATTGCTATATCTATTAGTAACCTTTTTATGGAAAATTTAAAAATTGATTTTGAGAGTTTAGATTTTATTATAGAAGTTTTTGCGAAACATCTAGAAAATATTGACCCCTTTTATTCACATCATAACTGGTTGAGTGCTAAGGCTTTTTTGAATATAGCCCCAATTGACCACCCACAATACCAGTATGCTACGGACATCAAAAATATAAGCGAGGCAAGGATTAAGCAACTTGAAGATAGCGCAATAGATGAGTTGCTCAATGATATCAATATCCTAGGTTTAGGGGATATAACAGCAAAAGAATTAGAATCGCAAATTTTTAAAGTAATTTATCATTTAAACTTCATTTTACGTACCAACCAAGACAATGAAATTCAAAAGATAGCTGGTGATTGCTTAACATCAATATTGCTAGGTCAACAAGTCTCCAATCAAGCTATTTTTTTACATTTAGTAATTCAAGGCTTAAAAGATTGCCCAGATGCTCGTATCCGCGAAAACTACTCAGTCCTCTGGCACTGCGCCCAAAACCTCCCTTACCCCACCTTCTATGAAGCATGGCACGATTCCCCCACCACACGCGATCCAGAAGTCCCAGAAACTACCGCTGATTCTACCCCCTCGGCACAAAGTTTCAACACAGCAAACTTACCCCAAGTCCTTGCCAATGCTATTGACCACGAACCAGATTTATCTAACAAACTAAAACTAATTTGCATCGACATCAGCAAATTCATAGACCCGGATAACCCCGCCCAAGAAATTTACGATGAGATGCTAAATCAGAATTGTCCAGAGTGGCAAAATGGGTATCCCGATACAATGCAAAAACTCAAAATTTATTGGAATTCCCTGCGCCGCCAAAGCGAAATCCCCCTGTTTTTCATCTGCTACGATTCCACCGCACTTTCAGCCACACGCACAGGATTTAGCGATTCATTTCTGAAAGCTTTCAGCAAATTCGATCGCGCGATTTGTGTGGTGTGCGAACAAGGAAATATTCCCTTGCCAACTTTTTCACCCAGCCAACCCGATTTAGTCGCTGCTGTTGTAGCATGGATTCGGCGAAGTATACTAGAAAATAGACATCCTATTTAAGAGTCGATCGACAAAGCATGAACTATGACACTTACAAAGACCGAGTATAAATATATAGAACTCAACGAAGACAATGTTCCCATCATAGCCGGAACTACGATGAAAGTCGTTGAATTAGTCGAAGCTGAGATAGCTTATGGTTGGAGTCCAGCAGAATTACACCTCAATTATCGCTACTTAACTATGAGCCAAATTCTTTCTGCGTTAGCTTATTATTGGGATCGCAAACAAGAACTCGATGCAGAAATCAAGCGACGAGAAGAGTATGTTAAACAGGCAGAAATTGAAGCTGGCGAATCTCTTTTTGCTGCTAGACTACGTGCACAAGGGCTATTGCCTTTGTAGCTTCCCTTACATTCAACCCTTGACACAAACCACCTGCTTCAAAGTAGCCACAACTTCCACCAAATCCGACTGCTGACTCATCACCTCATCAATCGGCTTATAAGCCCCCGGAATTTCATCTAAAAATTGCTCATCTTTCCGGCACTCAACCCCCTCAGTCTGCCGCACAAAATCATCGAGAGTGAATACATTCTTCGCTTGATTGCGAGACATCAAGCGCCCCGCACCGTGACTGCAACTACAGTAGCTTTCAGCATTTCCCTTCCCTTTAACAATGAAAGACTTCGCCCCCATCGAGCCCGGAATAATGCCGTAATCCTCTACATCCGCGCGCACAGCACCCTTGCGAGTCACATACACATCTTCGCCAAAATGCACCTCTTTTTCCGCGTAATTGTGGTGGCAATTCACCTCTAATAAAGGCTTAACAGATTTGCCGCCCGCGACGTGCTTTTCCACAATTCGCTTAAACCGATTCATCATTACATCGCGATTAAAACGAGCATAATCTTGCGCCCACTGCAAATCGTGCCAGTAAGCCGCAAACTCCCGCGTACCCGCTACAAAATAAGCCAAATCTTTGTCAGCCAGATTAATTTCTGCCAGTTTAGCTAAATCTTTAGCAGTCTCGATGTGCTGCTGTGCGAGCAAATTTCCAATGCCGCGAGAACCGGAATGCAGCATCAGCCAAACAAAGTTTTCAGTATCAACGCAAACCTCAATAAAATGATTGCCGCCTCCGAGGGAACCCATTTGTTTTAAGGCTTTATTGTTTTGGTGCTGTACGCCTTGATGAAGTTCCTTAAATTCCCCCCATCCTTGCCAGTTGGTGACAGTTGTTTCTACTTCTTTGTTTTCGGAAAATCCGACAGGAATTGCGGCTTCGATATCGAGGCGAATTTGTTTAAGTTTGCCTTCTAATTTGTGAGCCTTGAATGGCATTTTAACGGCAGCCATCCCGCAACCAATATCAACCCCCACAGCAGCCGGAATAATCGCTTCTTTTGTGGCAATTACTGAACCGACTAAAGCACCTTTGCCTAAATGTACGTCGGGCATAAGTGCGACGTGTTTGAATACAAAGGGCAAAGATGCTACGTTGGCGGTCATTTTGGTTTCTTTTTCGCCTAGGGCGTGATTTGCCCAAGATAATACTGGTTTTGGGGCTGATATGTCTAATTTTTCGTAGGGCATTTTTGTTTAAGTTGGTTTTGCAATTTTTTGTGTAGTATTATTGTAACATATAACTTTCGGATGTCAAAAACACTAATTCTTGTAGGGTGTGTCAGTCGGGAATTTATTTTGGGAGTTATAAAATGTTTACTGACGCACCTTACCCACTAATTCTTGCGCCGTCAACTTCACATCCAATGCAGTACCGGTATTGTTTGTAAGTCCGACAGTCCGACAGGGAATGAATTCCCTGTCTCATAGCGAAAGTCCTCTGAAAGAGGACTGAAATCGATCGCACTTCCCGTCAAAATCTACAGTCGGTTTTAACCGACTTTCGCTTTGAGGCAGGGGTTTAAACCCCTGCCGGATTGCGTCGAAGTGCATAAAAAGCTGACACTACATTTTACAAATTCGGAGTCTTTCTCGCCGCCTTCTGCACAGGAATAGCAACTGCCTGCGGTTTCTTCTTCGCTGCAAACGTCCCAAAGAAATCGTGCAGCAAAATATAGAAACACGGAATAATAAACAGCGTCAGCAGCGTCGCCAGCGACAAACCGGAAAACACCACCACACCCAGCGGTTGCAAGAATTCTGAACCCTCTCCAATACCCAAAGCTAGGGGAAACAAACCCAAAACTGTGGTAATAGTTGTCATCAAAATCGGCCGCAAGCGCTGAGGTGCCGCCCTGAGAATTGCGGTTGTGCGATCGACTCCTTCCTCTTCCCGAATTTGGTTCGCCAACTCGATCATAATGATGCCGTTATTCACGATAATTCCCACGAGCAAAATTGCACCGATCATCACCGTCGCACCGATCGCAGTTTTGGTCACATAAAGCCCGAATACTCCCGCCGCCAACGCCAGCGGCACTGTCAGCAAAATCACCAGCGGGTCAACCAAAGAATTGTACTGCACCGCCATCGCTACAAACACTAAAAAAGTCGCCAACCCTCCCAAAAGCTTGAGAGAAGTTTGCAATTGCTCATTAGTTTCAGCAGCCGCACTCGGCACAATTCTTACTCCTCGCGGCAACTTGAGTTCTGATAAAACTGCATCGACTTGCTGGACAGCATCGCCGAGACTTGCACCCTTATTCAAGTTTCCGACAACTAAGAAAACTTGCCGCTGATTGAGACGCTGAATTTCTGCCGGCGCTTTGCCGAGAATAATATTTGCCACGTCGCTTAAACGGATGATGCTGTTATTGCTGCCCGATAATGGAATTTGTCCGAGTTGAGCAATAGATTTGACAGAAGTGCGATCGAACTGCACCCGCACATCTATTAATCGGTTTCCCCGCTGCAACTGAGTGGGAACAGCACCTTCAATTGCTGTCTGAATTGTCTCCCCAATATCTTGGGCTGTCAGCCCGTACACAGCAGCCCTTTCCCAGTCTGGACGAATTTGTACCTCTGACTGCGGCGGGTCTGCCTCCGGCCGAAACCGGGCTAATTTTACCTTCTCATCTAATGCTTTTAATATCTGACTGCCTGCTTCCTGCAATGATTCTTCAGTGTCCCCCTGAACCACGACATCAATTTCGCCACCCCGCACTGGAGAATTAGTTAAAACTAAACCCCTAATCGATTCTGGAACTAGCCGCAGACGAGTTCCTTTAGGAAGGTCAATTTTTTTCAATTCCTCAGTCATTCTTTCTGTAAAATCGGTGGTATTGGTACCCGATTTGAGCGTAATTGTGCTGCTTCCCCGGAGCAAATTTTCAACCGTATTGTTGCCGAACAGCAGCCCTCCCGCTGTCGTTAAAGTGTACTCTGTTTCTGGCTGTTGTAGTAGAATTTTATCGACAGCAGCAATCACTTTTTGATTTGTTTCCAAGTTAGTACCCGGAGGAAATGAAGCAAATAATCTGGCTTGGCTTGTATTAACTCTGGGCAAAATTTCTTGGGGAATTTGTCCCACCATCACCCAAGTGCCGCCACCTAAAATTACAAAAGCGAGGGCAATGATAATTAACCGCAAACCCAGCACTTTTGACAGCATTGAACCGTAGGCTCGCGTGCCGTTTTCAAAACCGCGGTTGAAATGTTTTATCGGCCCGAACTGACTGATACCGCTGGAATAAGACATTCCCATCAAGCGAGAAGTCAGCATCGGCACTACCGTTAAAGCTACTAGCAGAGACGCTGCTACTGCAAAGCTAATTGTCAAAATCAATTCGTTAAATAGCAGCGAAAAGAAGCCACCGATCAGCAAAAATGGCAGCACTGATACTAAGTTTGCCGCTGTAGAGGCAACCATTGCTGATTCTACTTCTTCACTCCGCTCTACCGACTCTTCTATCGTGCGTTCTTTTCGATCTTTGATTTTGCCTTTTTTCAGATGAGGGTTGCTGTCTAGACCGACTACAATATTTTCTAAAATAACTACGCTGGTATCGATCGCCTGACCGATTCCTAGCGCTAAACCGCCTAAACTAAATAAATTCAGCGACATACCGAACAGCCGCATTAAAATAATGGCTGCTAGAGTACACAGAGGAATAGTCAGAGAGATAATCAGGGTTTGTCTCAGGGAGCCTAAAAAGAACAAAACTGCGACCGCAGCCAGCACTGCCCCAGAAACTCCTGCATTCGCCACATCGGCTAAGGAATTGCGGATAAATCTGGATTCGTCTAAGGTAGTAACTACGGTCATGTCCGCCGAAATTAAGCCCGACTCCTGCATTTCCTTGATGCGATTTTTCACTCCGTCTACAACAGTAATAGTGTTGGCGTCCGGCTGTTTCAAGATGCTAATTTTAACGGCAGGTTTTTGATTGAGAAAAACTTTTACTCGCTGTTCTTCGGTGCCGTCATTAACTTGGGCAAAATCGCGCAGGTAAACTCGTTTTGGCGGGTTGGAACCGGATACTTGAAAGGAAAGATTGGCGATTTCAGAAGCTGTTTTAAAGCGACCGATTGTGCGCGTCAGCGGTTCGTTAGATTCTTGCCGCAGCCGGCCGCCGGAAGTGTCTAAATTGCGATCGCGCAAAGCATTAAAAACGTCGTTAAGATTAACTCCTAAACTTTGCAGCCGGTTCAGGTCAATATTAACTTGAATTTCTTCTTGAACGCCGCCGGAAACGTCAACGGAAGCTACTCCGGGAATAACGTTAATTTCCCTGGCTAATTCTTCATCGGCAAATACCCGCAAATCTACCCCTTGTCGCGAGTCTGAAGTCAGGGCAAATTCGTAAACCGGCTGTTGAGAAGGGTCAAATTTAAACAGATTTGGCGATTCAACCGTATCGGGAAGTCGGTTGCGAATGCGGTTGACGGAGGCTGTAGCGTCATTAAGAGCCTGGTCAATATCGCCGCCCGGTCTGAAGAATAAATCGACGCTGACTTGTCCTTCGCGGGTGCGGGAAAAAACTTGCGTGACTCCTTCTGTTGCGGAAAGTCCTTGTTCGAGGGGGCGGGTAATTTCGTCAACGGCGACTTCTGGGGAGACTCCGGGGGCGTCTAAGCGCACGCTGATGCGGGGATAGGTGATGGAGGGCAGCAAGTCAACGGGCAGTTGGGTTATGTAGAAAATGCCCACGACTATAATCGCAAGTGTCAGCATGAGGGTGCCGATGTGGCGGCGAATCGCGGTCGCGCTAATGCTGAATCCGGGTTTGTCGGCTGTCATTTGATTTTAGATTTTAGATTTTAGATTAAAGAATTGGAAAGTTTACACCGTCACTCAGCCTGCAAAGGAATGAATCGCGGGGCTAGTGACCAAATTGTTTTCGGTCAGGCTTGATTTTGTATAGGGAGTGAGAGAATATTTACGCTCCGCACCTGACAAGTAGTATAATAAATTTTAATAAATTGTGAAAAATGTTTTTTTGAATATTCCTTTAGAGGTAGTCGATCGCCCACAATGCAGATTGACAGAAATTGCGATCGGCTTTTTTATCGATCGAAAGCAATTGCGATTTACCGCTATCGTGGGGGTGGGTTGACTATATTGTTGGTCTTACCCACAGATGGTTTGTAAAACCCGCCCCTCCATTCTTATTCGGCGTTGCTGATTTACGGTATGGAAGGCTAAATATGCCGGATATTCCGTACTTCGTGGGCTAATTTATCTGAAATTAATGGTCTAAATTTTTACACAGCAAGGTTTTCCAGTCTTACTTTAGTTAATTTGGAGCCATTTTTTCCTTCGATTCATACATAGCTTTAGTTTTCACTACTTAAACTAATCGTTTGGCACACTAAGTAAGGAAGAGCCAGCTTTACTAACAAGTTCTTTCTACTGATTTACTGCCATTCACCACCTTTCCTAAAAAAACCCGGTTTCAGGAAGAAACCGGGTTTTTCACACTTAAACTGCGTGTTTTCGATACCACTCAATCGTATTTTTCAACCCTTCCTTAAACTTCACCTCCGCCACAAAACCAAACTTTTCCTTAGCCCTTTGGGTATCCAAACAGCGGCGCGGCTGACCGTTCGGCTTGTCTGTTTCCCAAACAATTTCTCCCTCAAATCCCATCAATTCGCAAATCGTTTCCACTAAATCGCGAATTTTAACTTCGCTATTCGTTCCCAAATTAACCGGGTCAGATTCACTGTAATCTTGCGTTGCCATCACAATTCCTCGGGCGGCATCTGTGGAATACAAAAACTCGCGGCTAGGGCTGCCGTCGCCCCAAACGGGCAGTGTTTTGTCTCCCCTTTCTTGCGCTTCGTAGACTTTGCGAATTAATGCGGGGATGACGTGGGAACTTTTCGGGTCAAAGTTATCTTCTGGGCCGTACAGATTTACTGGTAGCAAGTAGATACCGTTGAATCCGTACTGCTGGCGGTAGGATTGCAGTTGCACTAATAAGGCTTTTTTTGCTACTCCGTAAGGTGCATTAGTTACCTCTGGATAGCCGTTCCACAGGTCGTCTTCTTTGAAAGGAACTGGGGTTAAATTGGGATAAGCGCAAATAGTGCCTACGCAGACAAATTTTTCGACTCCTGCTTCGTAGGCGGCGTGGATTAATTGCGCGCCCATCATCAAATTATCGTAAAATAATTCAGCGGGTTTGACTAGGTTTAAGCCGATGCCCCCGACGTGGGCGGCGAGGTGAATGATAATATCTTGTTTTTCGGCGGCGCGCTTGCAGTTTTCCATGACGCGAAGGTCGCAGTCGCGCGATCGAGTCACCGAAATTTTATCAGCATCGGCCCCTGCTTTCACTAGCTGGTCGATTACCTGACGGCCCAAGAAACCGGCGCCGCCCGTGACTAGAATGCTTTTGCTGCTTAAATCCAAGCTGGTCATAATTTTAGCCTCGGGATTTTGAATAAAGGTCGATCGACAATTTCAATTCTAAAATTGTTGCTTTAGCAAAAAAAGCTTTCAGCTACAGGATGAGGTTGCCCACAAATTTGTTTTAGCTGCACCCGATACGGACAATTTGCGCCGTGCACACCCGAAAGTTAGATATAGGGGTCGCGACTCCCCAACAATCATTTTAATGTTTTTTTTAGCCCGCACAGCCGAAAATTTTGCGAGCAATTAAGCTGGTTCTTTGAATGCCGATCGCGCTACGCTAATAGCTGTAACAATCCTCCGATCAGTTATGAACTGTGTGCAGGGGGAATCCCCCCGGTGCGCGCCTTTCGCCAATCGGGGTAGACACGGGGCACTACCCTACAAATTGTTCCCACTGACGGCTTCTTTGTTTAGCGGTTTAATCAAATCCGTTGCCAGAACCCCGACCTTGCTCGTCTAAAGCTTTCATGTCCGCATCTACCATTAAATGTACTAACTCCTGAAAAGTTACAGAAGGTTCCCAATTTAATTGCTGGCGCGCCTTAGTCGAATCGCCTATCAACAGTTCGACTTCTGCCGGCCGCAAGTAGCGTTCGTCAAACTCCACATATTTTTGCCAATCTAAATTGACGTAAGTAAAAGCCAAATCGAGAAATTCCTTAATGGAATGGGTTTCGTTAGTAGCAATGACATAATCGTCAGGCTTGTCTTGTTGCAGCATCAGCCACATCGCCTGCACGTAGTCTTTAGCATAGCCCCAGTCCCGCTTAGAATCGAGATTGCCCAAGTAAATCTTTTTCTGCTTGCCGGCGACTATTCTGGCAACGGCGCGAGTAATTTTGCGAGTTACAAAAGTTTCGCCACGGCGGGGAGATTCGTGATTGAACAAGATGCCGTTGCAGGCAAAAAGTCCGTAAGATTCGCGATAATTTATTGTTTGCCAGTGCCCGTAAACTTTAGCGCAGGCGTAAGGACTTCTGGGATAAAAAGGAGTTGTTTCCTTTTGCGGAACTTCCTGTACCAAACCAAACATTTCCGAAGAACCTGCTTGATAGAACCGCACTTCTATGCCCGTGCGGTGCTGATAGTCCCGAATTGCTTCTAGCAGTCGCAATACTCCCATCCCTACGGCGTCAACCGTATATTCTGGCGAGTCAAAGCTAACTCGAACGTGAGATTGAGCGCCTAAGTTATAAATTTCTACCGGCTGAACTTCTTCCAATATCCGGCGGAGAGTGGTGCCGTCCGTCAAGTCGCCGTAGTGTAGAAACAGGCGTGCACCCTCGCTGTGAGGATCGACATAGATGTGGTCAATTCGATCGGTATTGAAACTAGAACTGCGCCGGATAATGCCGTGAACTTCATATCCTTTCTCTAACAGTAATTCGCTCAAGTAGGAGCCGTCTTGACCTGTAATACCTGTTATTAGCGCTCGCTTACGTTGCGTCATCTGATTTTCCTTTGACAGGCTGTGTTAATTCACAATAAATTTTTTGGCAGAGGCTGTTGCTCCCTGCCGGCCGTATTCTCAAACTCTACGTTAACTGCTTTATAAAACTTACTCAAACTTAACTTTAGTTACCTAAAGCCAGTTGAAGTTTACTTCCTACGCTGTTGGGTAGTGGGCTATCCCAAGATAAGTAGGCTATCCCCCTTAAGCCAAAGGTTATAGAGTTAAGTTTAACACCTAAACCTAAAGTAGTCTATCTAGAAGAACTGATCTTTCTAGATGAATAAGAGATAGGTTTATTTAAGTATTTGCCCCTTTAGTTAAGCTCACAATTCTTCGATGGCATCCAGGAACTGTTTAGTTTTGACAAAGAGTTTGTCGCGGATTGTCAGTAGTCAGCATCAGTGGTCAGTAACAAATAAAACTAACTACCGATTGCTGACTGCGGACAAAAATTAATATGCGCCGTTATTTTTGGGAAAAATCACAACTCCAATTGTTTTGAAAACAATCCACATATCCATCCAAAGGTTTTTGTCATTTGCGTAATAGAGGTCGATTTGGACTCGGCGGGGATACGGAATGTCGTTGCGACCGGACACTTGCCACAAGCCTGTAATTCCAGGCCTTATGGTGAGAATTTTGTTGATGTGACGGCCGTACCTCGGCAGTTCTTCTTCAACTAAAGGTCTCGGTCCGACGACGCTCATATCTCCTTTTAAAACATTCCAAAACTGGGGAAACTCGTCTAAACTGGTCATTCGTAAAAATCTTCCAATCCAGGTAATTCGAGGGTCTTGTTTCAGCTTGAAATTGTCCTCAAACTCTTGACGCAAATGCGGAGAATTTTCCATGATTTCCAGCAATATATCGTCCGCATTTTCCACCATCGTTCTGAATTTAAGGCAATAAAACCTTTTACGGTTTTTGCCTACTCGTTCCTGTACGTAAAAAATAGGACCGGGCGAGCTTAAGGCGATTAAGAAAGCCAAAAGCAGGTAAACCGGAGCAAACAGGATCAGAACCGATAAGGAAAACAGGATGTCAAATAACCGCTTGAAAAGTTCTCCGTCGAGGCTCTGTAGAGAACGACTTATGCGTCTATCTCCTTGCAGGACAGACCCAAAACCGCGTCTTGCGATCGCTCGAATTACCTTGCCGGAGATTAGTTGGCTGTCGGCAGTCATCTTACTCCTTCACTTCACACCACACACAGTCCTGATCATAAAGCCTCAAGACGCTTTGTTCTCTCAATTATGTTTCCAATACTCAATTTTCTGCCTTCTGAAGGCTTCAAAAGGCAGAAGGAAGAAGGAAGAGGGCTTCTGGTGGCAGAAGGAAAAAGGCACAAGGCACTTATGCAGAGGTCTTCTGAAGGCACTTATACAAAGGCAGAAGGAAGATTGTCCCGCTATCGGGTTCTGGCACTCTCAAGCCCCAGACTCGGTAAAATCACGGGAGTGAAATTCCTGATAGCAGCGTTCCACAAAAGCTAGATAGCGCTGCCCAAAAACTTCCGGGGCAAACTGTTCAGCGCGCAACCTGCAGATTTCTGGCCGAAATGTGCCTTGCAACTGCTCAAATTCCTTGACAGCTTCGACTAATGCTGCTGCGGTTTGGGAGGAAAAAAATAAACCAGTCCCTGTGTCTGGGTGTTGGCGAATGTCGAGCACTGTCTCCAAAGCGCCCCCTGCTGCATAGGAAATTACTGGTGTTCCGCAAGCTTGAGCCTCTACCAAAGCTATGCCAAAATCTTCGCAAGCTGCATATACAAAGGCTTTTGCCTCTGCCATGTACTTTTCAACTATGGAGGCGGGCTGCCAGCCGAGCACTTGCACGTTAGGTTTGGCGATTTGCCGAATCATTTCTAATTCTGGCCCGGTGCCGATGACAATTAGAGTATGCCCGAGTTGATTGAATGCTTGGACGATCGCACTTACGTTTTTGTAACTTACTAACCGACAAACTGTGACGTAAAAGTCCTGTTTTTGTCGCATCAAGGAAAATCGCTCGATGTTTACCGGCGGATAAATCACCTGGGCCCGCCGCCGATAGCACCGCCAAATTCGGCGCGCAGTGTGTTGAGAGTTAGCGATGAAATAATCAACACGATTGGCGGAAATTACGTCCCACTGCCGCAGTCGATGCAACAAATATCGCGTCAGCAGACCCTGGATGCCCCGTCCGGCTTTGCTGCTACGCAAATAGTCAAAAGTTAAGTCCCAAGCGTAGCGCATGGGCGTGTGGCAGTAGCAGACGTGCATTTGCTGGGGACTGCTGAGGATGCCTTTGGCGACGGCATGGGATGATGAGAGGATGATGTCGTATTCTCGCAGATCTAGTTGTTCGATCGCGATCGGCAGAAATGGCAAATATTTTTGGACGCCGCTGCGGGCCTTGGGAAAGTGCTGCAAAAATGTTGTGCCAATCTGTCGCCCGAAAAGATAGCTTTCGGGATTGGCCGATTCAAAGTCGATGAGGGCATAGACATCTGCCTCGTCTACGTGTTTGAGAATTTCCTGTACTACGAGTTCTGAACCGCCAGTAGCTAAGGGCGTCAACCATTCGTGAACTAGGGCGTATTTGAGTTTTTTCACTTGTATTTGTAGCCGATCAAACGATTTGTTAGCGCCAGTGCTGTCAATATTAGTCTTACTGAGGGATAACTTACCCAATATCCAGCCATCAACCAGGTTTCTATGTAGGTATTTAGCTCAAACCAAGGATTTTGGGAATAAACGGAGTTTTTGTCAAATCAACCACAGCAAAACTGCACTCTCCGGCAGTGATTTCCCCGATTGTTGACAAGAAATACTATTAGGCGGAATACTGAAGGTAATTTGCGGGCGCCTAAATCTTCGGAACGGGCGATCGGCTCAATGTGGTGTGAGGAAAAAATGTCCAAATTTTTGTGGAAGGGACTTTTAATTAGTCCCGCTGTATTGGCAGCAAGTTTAGTCGTATCTTCGACGGCGCTAGCAGTAGAGCAACCTGTAGAAATTGCCACGGCAGCTCAAGCTGATAAATTGCAATTAGCAGGTGCTGCAACCGAGGCGGCCAAGTCTGAGACAGCAAAGCCTGAGACAGCCGAACCAGCGTCACTAGCTAGCAAATCAACTGTTGAAACTATTGAGAAAGAAAGTGCGAACCTCTACGAGGGCTTCACTAACGATTTGATCGCCCCAGTTGCCGAACAAACAAAAGCACCGGAAGTTGCAGCAGCAGATTTAGGCGAAACCCAACCCGCAGTAGCGCCGGCAAATTTAAGTCCCGAACAACCTGTCGCGGAGCAAATCCCCGCAGTAGCGCCCGCAAACTTAAGCGAAACGCAACCCCTCGCACCACTGGCTAATTTAAACGCAGAAAAACCCGCCCCACAGCCCGATCGGATTTCGCAATCCACTGATTCAAGTACCCAACCTCAACCACAGTCTAATGTTTTAGAACAAATCAACCAATACAGCACAGAAGGCAGTAGCAGCGAAGATGCGGCCGGCCAAGTAACATCTGTGTCGCAACTTTCCGACGTTCGGCCAACCGATTGGGCGTTCCAAGCTTTGCAGTCTCTAGTAGAGCGCTACGGGTGCATAGCTGGCTATCCTGACGGCACTTTTCGCGGCAACCGGGCGATGACTCGCTACGAATTTGCAGCAGGTTTAAATGCGTGTTTGGATAAAGTTAGCGAGCTGATTCAAGGCGGTTCCAGAAATCTGGCGACGCGAGAAGATTTGGCTTCTGTGCAAAGGTTGCAAGAAGAATTTGCGGCGGAATTAGCAACTTTGCGCGGCCGCGTCGATGTTTTGGAAGCGCGGGCCTCTGAATTAGAAGCAAATCAGTTTTCAACTACGACTAAACTCAACGGCGAAGTGATATTTGGTTTGGCCGGTATCGCCAGGGGAGATGATGCCGAAGGCCGCGAAGCTGATAAAACCACGGCTTTTGGCAGCAGGGTTCGGATCAATTTCGATACGAGTTTCTCTGGAGAAGATTTGCTGAGAACTCGATTGCAAGTTTTAAATTTGGGTTCGTTTTCTACTAATAATACTAAAACCGCTGAAGGGGAATTGCGGTTTAATGCCGGGCCTTTTGCCGAGGCTAGCAATACGGTAGGTTTAGATGCGCTGCTTTACCAATTCCCTATCGGCAAAAGCACTACTGTAATTCTCGAAGCTAATGCTGGCGCTGCTGATGATTTTGTTAACACTGTCAACCCTTACTTTGACGGAGACGGCAGCTACGGCGCTCTTTCTAACTTCGGTACTCGCAACCCAATTTACTATTTGATTGGCGGTTCTGGCATCGCTATGCGGCATCAGTTTGGGGAAAAACTCGAACTGAGTTTGGGATATATGACCGGCAATGCTGCGGACCCGACGCGGGGAAATGGTTTGTTTAACGGCTCTTACGGCGGTTTGGCTCAGTTGATTTTTACACCGAGCGACAGCATTGCTTTAGGTTTAACTTACGTTAATTCCTACAACGTCGTTACCGGTACCGGCAGCAATGCTTCTAATTTCCCGGTGCGTCTCGCTTCCTTCGGGATCGACAGCGATAGCAATATGCCAGTTTCTAGCAATTCCTACGGGGCGCAAGCTTCGTGGCAGTTAAATCGGAGATTTGCAATTGGCGGTTGGGCGGGTTACACCAACCAGCGCATTTTATCCAACTTGACTACTCCTACGGGTTCTGTGCAGAGGGGGGATCAAAAAATCTGGAACTGGGCAGTTACTTTGGCTTTTCCCGATTTGCTCAAAGAAGGAAATGTGGCGGGAATTGTCGTAGGTATGGAGCCGCGGGTAACGAGTTCTACTAATCGAACTTTGCCGGAAGATAAGGATACTTCGCTGCACGTTGAAGGTTTTTATCAGTTTAAGTTGAGCGATAATATTTCTATCACTCCTGGTCTGATTTGGCTGACTGCTCCCGACCACAATAAGAATAATTCTGATTTAGTGATTGGGGTTGTCAGAACGACGTTTACTTTCTAGGAGCAGCCCTTGGGGATTTTAGATTTTAGATTTTAGATTGGCAGTTTTAATCTAAAATCTAAAATCGCCAATCTAAAATTCTCCGAGCAGGGGTTTAATGTTTAAACAGAAACGACCAGCTTTAGCTAAAGCTGGTCTGCAAAAATAGTTAAATCCGTTGTGTTCCCACAGTGTTGTTCTCACAGTGAGGAAACCCAAGTTGCACGTTTATTTGCAGCGGGTTCTCAAAGAAATATCATCTCTCTTAAGTGGTACTATAACAACAAAATTTAATTTTGTGTAATAAAACTTTACATTACAGACGCATTTTAATTTTTAGGAGGATCGCACTTTCGGTCACTTTGTATAATCAAGCCTGGGTTCAAAAACCCGGTTCCTGCCTAGGTTTATCGGTTGCAAACCCGTTATTTTGCGTATAAACCCGGTTGAGATTGCCGATTGACCACTTTACTCACTTTGTATAAATTAAGCTGGCGCTTGCTGCGGTCTGCCCCAGACAATTCGCTCCTGCTTGTATACAACCATACCCGGTTTTGCGCCTTTGGGCTTGTATACATATTTCGGTTCTGTATAAACCACCGGGACTTGTTCGCTGTGGCGGGCGCGACTGTAGTAAGCAGTCATGTCGGCGGCAAATTGCAAATCGGTTTCTTCAGCCACAGTACCGGGTTTGAGACGCAGCAAAGCGTGACTTCCGGGAATTTCTAGGGTGTGGAACCACAAGTCGTAGTCGTTGGCGGTGCGAAAAGTGAGTTGGTCGTTTTGGCGGTTGTTGCGCCCGATTAATAATTCAAAGCCGCTGGGGGTTTGGTAGCGGTGAAATTCGATCGCAGCATTTTTGTCGGTACTGCGGTAATCTGGTACGTCTAGATATTTTTGCTGGATCAGTTCTTCGCGGATTTCGGCGAGGGTTTGCAAATCTTGGGTGTTGCGGTAGGTTTCCAACACCGAAAGCGCTACTTCAACTTGTTCTAAATAGTCGATTTCTTCCTGTACGGCGGCTAACAAAGGTTCTACGGCAATGCGGGCTCTTTTAAGTTTTTGGTGTTTTTTGTAGAGGGCTTGAGCGTTTTGAACGGCGTTTTTTTCCGGGTTTAGGGAAATGATAACTGGTTTCTCGGTTTCAAAGTCGGGGAGAGAAATTGATTTCATTCCCGGTTCCCAATGCTGCAAATTTGCCATCAGCAAGTCGGCTTGGGATTTGTGGGTGTCTGCGTCTGCAGATTGCTGCAAGCGTTCTTTAAATGTGTTGGCTTTGAGGCGCAGTTTTGCCAGGACGCTGTTGAGTTTTTGGGTAAGCTGATGCCGCAGTTGGGCGAATACTTCTTGATTGATTTCGCCTGTGTAGTAGCTGTTAAGTAATTCTTGAACGGAAGAGAAGGAAGAAGGAACAGAGGAGTTAGATTCGTTTGCAGTTTCTGCCTCTTTTGCATCTGGTGCGGGCCAATCGATTACGGTGTAGCCTTCGGGGGTAAAACTCGGGTGAAATTTCGAGTTTTCTAGGCATTGCAGCCAGTATAGCCAGCGCTGGAATAGTTGCTGCCAGTCGTCGGGATTCAGGCTGTCGGTGGATTGTTCGGGGTCTAAAGAAGCCGATCGAATCATTGACCCAATTAACGCCTTACTCAACCCTCGGTAATTCTTCAACAGATTGCGGTTTAATGGGCCGGGAACCAGGCTAATTCGTGATTGCCAGCGGTTTTGAGATTCGCTCAGACTTGGCACTGCATCGGTCAAGGACGGGGGCATTTCGTAGGGTTGCCCGGTTTGGATGGGACGGACGGTGGACTGTTTGGCGCTGACTTGGTGGGCGCAGGTGACAACGAGGTTGTCTTGGGCGGTGAGGATGACGTTGCTGTATTTGCCCATGATTTCGGCAAAGAGGTGCCACAGGGCGGGTTCTCCGGGGCGTTTGGCGAATTGCAAGTCGATGACTCTTTCCCAGGAGGAAACAGGGGCGATGGAAACTAAGGCTAAACCGCTGAGTTGATGCCGCAGTTGTTCGCTGAAGGTGAAGGTGTCGGGAATGCGGGGCGGGGGGTCGCCGACGCAGATGCGGGCGGCCACAGGATGCCAGGAAAGGTCTATCCAGCCGCGCCCTTTCATGGTACGCAGCGCCAGGGACACGGTGAAGCGATCGCGCTGGTAGACTTGTTCTAAGCGCGCTGGCAGCCATTGGGCTCGCAGTTCGCTGCAAGTGGCGGTTAAAGTTGTAAAGTCTACGGGTTGCACGGTATTCTCAGGGCGATCGAACTATCTATTTCTATGCTGACAGATATCGGTCACATTTTACTAATTATATAAAATTATTGTTTACTCTTGCTGTCCGTCTTTCCCTAGGAAAGCTCTTCAATAATTTCGTTAACAAATAACAAATAACTAATAGGCATCTCCTAAAAAGCAGGTTTTGAACAGCCACGGTGACTGTTCCACAAGAATTAGGAGAAATGTCTATAGCAGTTCTCAATAAAGTGAGGTATTCCCTATGCCCTATGCCCTATGCCCTATATCCGAGAGCACCTCATGTTACTAAGAAAGGCTTTAATAACAACTAACTAATAACTTCTCCAATCAATTGCAAATGTTTGTACAAAGGTGCGATCGTATTGGCTGCGATCGCCCCGCTAGCAGCAACAGCGGGCAAACCAATTCCCGGAAACGTCGAATCTCCGCAGCAAAACAAGCCCGCTAAAGGCGTTCTCGGCCCGGGAAACAAGCCGCTACCAGCCCGAATTCCGGGCCCGTAGGAACCGCGATGGCGGCGCAAAAACCGTTCGTGGGTGAGGGGTGTCCCAACTAAGGTTACTTCGCAGCGCGATCGAATATCGGGCACAATTCTCTCTAAGGCTTCCCACATTACCTCGGCGCGCGCTTGTTTTTGCAGCTTGTATTCTTCGCTGGTGCGATCGAGCTTTTGCCACAAATCGTAAGGCTCGTTTCCGGGGGTATATGCGTGAATGACGTGCTTTCCCGGAGCCGCGAGGTCGGGGTCGAGCAGGGAGGGAATCGAGACGAGAACGACGTTCTGAGGGGCCGAAACGCCCATTTCCCAGTCTTTGACGAAGATGTAGTGACAAGCCAAGTCCGATCGCACTCCGGCAGCATCAATTCCCAGATGCAGGTGCATGAAGCTGTCGCACTCGGGCGTCGCCTGCCGCTGTTGCCGAAACCTTTGCGGGACAGAGGTTTCAGGCAACAGCTTCAGCGTATCCCAAACGGAAGCGTTGGAGACGACGGCTTTGTGCGATCGAATTATTTTGCCCGATCGCAGCCGCACGCCCGCAGCCCGGTTGTTTTCGACTAAAACTTCTGCAACGTGGGAATTTAGCAGCAACTGCCCTCCGTGGCGCTCTAAACCGCTTACCAGGGCATTTACCAAAGCTGCACTACCGCCGATCGGATAGTCCAAAACTGCATTGGGGCGATACCAGTCGGCGAACATGAAAGCGACTTCGGCTGCGATCGTTCCGTCGGCGGGAAGTCCAGACAGCAGGAAGCACAACAAATTCAGCCAATTTCGGACAAAGGGATCTTTGACATTTTTGTCCATTATTTTGCTGAAAGGGCCTGCAAGTGCGATCGCGTCGCCAGCAGTTGGCAGGAAAGCCGGCGCAAATTGACCGAGGGTAAAAACACTGCCCAAATCGAAGCGCAAAGCCAGGGAGGGTAAGGCTGTGGCAGCTTTGGCGTAGGGTTCCATGATGCGCTGGAGTTGGCGCCATTCGGCGACTGCTGCGGCGCCGCGCAGTTGTGCGAGCACTTCGGCAAATTGACTCGCACCGACGGATGTGTCGAAATCGCCTTCTGGCAAACAGCAACCCCAGGTATCGTAGGTGATGCAGGGGAGTTTTTCGCCGATCGCATCCAAAACTTGCCGCAGCGGATTCGCAGACGGGCTGTAGGATAATCCTGAGTACAGGGAGGGCCCGGAGTCGAAGCTAAATCCGTCGCGTTCAAAACCGTGTGCGGCCCCGCCCGCGATCGAGTGACTTTCGCAAACCACAACCTCAAAGCCATAGCGGGCGAGCATTGCAGCGCAAGTCAAGCCGCCTATTCCGCTGCCGATGACGATGATTTCTGTGTCTATGGGGGCGAGCGCAACCATGTTTTTCTCCGCTACATCAGCTAATATTATCTCTGTTACCAACAATAAAACTGGTTTGTATATTAAATGGAAAATATATCTATTCTCGAACAAGCCGCTAAATCTAATTCTAAACCATCTTCCAACGCCGTAGTTGCCGCCCTCCTAGAAGCTGAGAAAAGCGCGAAAAAAACTAAAATTCGCTATTCTTTCGAGCAATTAATCGGCAATTGGCAACTCTGCTTTATCACCGGCACGAAAAAGACTCGACAAAAAGCGGGAATTGTCTTGGGTGCGGGACGTTACATCCCTGAGTGGATTGCGAAAATTCAAATTGCTTATTCGGCGGCACCTGTTGCTGAAGGGGAAGAGAATCGCGAAATCGGCAGGGTGGAGAATTCGGTGCAAGTTGGGGCGATCGTACTAACTCTTTCCGGGCCGACTAAGTTTTTGCCTAACAATATTTTAGCTTTTGATTTTACCAGAATTACGGTGAAAGTCTTGGGTAAAACTGTGTATCAAGGATTTATTCGCGGTGGAGAAGCGCGGGAGGCGGAATTTTTTAGTTTGAGTGTGGGGAAGCAGGCATTTTTTGCATATTTTATGGTAGAAGATGGGATAATTGCCGCTAGGGGAAGAGGCGGCGGATTGGCTTTGTGGGGGAGAGTTTAGCGGTTCTTAATTGCCGGGAATACAGCAGGGAAATAACCTGGTTTATTGGGGGATTGGCGGGATATTTGTTCTGCTTGGCGGTTGACTTCTGTTGTTTACTTCATCAATATAACGCAAAGTAGCAGCTTCCCGGGCGCGATCGCCCACTTGCCGCATAACTGGTAAAGCTTGGTTATAGTATTTCAAAGCTTCTTGCGGTTGGGAGATTCTGTAGTACACTGCACCAATATTAGTCAAAGTAGCAGCTTCCCCCGGGCGATCGCCCACTTCCCGGATAATTGGTAAAGCTTGGTTAAAGTATTTTAAAGCTTCTTGCGGTTGGGAGATGCGATCGTAGTTAAAACCAATATTATTGAGTGCTCTAGCTTCACCTCTTCTCTCTTTAAATTGTCGTGCAATGGCTAGAATCTGCTGCCATGTTTCTATGGCCTGTCGATGTTGTCCTTGCCTTTCCTGTTTGCTTGCTTGCTGTAGGAGTTGCTTTAATTTTTCAACCTGTGAATTTTGACTTTGCGCCCAACTCGGTTGCACCATCACCGGCACAGTCAGAGGAGTCAGACACACACCCAAAACCAAAACACTGCTAATAATTCGTTTAATCATTTTTATAATTCACCATATTAAATTAATATTCTTAGAATAGGCATCAAACGCAGAATCTTTACTTAATATGGGTATCCCTTCCATTATTGCTTGTGCGATGAGCAACCTATCGAACGGATCTTTATGATAAAAAGGCATGGTCACGATCTGACTCAGATGATCTAAATTGATATTCAGGAGATTAAAGTCTTCCCAACTGAGTTTTTGCTCGATATACTCATGAAGAGGCAAGCTCAAATTTAAATGCCCTTTACTTTCCTTAATTGCCATCTCCCAGATACTTGCTATACTGATCAGTTTATTATTATCTTCATCCTCCATTAGAATTCGTGCAGTATTACTGAGTTGAGAATCGCCCGCAAAAAACCAAATTAAAGTATGAGTATCTAACAGAAGTCTCATTACATATAATCCTTGAAATCTTCTAATGGCTCGTCAAAACCGTCAGATATTGAAATTAAATCGCGATCGCTGCCAAACAGTGGTGCACGGCGCTTTTTAGGAGGCATCACCGATGATTTTCTATTGGTTGTGCGATCGCTGTCTAAGAATTCTCCAATTTTTTGCCATTCCTCTCTGTCTTCATCTGACAAAGCTGCCAGAAACTCTTTCATCCTTTTCAGTTTCTCCTCATGGTTGACAGGCGAAACTTCCCGCACTTCAATCAGAACTTCGCAGCCATCAGGAATGTTAAAATTTGCTGACAGTTGGATGTTTTTACCTTGTTTTATGCCTTTAACTTGGATAGGTTCGGATTTCAACACTTGCCTGAGATAATCTGACAGTTGGATGTTTTTACCTTGTTTTATGCCTTTAACTTGGATAGGTTCGGATTTCATCGCTTGCCTGAGATAAATTGCAGATATCAGGTCAGACCAGGTAAAGTTTTCAGGCAGTCGATCAATTAAGCTGCGGACTTCTTCTTTAAGATTGATGGTTTCCATCGATTTTAGTAAAGAGAGTATAGATTTTAATTGTAGTACAAGCGGTATTGAAGCGATCGACCTTTTAGCAAAAGTCCATTGCAATTGATATTTCACACAACAGTCCGGCGATGGTTAAAACCCCCGGCGGACTTAATACGGAGTCGCTACAATTGTCCCCGTCCTTTGTGTTTATTGATTAGGTCCGATCGCACACAACTTCAAACACACCCCCTGGAATAAACCGACACAATGCCCTCCGCCGATCGTCCGCATCTTGGCGGTTGACACAACGCGCAATTGTATAGTGCTCAGCATTCGGTCAAATGCGGACGATCGCCCAAGAATTACGATCACCCTGCTTTGACTTTTCAGGTGTTTTCGAGATCGAATTTGGGTTGAGTTCGATCGCGGGGCGATCGGCGATCGTCGGAGAATTTGCTTTTCTGAGAGTGTTGACGTAGCGGGCGATCGTACTTCCTTTCAGATTCGCCCCGACGCGCAGAATCAGAAACACCGCATAGCTTTCGATCTCTGGCCCTGTCATGCGCGCGCGATCGGCATCAAAGTCCTCATCAGAGTAGCTGCGAATACCCGACAGCAGTTGCGTGATGCCAAAATCATTCAAAGCTTGTTGATAGCCGCGGTTATATTCGCTGCCGTCACTCACAGGCTTTACCATAGTAATAGTCTCCTTTTATGTGGATTGTCTCCTTGTATTTGGGGAACCATCAGCCAGCGCGGGCCCTGCAAAAGTTCAGCGCTGGCTTTTGACTCTCTAAGAATATAGCGCACAATGCAGCATAATGCAACATACTGCTGCATTATCGACAAGATTGTCTAAAATACTGGACAATGACGATCGGCTTAAATAAGAAACAATTAACCTCTAATGTCTAAACGCATATCAACATCGATAGGAGAAGGAATCTATGACCTACTTCAAGAGTGGGCAAATGAGGAACGCCGTTCAATCAGCGGCTTGTCAGCATTCATTTTGGAACAAGCTGTGAGGGAACGTCAAAAACAAATGCAAAAACAGTCCCCACCATCCGATGAGAAACAAGATAAAACTTGAGGGCAGTTTGTGCGATCGATCTTTTACTCTTTTCCCCGTAGAAGATTATCTACTTCTTCCTGATTATTCCTGATTCTTCCTTCGCGTCTTCGCGGTTCAATAATACTAAATGAAATTTATTAGAATCGATTTAGCTTGGAGTTCAGGAACCCGTGGTTTGTGCTGTTTGAATTGGTAAAATAACCAATTAGAATTAATAGAGTGCGATCGCCCCCACTGATAAGATGAAAGCATTTGGACATACAGCCAGAGGTTTGAAACATAAATTTTCGCTCCTCTGCTTACCCCCTACATCTCTCGCCCAAACATCAGATCACCCGTTTCCCGCCGGTATACGGACAGTGAAAATAGACCCTTTCCCCTCTTCGCTTTCTACCAAAATCTCCCCACCCATCATCTGACAGTAGTGGCGGCTGAGTGTCAGCCCCAATCCCGCGCCGTCGTAAGGTCGCGTTGTTGAACAGTCAGCTTGCACAAAAGCTTCAAACAATTTGTGCTGTTGTTCTTCCGACATTCCAATTCCGGTATCCTTAACCGATAAGCAAATCCAATCCGACTCTTCAACATTCAGCAGGGGACAAGCGATCGCCGCAGGAGGAGTTTCATCGGCAGGCATAGAATCGTCAATCGCCGATCGATCTGCTGTATTCAATTTTCCGCTTCCTTCAATGCGCCTGACACTCAGTTTCACCCTGCCGTTTTTGGTGAACTTAGCAGCATTACTCAGCAAGTGCATCAAAACCTGCCGCACTTTCTTGAAATCTGCGTGCATGATACCTGCAGTTCGATCGCACTCAATCTCCAAAACATTGCCATTTTTTTCTACCAACGGTTTCGCGGCACACGCAACATTGTCAACCAGAGATTCGATGTCAAACTCCTGGATTTCGAGTTTCATACCCCCCGCTTCAATTTTTGAGAAATCGAGGATATCATTAATCAAAGATAGCAGGTGCGTGCCCGCCGTCTGAATCTTGTCCAAGTCAGGTACAAACTCATCAAATCCCGCATCTTGGGCATCTTCTGAAAGTAGTTGACTGTAGCCGATAATCGCATTTAAAGGAGTCCGCAACTCGTGGCTCATATTTGCTAAAAACTGGCTTTTAGCAGTGTTAGCGGTGACGGCGGCTTCCTTAGCTTGTTTCAATTCTTTTGTATGTTCGGAAACTCGCTCGATCAGGTGATTGAGAGACACAGCTAACGAGCCTATCTCGTCTTGTCCAGTGACGGGGGCTCGCAAATCAAAATTCGACTCGGCGGCCACTTGTTCGGCAATCTGAGTGACGCTCACCACTGGTTTGGCGATCGCCCGACTGGTACGGTCAGCAACAATTCCAGCCACCACTACCGACAGCAGCATACTAATAATAATTATGGCTTTTTCCATTCCTTGAGCCTCCTCCATCACTTCACCGCCTTGCCCCTCTTGCTGCTGGGCAATATCGAGGATTTTGCTCAATTCCTCAAGGCTGCTGTTAAGCTGTTTTACACCTTCTCCGCTTACTGTCGCCAAAATTTTTCTTGCCGACTCTATCTCCCCAGGTGACAGTTGCGATTGCTGGATTTCCTGCAAAGTTGGCTTGAGAGTATCGGCGTAGGATTCTAAATCTTCGGTGCAATCTTGCAGTAAACTTTTGAGAACTTCCGGCTTTACTGCCAGCCAAGCAGGTTGGCTGTCGGCAAACTTCTCTATGCGTAACCGCAGCTCTTTTGCCTGAACAATACTCTTGACAAACTGCTCTTCTTTCAATCCCAGCTTGGCAGGATTATCTACAAAAGAATCTAGCTGCGCTCCCTGCAATTGTGCCGCCAGCGCTGCATCTTTAAAATTGCCAAGCAATTGCGCTTGTAGGTGAGCGTCATTGAATTGTTCTAACCCTTGTCCTTGGTAGTAATCGGCAATCACCAGCCCGCTCAGGGAGCCAATGAATCCGATTCCTATTGCCAGGAAATACCCGCCGCCAATTTTTTTATGGATGGACCAACCGCCAATTTTAGATGGCAACATTTTGCGGAGTTTTAAGCATGATATTTCTACAAAATCCTGGCTGGGGATTTTCTTATGTGGGGTTTCTATAGAAGCGACTTGTTCAGAAATAAAGAGCGGCATCAGTTTACCTACTTTGCTATTTTTTGGGTTTACCTTTCGCGTTGCCACAGGTTCTTTCTGCGGGTTAAATGGTTCTTCTGGATTGAACTCGCCCTGGTATTCCGAAACGGCAACCGATAAACTTGCTTCGTTCCCTGTTTTTTTTAGCAAGTTAATTTTTGACATATGCAACCCCTGTATTCTGTTGAAATCTACCACCCTGTTAAGTTTTCCAAACGGGAAATCTTGTCTATTTTCCAGTAGACATCTGCGAAAAAGCATCTGAAACTCTTGTCGATTCAGAGGAGAAACTTAAATTCGGTGGATGTCTAATAGATAATTAGGCTGTTGATGGCTGTTGTCAAATTACTTTTTCGGCCTGTAAAAGTCTGTAGCAGGCAAAATAAAGAAAATTTTATCCAAGCATGGAATTCTGCAGGCAGAAAATTCTCTCTGACCTGTTTTGCCTGTGAGTAGCCCAAAGCTGATATTGTCTGTTGAGAATGCACCCGATTCCTTCGCTTTGGACTTTGGCTGCCAGCAATGCGACCATTGCTGGACGGTTTTTGTTGAGCATCCGACAACTTCTTAGCACAGAATGTCACAAATGCAGCAGCCGATCGAACTTTTGCACCCTGGCGATCGACTTTTGGCATCGTTGCCCCGCACAGACAAGTCTGAGGTGAAGTGTCGTTAGTTGAGTATAACTGTAGGGCTTGCGAAAAGAAACCCGGTTTCTGGGAGTCAACTGTTGGCGATTGCGAGTTCTGGAGTTGCCGTGGTCGATTCGATCGCCAGTGCTAGCTTACCGTCTCTACCCAAAGCTTCATCGGCCAAGTGTACCATCCAGCGATTCGGCTTGGCTTGGGGTCTGGCGGCGAGCACAACGGCCCAAGCTTCCCGTTCTTTGCCGCGACCCAACAGCGCAGCACAAACAGTCAAAGCTGTGGCCGTTGAACGGCTGATCCCACTTTGGCAGCAGATGAGCAAACTGCCTCCCTGCGACGGCATTTTGAGAGCGAAGTCAATAATTTTCCGTACATCCTCAAGGGTAGGCAAGATTTGATCGGGGTCGTCAACGGGGGTGTCGAGGTCGTTAAACTCCAGGCACATTCGGTTTGCGATTTGATCGAAAGTTTTGGGTTCGGGCACACCCGGACTGCCGATCGAGATCAGGTATTTAATCTCGCGTCGCGCAGGGCGCTCAACAATGTATTGGCTGGCTTCTACTTGCGAAGCTATCAGGATTTCCGCCAGTTTTTCATTCGAGAAATCTGCCGAGACTGAGGGATCAAAATCAACTGTTTCTGCCTGAGTGCTGACATCCGCCAAGTATTGGGCAGCCAGCGCACGAACGTCAGCAAATTCGGGATTTAAAGCTGTTTCCAGAGCCAAAATAGCAGCCGTTGAGCCAATTTGACCGAGGGATTTAACAGCCTTTTGGCGCACTCCAGAAGTTTCGTCTCCCAGCAGCCGCACCAAACCTGCCACAGCTTCCTCTGTCCCAATTTCCCCCAAAGCAGCAGCAACTCTCCACCGCACATAAGATTCGCTGTCACCAATTGCGCTCGCCAGCCCCGCGACAACCATTTTTGGCAATTTAGCATCTCCCTCTGTATTGATGTTCCCAAGGGCAACCGCCGCCCTGCCGCGCACGAAAATGTCTCGATCCGAGAGCGACCCGATTACGGCCACCATAGCCACCTCGCTGCTGATTTCTCCCAAGGCAGAAACTGCACTGCCGCGCACGTCTGAGTCGTCATGGTTGAGGGCTTGCACCAGTCCCGCCACAGCCGTTTCCGTGCCGATTTGTCCCAAGGCCTCGGCGGCCCTCAAAGAAACTGCATAGGAGTCGGGATCATCGTGAAGCAATTCTACTAAGCCGGGTACTGCTTCACAATCCCCGATTTTCCCCAAAGCCGCCGCCGCCCTAGCGCGGACGATGTGATTTTCGTCTCTGAGGGCATTCAGCAGCCCGGGAACTACCTCAGAGACGCCGATTTTCCCGCAGTTGACCGCCGCCCGCCAGCGCACCTCGGAGTCTTGGTGTTTGAGGGCGTTGAGCAGCGCGGGGACGGCTGTTTTCGGGTTAATTTTGCCCAAGGCCCAAACAGCCCAGGCGCGCACTTTGGACTCTGGGTGCTTAATGGCTTTGAGCAGTGCTGCGGCTGCTGGTTTCGAGTCAATTTCTCCTAAAGCCCAAGCCGCCCAAGCTTGGATTTGGGAATCTTTGGATTCGAGCGATCGGGCTAATTCAATTACTGCTGCTTCGGAGGCGATTTTCCCGATCGCTCGAATCGCATCAAGGCGCACTGCACTTTCTTTGTGGTTCAATGCGGCCACCAGCATCGGAATTGCCCGATCGGAACTTGTTAGGGCCAGCAGTTGAATTTTGAGCAGCGGCGAAGTGGGGATTTTGTCGATTAATTTTATTGTGGCTGTTTGAAATTCTGGCTTTACCGTTCCTGCTAGCTTCGAGCCGAGTTTTAAATTTACTTTTAGAGCTAATTTTACTGCCCGCAAAGCCAGACTTTGCTGTTCTACTTGTGGCAATATAGTCGCCAAGGTTCGCATCCCTTGTTTTTGTTTCAAATATTTTTGATTGAATTGAGCATCGCTGAGCTCGGGTAGCTCTTGGATGAGGTTTGCGGCTGAGTTCACTGATTTATCCTAATATTTTGGCGAGCGGTTGAGATTGCTCTTTTAAACTGTCTTTAAAAAATATGGTGTCTACAAAACGCTACTTCTAAAAAAAAGCTTGCACCCACTTCTAAAATATGTCTTATTCCACTATTTTTGCAACTCCCCAATTATTAATTATTGGGTTTGTTTGGGCAATCACCTTGACAATTAGTAGCGCTTGCTGCTTGGCATTGCTGGGTTTTGAGATAGCCTAACTCTGCTATCTCATTTTATCCTCACATCTTGCACCATTGTCAGCAACAGGCAAGATAGCTGTTCCACAAGAAAACTCACCCTTTGTGGAACCGGCATCTTGCCTGTTCATCAAAGCTTATTGAAAATGGTGCAACATCTTATTTTATACCAACTTGGCTTGAAATAGCGATCGGGCGGTTGACCGCAGCCAACCGGAAACTGCTTGATTGCGGGACAATCTCTCAACGAGCATAGGGCCCTTTTTTCAAAACCTTAGCCAAAGCGTTATCGTTATCTCGCAAACCTTCGTAAAAAAACATCACTTCTCCTTGAATCCCGCGAGAGCGGTTGTAAGCAATTACTTGCAACAACAGTTCGGGAGTTATGCTGTATTTGCTGCCTCGATTCGTCAACAAAATACCGGGCGACACGCACTTTACTTGCTGCCCGCTAAGCTGTACCGACATCATTTTATCGACCAATTGTTTGTAAGCATTAAAATCGCGGCGATAAAACTGCGGGTGAAACAGATCGACCAAGTTTTTGTCAACCCAAGCTTTAGAATCTTGCAAATATTCTACCAGTCCCCAGTCATAAGGACTCGGCGACATCGATAGCAACAAATCAGGATTAATAGCTTTCACTTCTCGGTGTAAACGAGCTACAAACTCAGTAATAATATTAGCACGCCACTGCAGCCAATGTTGTTCTTTACAATCCGACGGCGCTGCTCTACCGCATTCTTCTCGATAGCGTTTAACCGTTTTTTCGTCGTAACCGCCTTCTACCGGAAACGCAATGCGATCGTCTCCTTGTACCCCGTTGACCGGATAATTCTTAGCAACTTCCAGCATCAACCCCATCACAAAGTCTTGCACTTCCCGGTCAAGAGAATTCATCCAGTCAAAGTTATTTTTTTTAAGTAAATTGCCGCTGGCATCACGGGCGGTCCACTCAGGTTTTTTCGCCAGCAAATGACCGCCCTTGCGATTGTAAGAACTCACAAATCCGTATTCAAAACAAGGAATTACTTTTAAACCAACTCTCTTTGCCTCAACACAGATTTCTGCTAAGGGGTCACGACCTTGATAGCGCGAGTCAATTTCCACCCCAAATTTTTCTCGCATAATTTTAGAAGGATAAGCCGTATAACCCTGGCTCCAAATTATAGGAAAAATGGTATTAAATCCCGTATCGGCGAGAAAGTCCATTGCTTCAGCAATTCGCTCTTTTGATGTGAGAACTTTGGAGTCCGTGGTGGTTATCCAAACGCCGCGAATTCCACCAGGATTTTTAGTCGCAAACGAACTTGGCAGCGTTGCGGGATTTGGTGCAGAAAATCCAGTCGTCCCCAACCGCTGTTGGAGGGAAGAGGCAAAACTGCGAATTGCTGATTGGAAAGGTGTGAAAAATCGCATTTATTTATTCTTTTTTTCTTTGAAGGTGGGTACTGAACCCGCTACGTTATTATTGATTGGTAGAACCCGGTATTATTTATGGATAAGATGCGCCGAAGAACCGCCTATATTATTTATGAATAAGGTGCGGAGTACGCACCCTACATTCATTGGTAGCACCCGATATTATTTATGGATAAGGTGCGCTGCGCGCACCCCAAAATTGTACTATCCAGCTACTCCAGACAACTTCTGGCTCAAAGCTTCTTTCAAAAGTTCCGCCTTATCAGTTTCCTCCCAAGGCAAATCTAAATCAGTGCGTCCGAAGTGACCGTAAGCCGCCACATCTTGATAGAAACGGCCACCTCTTTCAGCAGGCAAATTCTGCAAGTTAAATGCCTGAATGATGCCCGCAGGACGCAGTTCAAAATGCTGCTTCACAACTTCTAAAAGGCGATCGTCATCAACTTTTCCAGTGCCAAAAGTTTCGATCATCATGCTAACCGGCCGCGCAACGCCGATCGCATAACTCAACTGAACTTCGCACTTTTCGGCCAAACCAGCCGCTACAATATTTTTAGCAACGTAGCGACAAGCATAAGCCGCGCTGCGGTCTACCTTGGTGGGGTCTTTCCCAGAAAAAGCGCCGCCGCCGTGACGGGAATAGCCGCCGTAGGTATCCACAATAATTTTGCGGCCCGTCAAACCCGAATCTCCTTGAGGCCCGCCGACCACAAATTTGCCGGTGGGGTTGACAAGGAAGCGAGTTTCTGCATCCGGCTTCACGCTAATATCGGCAAACACAGGTTGGACGATCGCAGTCCACAGGTCTTCTTTAATCTTGGCTTGAACTGCCGCTGTGTCTGTGATGTCGCCGATCGTTTCGGTGTGCTGCGTAGAAATTAAAATCGTATCTATGCCAACAGGTTTGCCGTCCTCATAGATGACTGTAACTTGGCTTTTGCCGTCGGGACGCAGGTAAGATAACTGACCGGTTTTGCGGACTGCTGCCAGTTGACGGCAAATCCGGTGGGCTAAACTGATCGGCAGAGGCATCATTTCCGGCGTTTCGTTGCAAGCAAAACCGAACATCAAACCTTGGTCGCCAGCGCCGATGGCGTCCAATTCCTCTTCACTCGATTGTTCCCGGCTTTCGTGGGCTGTGTTTACCCCTTGAGCAATATCGGGAGACTGAGAATCAAGAGCCACCAACACTGAGCAACTATTGGCCGAAAAGCCGTTGTCAGCGTGGATGTAGCCAATATCGGCTATTTTTTTCCGGGCTAATTCTATGTAATTTACCTGAGCTTTAGTGGTAATTTCGCCCGTCAGCAGCATTAAGCCGGTGTTGACGACAACTTCGGCTGCGACGCGGCTTTTAGGGTCTTCAGTCAGTAAGGCATCTAAAATCGTATCTGAAATTTGATCGCAGATTTTATCGGGATGGCCTTCAGTGACCGATTCAGAGGTAAACAGGTAGCGGCGTGACAATGATTATTTCTCCTTAGATAGGGGCTCTTCCTGCACGACCTCGACGACCGACGAGTTATTTTTCCGGTAAAAGCCAAGAACGATCGCATCGCGTCTGGGCTACCGTCGAATTTTTGTCGATCTGCAGAGCCGTGTTGAAGCAGGGTTTGAGACTGGGTAAAGTGACACTACTATAGCAAAGTCAGTTCCGGGAAGTCCCTAAAAACTTAGATTTTTTAGGATTGTCGATCGATCTTGGACACCGCTCGTCTAGCTGATAACCTGACAAAGGTTGACGCACAGTAAGATACAGTCAGGGTATCGCCTTGTGCAAGGACTATGGCAGGACTCCAAAAATCACCAAACTTGATCCAAACAGTTGCCGACCTAGATTTTCCCGGCGGCCCGATACCGCTTGACTCTCCATTTTATATTGAGCGCTCAGGGGCCGAAGCCCTGGCCTGTGCAGAAATTAGCAAACCCGGAGGCCTTGTTCGCATTAAAGCTCCCAAAAAAATGGGCAAAAGTTCGCTGATGCTGCGGATAATTGACGGGGCAGTCGATCGTGGATACCGCACAGTAAATGTAGACTTTCAGCAAGCCGACGCAGCGGTTTTTGCTAGTTTAGATAAATTTTTGCGCTGGCTTTGTGTCAATGTCGCTCGGCAACTCAAACTCGAACCAAATATTGATAAATTCTGGGATGAAGATATGGGCAGCAAGGTAAGCTGCACTATTTACTTTGAAAACTATTTGCTCGCACAAATTGACCGTCCTGTTGTCTTGGCGATTAACGAAATAAATCGAGTATTTGAACGCACCAATATTGCTCAAGATTTTCTGTCAGTGATCCGTTTTTGGTACGAACAAGCTCGCGGTAGCCCAACTTGGCAAAAACTCCGCACCGTGGTTATTCATTCAACAGCAATTTATATTGATTTGAATGTTAATCAATCTCCATTTAATGTAGGAATGCCGATTAAAATCTCAGAATTTACTGCGGAACAAGTTCAAGATTTGGCGGGCAGATACGGACTAAACTGGAGCGATCGCGATCCGATACAGCAATTAATGAACATGGTAGGCGGGCATCCTTATTTAGTGCATTTAGCGCTGTATCACCTGGCTATTTTGCAACAAAACCGCCTGTCCGTCGATCGGGATGAGCCTGGGGAAGAAATGGGGCGAGCCGAGTTGGCAGAACTGTTAACAGCAGCTCCTACTCACAGCGGAATTTATAGCGACTACTTGCAAAATCAGTCGATCGCCATTCAACAGCAGCCCGAACTCGCCTCCGCATTCCAACAAGTTGTCGGTGCTAAAAATAGCATTCACCTCGAACCTTTGATGGCTTATCAGTTAGACAGCATGGGACTGGTCAAATTAGAGGGAAATAGCTGTCGTTTGTCTTGCGAATTATATCGGCTGTATTTTCAAGAGCAAAATTTGTGCGAAGACAAGTGGTCGGCTGTTGGTTTGGAGGAGTTGCAGCAAGAAAATCAAAGGCTGCAAGCTTTGGTGAATGTGGACGAACTTACTCAAATTGGCAACAGACGGTATTTTGATAGTTGCTTGCGAACCGAATGGAAACACATGGCTCGCGAGGGTTTTCCGATATCCTTAATTTTGTGCGATCTCGATTATTTCAAAATATATAATGATACCTACGGACATCAAGCAGGAGATGATTGTTTGCGATTGGTAGCTCAGACAATTCGCCGATCGCTCCAGCGTCCTGCTGATGTAGCTGCTCGCTACGGTGGCGAGGAGTTTGCTGTGATTTTACCTGAAACTGATGCGTCGGCGGCTGTGGTTGTTGCCGAACAAATTAGAGCGAAAGTGAAAGATTTGAATATTGTTTTTAACCCGAAGAGTCTTGACGGCCTGCCTAATTCTGTGGTAACGATTAGTTTGGGAATTGCCAGCGTTGTTCCGAGCGAGGAAAATGATGCAATAACGCTCCTACTGGCGGCTGATGAGGCTCTTTATGACTCGAAAAGGCAGGGGCGCGATCGGCTCACTATGAGTACGCTTTTAAATTTTCGATTTGCTGCTGTGAATTAGCTCATTCCGGGGGAATATAATCGATTTATACACACACAAAGTCCGCCTGCGCGGACTCTGAAAAAAACATAGTTAAGAACTGGATTTGATGTTAATAGCGGGGGACGGTTCGATCGACCACGATTGAGTAAGCATCGATGCCGCCAACAATATTTTTAACGTTGGTAAATCCTCGCTCAGTTAACCAATGGCACATTTGAGCCGATCGCACTCCGTGATGGCACAGAACTAGGGTTTCTTTGTCGCGATCGAGTCTAGCGTCAATTTCACCCGACCATTCGGCAAACTCGCTCAGCGGAAAAGCTACAAATCCCGGCAGCGCCGCGAGTTCAATTTCGTAAGGTTCCCGCACGTCTACAAGCTGCAATTTCTCAGCATTGGTTTCTGCTAATTGGCGAGCTAATTCTTCGACTGTAATTTGAGAAAAAATTTCTGACATTTGATTAGGAAAAAGTAGTCATCAGTCATTAGCCATTAGTCAACCGTTAACAGTCAACCGTTAACAGTCAACCGTTAACAGTCAACAGTCAACCGTTATTAATTGATGGGCGAAGGCGGTGGAATTAGCTCCACAGGAGGGGTAGGTGCAGGGCGCCCGTCCAACTGGCTCACGCTGTCGCTGGGGTCAAGACAAGTGGCGATTAACCGATCGGTGGGAAAGTCGAGCCTGCCGCTCAAACCGACTACGCATTCAGCAAACTGTTGTGGCAATAAACTGCGGCGACACCCCTCAAGCACTACCAGGGGAGCAGCAGGTTGAGTTCGACTTTTGCCGTTAATATTCACTACGCAAGTAGCCAATTCCTTGGGACGCCTCACCCGCCGACAGCTAGAGAGCGCTTCGACACCAGAAATATTGGTTTTGCGGTTGATTTGGAGGGCGCATCTAGATATGTCGCGGGGGCGGAGGGCGTCAGCACAAGCAGCGGCGGCGGCCTCTGCCCCCACTCCGGCTTCGATTAGTTCCAGGGCGCAGACGCGATAGGGATTCCTAGAGCGAGGGATTCTAATAGTGATGGCTGATGCTGGTGAGATTGGCAGTGCTGTGGCTAACAAACCAAGTGCTGCTAGCTGCGTGCCGAGAGCCAAAATCCAGCGCGCGGTAGGGCTTGAGCCTGTCGGTGCTGGTTTTGGGGAAGAAGTGCGGGAAAAATTGCGGTTGTGCATGGCAGATCGAGTAGTGAGTTTTTTTGGCTGATTGGGGCGATCGAGCGATCGGCTTTTCCTTCAGAATTTACCGCACATTATGGATCGCCCTCCGGTCGATCGTTTTTTTATCGATCTTTGTTGGAATTTTGACCGTTACCAACATATAATATAGAGTCTGCATAAAATTGCATACAGATATTAGAGAGGAAAATAAATGTCTCGATATCGAGGCCCCCGATTGAGAATCGTCCGTCGCCTGAAAGAGTTGCCGGGTCTAACCCGCAAAACCCCCAGACGAGATTATCCGCCTGGACAGCACGGTCAAAACCGCAAAAAGCTCTCTGAGTATGCGGTTCGCTTGCAAGAAAAGCAAAAACTCCGTTTCAATTACGGTGTGACGGAACGCCAACTGCTCCGTTACGTCCGCAAAGCCCGCCGTGTCACGGGCTCCACAGGTCAAGTGTTACTGCAATTTTTGGAAATGCGCTTGGACAATACTGTGTTTCGGATGGGAATGGCTCCAACCATTCCGTCCGCTAGACAATTGGTAAATCACGGTCACATAACTGTCAATGACCGTGAAGTCAATATCGCCAGCTATCAGTGCAAGCCTGGTGATGTGATTGCGGTGAAAAATAGAGAGCGCTCGCGCACAATGGTAGAAGCTAATCTCAAAGACCCAGGCTTGGCTCACTTGCCCAATCACTTGGAATTTGATAAGCAAAAACTAATTGGCAAAGTTAATGGCGTTATCGAACGCGAGTGGATTGCTCTACAGATTAACGAACTGCTAGTGGTGGAATACTACTCACGGCAAGCTTAAGTTATTAGTCATCAGTCGTTGGTCATTAGTCATCAGTTGGTTGCTAGCAGAATAATTAATAATTGGGTAGGAACCCAGTTATTGATTAATTGCTACTGAATAATGAGGACTAAGGACTGAGGGCTAAGAATTCATAATTTTCAACACTCCCACCCCCTAAAAAGGGATGGGATTTTTTGAAGGTTTCGCTTGTTAACTTCCTTGAGTTGCCATTGGCTCAGACGAAACCTGGCTGAGGGCATTAAATGATGTCCTACCCCCAAATTTTTCCTTTAAAATGTTTCTTCTCCGGTTGGTTCTTGGTGGACAAGACCTCGCTTTTGAAGGCGATAATTCGCTACAACCGGGTAAACAACACCGCGTATCCGATTGATCGCACCTACTGGACGATGAACTGCTAAGCCGTTCCAGGGAGAATATCTCAGGTTTTCGTTGAAATCAGATTGTTTTTCATAATCAATAATCTGATGCTTGACGGTGAGACGACCTACTCTCAAAAAGGGTGATTCCTTTTCCTTCCAGACATTGATACCATCGTCGATCGGCATTTTTAGGCTGGTTTGGAACTGAATGCCAAAATCCCACCAGTATTCGGCATCAGGTTTCGCCAAGGCTTGAATTAGATCGTCCCGATAATAATTGTCTGGTTTATTGGGATCTAAACCCAAGGCTTTAGCGCGATCGACAAAGGGAATTTTAGGGATTCCCGGTCGAGATTGTTCTGGAATTATGTCGTGCGGCGGTTTGCATGAAACCGGAGTAAACCCATACTTAATTACAGCAGGATATTCGACAGGAACTAGACCAGGCTGGGAGGGATCGAAATCGGGATTGAGACCCAAAGCAGAGGGTGAACCGCTCCAATATTTTGTTGTTAGCAAACTCTTCGGAGTCCGGCTACCCGTAAGCGTCGAGACCGCTAGAAAGTGTCTGGGATGTCGCATTAGCCATTTTTTCAATGTCTCTGGTGATTCAACCAGAGCCGAAAAAAAGCCGTAGTAGTCTTTGATGGTTTGGCTCACAAATAGCTCTGAATTGTGAACAATGATGTCCTGGGTTTTTGACTCGTGACTTTGCGCCAGTCGTTCCCCTTCCACCCCCATCACTTTCACTGACATTGAGCGCGAATCTTTGGCGTAATCATTGTATACCTTGGTAGCCCCGTTAGCAAATCGCAACCAAACAGGATATTCTTTGGGTTTTGCCAGCAAACCTTGCTTAAGGGAAATAGTATTGAGTCGCGAAGAACTTAACGAAGCGCGTTTGCCCAATTCCCGTTTAATCGCTTCCTCATCAAAGTCAAAAATTTCCAGAGTTCCTTTAACGCAAGCATGAGTTTTGGCGTGAGTATCTCGCAGCGCCCGCTCTTTATCCCCGTAAAGATTATCCATCCGAAGCTTGGCTTGCTCAACCAAAAGATCGTAGTATTTGCGTTCGTCCTGTTCGGGATATTCGGTAAATAACTTCTTGCTCATAAATAACCTTCGGTTAATCGCTAAAAAAGGTTCTACACAAACCGTTGCCTCTGTTAAATAGTATAGCTGCTGGTGCAATTGCTCCGAATTGCCGTAGGTGAGCGCTTGCGAAAAGATCGCCTTTTTATTCCTCATTTTTGAGGGCGCAGGTGTCTTTGCGCCCCCAACTAATTTGATCCTTAGTTGTCAGCTACAACTTAAAGATCGAAGGAGACTTTGTACTTGGGATCGCTTGGAGGAACATTACGATTCACTAAATCAGAAACTGTTTTGGTATTTTGGATAATTTCCCAACCAACCTCAGAAAAAGTTTCCTTGTTGAAGACTTTAGGCGATAACAAAGGATTAGTTAAAGCTTGGGAGAAAGCATCAATGCCAATTATCCGTGCTACTAAAGGCGGAATTGCTGAATTTTTCCGGACATCTTCAGCGTACAATCCGACAAATAATTCAATCTTATCAACATGACCGTACAACTCTTTTAATTTCTGTTGAGCGTATTCGTCACCCGTAATTTGATTGAAATCAGTCACCCTGGGATAACCACACATTTCGCGGTAATCGTTATAACTGGCTAACTGCGCCTGCCGTCCGAGTTTAACAGATGCTAGTTCGGTAGCATCAATAAATGTATAGGGTGTTCCTGCGATCTTAAAATCAGGTGTGTTAAACAAACCAATTCTAGTGCCTGGTTGGGAACAACTTTCTTCCATCAATGCACCCAACCCTTTATCAATTAACATCTGATTATTCCAGAGGGAATCGTACATGGATTTTTCTTGGCCGTCATAGATAAAGGTTTCCGGAATCGCACTATGCCAGCGATAGACAAAACTAAACTCAATCGCCATCCAATTTTCTCGATACCAACTTTCCTTGGTAAAAGCTTCAGGATCGGCAAAAAACCTAAAATTATAGGGCGTAATGTGGAAAATGTACTCTTCCATAATGATATTGAGAACAATCACCATGAGAATATTTCTCGCGGTTTGGAAGAGCCTCTCATCGTCCCATTCCGGATAGCTTTTGGACAAAACATCACAAATTCGATTATGCTCCCTGATACATAAAGTGTTGAGCATGACATAGCCAATTTGGACGTTTGCCCGTTCAACTCCCATTGCAAATAGCTTGCCTTTCTTTTCGGGGGGTTGTCTTTTCTCATCATTAAGGGGTGCATGAAGACCTTCAAATTGAGGATCGATAATACCCTGCTCAGGATCGGCATAATAAAAGAGTGGATACTCTTCTTCTACGCCATCTTTGCGCTTGAGCTTTTGGGTTTTAAATTTACCGTCTTTGAAAGCTCTGAGCATATTTGTTTGTTTGCGGGTCAACCCGTAGACATTACACATATCAATCTGATGGTTGGAGGTGTTTTTGAAGCGGTTTTGCTGATCTATCCGCAGAAAACTATCTGTAAACCACTGCACCCAATAGGGAAAGAGCAGAGTCGATTTTTCCGAATAAATGGTTTTTCCATCTCTTTTTTGGAATAAGGTCTTTAATTTGTCCAGTGGTGGTAAATTCCCTTCTTTGTTAAATTCTGGGTCGGGAGGTAAATGTCGCCCAGTATAAGTCTTGTCTGTAAGTGAATCCCAAGAGATGTAGGTATCAGTTTTTTTGGGAATATCTGTCCCTGGAATTTTGGGATCTAAGCCCATTAAGCTATAGGGCAGCGGGCGAGTCGGAAGTTTGTAAATGATACTATTGAGAAAAAATTTGTTTAGTTTACGTTTCAGAGGCTCGTAACTTTGAACTAAATCCCAAATAGGTTTGAAATGAGTCAACGTATATGCTAAAGCTTTGTTGCTCAATCCATCTCTAGATGTATCTCTTTTCATGATTGCTTTTCCTTTCGATTGTTGTAGATTAGATCGTCTTCTTATGTTCGGTTCTGAGAGCTTGATAAAGTTTTATCATTTTTCTATATTTTCAATTACTTTGGAGAGAATTTTTTGCAGATTTTTAGGCCGATAGTCTTGGCTTTTTTTCAATCGCTCGATCGCGCTTTCATGAAGATCGTCAATGGTATCCCCCACCTCGCGCCACTTGATTCCTGCCAATTTGAAGAACCCAGGATTGTTTTGAAATGGAACCTTATAATCAGGCTTGATATCCTCAATGGCCTCTGGCTCGAATTCAAGCTTCAATTCAAGGTCACTGATTTGATCGAACATCCACTTCAAGACAGCATCTGATAACCCGCGGTATGCTGGCGTACCACCGCCGATGCAGCCATGTTCGCCTGGAAACCAAACTTGACGAAGCTTCTGGTTCGGGGCATCAGGATTTTTCTTCATCAGGGTAACATCAAAGACTTCGCGAATTTCGTCGATCGCAACGGCGTGCACCGCATTCTCAATATCCTTATTTAAAGTGGTGTCGTGGAATTTGTACCTTGCTTTGAGCTGTCCCTCAAACTTCCTGAAGGCGGGTACAACAGGAATACCAAGGGCTCCAACGGTGTCGAAACAACCAAGCAAGGTAATCGGGACGCGATCGCCCTTATCTTTGCCGTACTTTTCGCGGAAACTCTTTGCTTCCGGATGCTTTGGTGAAATCTCTCGCTTACGGTAAAGCTCGTAAGCTTGTGATGCCATGGTAACGTTACGGCGGGATAGGAGACCGGAGCAATAGATCATCCCCGCTAGACTCCTGACTGTGTAAGCACCGCGACTGAACCCGAATAGATAGATTTCGTCACCCTGATCGTAGTTGAAAGAAAGAAAACGATAGGCATCTTGTATATTTTTATCGATTCCCAGCCCAGTGACTCCGCCCACAATCTTGTTACTATCTACTCCAATTCCCTCGTCATAAAACACGATCTGCGGAACCCCGTCACTGGCTGTCCGTTTCACGGCCTGGGCAAGCTTAACCACATTAGTTGGGCACTGAGTATCTAGTTTGTTCCAAGTTCCATCACAGCAAACTATCAGACGTTTCCCTGGCTTCGTCATTTTTATATTCTCTCTTTGAATTTGAGATTTGATAGCGACCTGTCATTGGTAATCGGTTAGAAGAGAATTGCCACTTCCCGTTTTTCTGTCGCGTCAGGCGAGCCCTCCTAATTTCTTGCTCGACCCTATTGTTATCTGGCTGGGCAATCTTTAGCTATTTCGATTTTCAGGATATTAGTCCCAAAACACCATCTAGTCTAGTTGGTTGTATTAAAATTTAAATTTTATTTATGATTCTTAAATTAAAATGTTTACAGTGTGAAATATTAGCTTTAATTCTGGGAAAAGGCTAGATTCTCTTAAAACCTAAAAAATGTAGAGCGTGAAATAGTAGCTTTGATTCTGGGAAAAGGCTCGATTCTCCTAACAGGAGTAGCGCTCCGACGCCATAGCTAACAAACATTTAAACACATTTATGCTCTGCCTGGTGAGTTTTGAGAACAGCTATATCCGATCAATTTGTCAGTTAGCTGCAAGATAATAGTGAGGTATTGGCCGAACAGATAGCAGATGTGAACTAGGTTTTAGATTAAAATTTGTTGCAGCGACTCTCAGATTTTCTGCGATGTGCTGGAAGTTTTTAACAATCTGTGGGCTTTTCTGGTTTCTCGATCGCTAAAGTTGTGCGAAAAATTCCTAGTCGCGGTTTAAATTGAAACGTCCCAAAGTGGGGACGATCGACCGCAGCGACTGGCTACGAGGTTCTCGCACCAAAACCAAAGGCAGAAGAGCAATCAGCCGCACAGCAGCCGAAAGGGCAAACAGTGAGCCCAAACTCATGCCCGGAAGTTCGGCAAGAAAGCCGCCGGCGGTAGTTCCCAAAGCCCCAGCTAATCCCGAAACCGCTGCGGCGATCGCAAAATAAGTTGAAGGTTGCTTGATCGACGCTATCTCCATTTGAATATTGTTAGTACACAGCCCGATCGCGCCTAACGTCGTTCCCCCCAACAAGTGCAGCAGCGGCAGCCACACCCATAGGGCAAACGGGTAATTGCCCGTACCCAACCACAGCAAAGGCGTTAGGGCCACCACCAGCCCAACCGCAATTAGCAGGGGGCGATTTCCCCAGCGATCGGCCAACTTACCCCAAAACATCAGCAGCAGTAGATTGGCGCCGGAACTTAAGCTGGTGTAAATCGTTACCAAACTCACATCCAAGCTTAAATCTTTCAGCAAGTAGATATTAAAAAAAGGCGCGCTGAGATTAATAGCAAATGTCCACACACTGAAGTAAAGAATAAACATTAAAAAATTAGAATCTTTCAGCACTGAAGGTACAAAATCTGTTATTTTCTTGGCTTCTTTCTCTGTAAGTCGATCATTCTGTGCATCTTTTTTGTATACGTGGGGATTCACATCAACCATAAAGAATTGACACCCCAAACTAATCATTCCCGCCCAAACACCCACCAATAAAACAATACCGTAGCCCAAAATTGGACCGCCGTCCCAAGTTGACACTCCCAATCCCATCAACGGTACTCCCAGCAAAGTGATGAGGCTGACAGCACTGTTGCGAAAGCCAAAATAGCGTCCCCGCAAGCGCTGAGGAACCACAGCAGCCATCCAACTGAACCAGCTAGAATTGGCAAAAGCTGCCAGCACGCTAGCTGCTACGACTGTTACCAGCGTCCATTGCAGCAGTTGGTGGGGGTCTGCGTGCTGGGAACCCCAAACAATTACCACCGCGAGCACCAGCCACAGCAGCCGCGACGCGCCGAATACAAATAGGTTGTACCAGTGGCGGCTGGTTGTGCGGTCTGCGATGTATGCTCCTAGTGGTTGCAGAAGATTTACCACCATCGGAATAGCCGAGAATATACCTATTTCCACGCTGCTCGCCCCGAGTTGCAGCAAGAAGTTGCTCAGCAGCACGCCGCCAGTCGCCGACTCGAAGACAGCCGCAAAAACGCCGTCTAGAGTTGAGGCTTTCAGGGTTGATCGAACCTCTTGTTTAGAAATTTTGAGATCAGTTTGTGGAGGTAAAACGAGCTGAGATATTTGATTGTCTAGTATTTCAGGAGCCTGAAGAGATAGAGGTTCATTTAACTCTGCAACTGGTTCAAACATAGTCAATCGATTTTAGATTTTAGATTTTAAATTTTAGATTGGAGAATTGAAGTAACAGGGTTAGATAAAACCAGCCCCACCTTCAAGAGGTTAGCTCAAAAGTAGGACTGGCACGTCCGGGTAATTCCGATCAATATAAATGACTTGCGATCGATAGGACATCAACCGGTTGGGAGATATAAATATGCTAAGTGTAAAAAAGTAGGTTTTAGGGCTTAACCAGGAAGCGAGCGTAGCATTTCGCCTACCAAGAATTCCTCGAATTCCGCCTCAAACAAGGCCCCCCAAGGGCAAAAGCCAATTTCGCGCGAGTTCACTGGGTTCTCAAATCTTTACGGCTAGCTAAATCTATAAAATGAAAGACGATCGACTTGCGGAGTATAGCTGCTAACTATTTCTACCTAATTCGTGGAATCCGTTTGTTCGTGCCAGCGCTCGCGATCGAGAGTCCGAGTTTTTTGTGAAAATCGCCCCCAGGTGCCGCTAAAGCTTCGGAGTGGCTTATTGGCGATCCTCTACGAGGGCTTCGCTAACACACATCAAAAAAGTGTTGCTTGCTTCCAGGCAACTCACAGGACAAAATTATAGTTGACAAAAATTACGCTAACTGCAGATAATAGCAAACCCTAGAATTAAACTTAAATGTTTGAGGGGTATCAGTGCTAAGGCGTGATGTCAATCGCCAGCAAATTTACGTATTTGTGCATTTGAGCGTGACCAAAACTCAACCTTTATCCGGGTATACACTGCCAGTATTTGCCTGTGCGGCCGCACTTGCAGCTTTGCGGTGCTTGCGTGAGGGTATCCAGTCTGTTGATAGCGTATCAGTAAATTTACTGGAACCGCAAATAACGGCAGAAATTCCGATCGAACAGGCGTCTGTACTCAAAACTGGTACCGCTTTAGGAGTGACTCGCTCCGATCCGGGGGAAAATCTCGATCTGACTCGCAATACCCCCGTTTGGGCAATGGTGGATTTGCGGAGAGAAGGAGAGGGGGAACAAATACAGATTGTTGGCGGGGAGGGAATTGGACATCATAAAGCAGGTGGAGGAGCGGCAATTTATGATTACGCAATGCGACTGTTGCGATCGAATCTGAGCCTAGAACTCTCACCGTCCGAAAAAATTACTGTCACCCTGATTTTGCCGTCTGGGCGGCAACTAGCCACCCGCACTTCTAACGAAGCTTTCGGCGTGGTAGAAGGACTTTCGCTGCTGGGTACAACAGGCATTTCTCAACCGCTGAGTGCCCCTGGACAGTTGGAACTTTACCGCGAACAACTGCAACAAAAAGCCGAACTGTTTGACTGTTTGGTTTTCTGCATCGGCGAAAACGGCTTGGATTTAGCGCGACAACTGGGGATTAATCCTGAGAGGCTAGTCAAAACCGCTAACTGGCTCGGCCCGCTGCTGGTAGAAGCAGGATATCAAGGCGTGCAGTCAATTTTGCTGTTTGGCTATCACGGGAAACTGATGAAATTGGCTGCGGGAATTTTTCACACTCACCACCACCTCGCTGACGGGCGCAGGGAAATTCTCACAGCTTACTGTGCTAAGGCTGGAATGCCTGCCGATGCTTGTTCCGCAATTTTTGCCGCAGCGACAGCCGAAGAGGCTCTCGGACAACTGCGCGCTTTGGACGCCGAGTTTGGGAGCAATTGGGTCGATCGAATTTACGGCGACATCGCCCGACAAATAGACTTGCGGTCATCGGATTGCATTTTTACTCACACTAACTTGCACATCCCCGTGGGATCGGTGATGTTCGGGCGCGATCGCAAAATTATTGTTAAAAGTGATATAGGAGATACATTTTTGACCCAAATTTGTTAATGTAGTGTGAATATCCCTGAATTCTGTTTAAAACATCGCTCAGGGATAATATTTAACAAGTAATAATTCTTTGTCCCTAGACCTTAATTATACTAGGTTGCTTGGGGACGCAGTTTTTGACGCAAGAGTTCAATTAATTAGGGTAAGGATTGAAGTAAATCTATGCTTGGCCTCGACCCTATTAATCGACTAACATCGCTGACTGCAATCTAGTATAAATAAGATTTATTCCTAGCGACTAATGCTTGCTCGCCTTTCTCAGTATTGTACTGAAGCAGCGACAAATACCTCCCCTACTTTCTGCCCAATTAGCACTTAGCAATTACGCAATAACCGTGACTACTCAAATAGAAACTGAATCCGTTCTCGCAAACTCTTTTCTGGAGCAGATAGAGCGCCAGATAATCGTGATTCTCGACTTCGGTTCGCAATATTCCGAACTGATTGCTCGTCGAATTCGCGAAACTCAAGTATATTCAGAAGTTATTTCTTACCGAACTACGGCAGAACAGTTAAAAGCTATCAATCCTAAAGGAATTATTCTTTCAGGAGGCCCGAGTTCTGTATACGATGAAAAAGCACCCCACTGCGACCCAGAAATTTGGAATTTGGGAATACCGGTGTTGGGAGTGTGCTACGGGATGCAGTTGATGGTCAAGCAGCTCGGAGGCACGGTTGAGCGCTCGAAATTAGCGGAATACGGCAAGGCATCGCTATTTATTGACGATCCTACGGATTTGCTGACAAATGTCGAAGAGGGCAGCACGATGTGGATGAGCCACGGAGACTCGTGTACTCAACTGCCGAGGGGTTTTGAGATCCTCGCTCACACTGACAATACTCCGTGTGCTGCTGTTGCTCACCACGAGAAAAATTTGTACGGCGTTCAGTTTCACCCAGAAGTAGTTCACTCGATCGGGGGAATAGCTTTAATTCGCAATTTTGTTTACCACATTTGCGAGTGCGAACCGACTTGGACGACCGCTACTTTTGTGGAGGAATCGATTCGAGAAATTCGAGAGCAAGTGGGGGATAAACGAGTTTTGCTGGCTCTATCCGGTGGTGTAGATTCTTCTACTTTGGCTTTCTTGCTGCACAAGGCGATCGGCGACCAACTTACCTGTATGTTTATCGACCAAGGGTTTATGCGGAAGTATGAACCAGAACGGTTGGTAAAATTATTTAAAGAGCAATTCCACATTGATGTTGAGTATGTTAATGCTCGCGAACGCTTTTTAGCTCAACTTGAAGGGATTACCGATCCTGAAGTAAAACGCAAGCGGATCGGTCACGAATTTATCAACGTATTTGAAGAAGAATCGAAGCGTCTAGGCCCCTTTGACTACCTCGCCCAAGGTACTCTTTATCCTGATGTGATTGAGTCGGCTGACACTAATGCAGACCCGAAAAGTGGCGAACGAGTTGCTGTTAAAATTAAAAGCCACCACAACGTCGGCGGTTTGCCCAAAGATTTGCGATTTAAGCTGATTGAACCGCTGCGAAAACTGTTTAAGGATGAAGTGCGAAAAGTCGGCAGGTCGATCGGGCTTCCCGAAGAAATCGTGAACCGACAACCTTTCCCCGGCCCGGGATTGGCGATTCGGATTATAGGAGAAGTTACCGCAGAGAGACTAAATATTTTGCGGGATGCTGACTTCATTGTTCGCCAAGAAATTAACCGGCACGGATTGTACGGTGAACTTTGGCAAGCTTTTGCAGTTTTGCTGCCGATTCGCAGTGTAGGGGTGATGGGCGATCAGCGCACTTATGCTTACCCGATTGTTCTGCGATTTATTAAGAGTGAAGATGGGATGACGGCTGACTGGGCGCGGGTTCCTTACGATTTGTTGGAACTGATCTCGAACCGGATTGTGAATGAGGTTAAGGGGGTGAACCGGGTGGTTTACGATATTACTTCTAAGCCACCGGGAACGATCGAGTGGGAGTGATTTCTAATTAGCGATTAAGTAGGCGGACTGATTTTTTTGTCTGTCTACTTATTTTGATTTTGGATAAAAAGGCGATTCCCTGTGGGATAGTTACGCTTCACGGGCTTCAGGGGATGGGGGAGTAGGAAGGGCGATCGCTTTTATAGAACCCATTTGACATTTTTTACTGTATTGAAGAAAAGTGACTGCAAAATTCCTATCCAGCAGTTATTCCCTACTCTACCAGCCTCACAGACGAAGAGTGGATCATCCTCGAATCCTTGTTTTTTCCGGTTGTGGCAAGGTAGGGGAAGAGAACGGGCAAATGCTTGGATAGATACTTGCAAAATCCTCGTCAGTAATTTTTAGAGAACTCTAGTTGATGCGACTGCCAAGGTTAATCTTTGTTTTATTACAAGACTTCGGACAGTGTTTGATAACCAACCGTATAATATGGCTTTCAAGGCGAGTGGGCCATCGAACTACCAAGGAAAAATCACGGGTTTCAGACTAGGAACTAAAAACTCTCCGGACTATTGTTATTAGGCTGATGCTGATAAGGCTTGCAGCCGCTTAGCTCTCAAATGGGTTCTATAAAAGTTTACCATTTGAGCTAAGAGCGCACTTTTTAACGTGCTTAGCTTAAACTCCACTCATGTTTTTTGAGGAAAAAGTTTTATTATAATTTAAGCGTGATCAGCAAAAAAAATCAGGGAGAAGTCTAATGATTACAACAAGAATAACTCAAAGATATCAACAGCAACTTTTGACTTATACTTGGGTGGTATCTTTAGGTTTTTTACTATTCTCACCTGCTGCTACAGGACAGCCAATTACTCCGTCTCCCGATGGCACAGGAACTGCTGTTAATGCCTCCGGCAATCAATTTAACATTAACGGGGGACAGCGCTCACAAGACGGCACTAATCTCTTTCATAGCTTTCAGCAGTTTGGACTCAAAGACGGTCAAATTGTTAACTTTATTTCTGAACCCAATATCCGCAATATTTTAGGGCGAGTTGTGGGTGGCGATGCTTCTTATATTAACGGTTTAATTCAAGTAATAGGCGGTAATTCTAACTTATTTCTGATGAATCCGGCGGGGATTGTTTTTGGTTCCAGCGCTCAACTAAACGTGCCTGGTTCATTCTTGGCAACGACAGCAACCGGAATCGGATTTGGCAACAATTGGTTTCAGGCAGTTGGCGTTAATGAATACGCTATGCTAACAGGAACGCCAAGCATTTTAAATTTTGCTACAGCTCAGCCAGGGGCGATCGCAAATTTCGGTCAACTGCGCGTACCTAACGGGCAAACGCTAGCTTTGATAGGCGGAACAGTTTTCAGCCCCGGTACTTTGTCAGCACCTTCCGGGCAAATTGCGATCGCATCGGTGCCCGGAGAAAACTTAGTCCGCATTTCTCAAGCAGGGCATCTGCTGAGTTTAGAAATTTCCCCCTCTTCTAATCTAGATTCTGCCCCTCTGCCGTTGAATCCCCTCACCCTGCCCCAACTGCTGACAGGGGGTAGCAGCAATGCTACAGGCGTTACAGTTAACAGCGACGGAAGCGTACAGCTAACGAATTCAGACTTGCGGGTAGAAGCTGGCGATGTGGCGATCGCCGACACTCAGGCAACAGGTGCGAACCAAAATTTAGCAGTGTCTGCTCAAACGGCTACTGTGTCAGCGGCGCGTAACCTGACCCTAGCAAACAGGCAACTACAAACAACCGGTGACTTGAAATTGCAAGCGGGGGAAATTGTCCGTATCCGCGACAGCGCGGCTAACTCTTTTTTTACTAATGCGGGTGGAAACCTAGCCGTACAGGGCGATCGCCAAATAGACATCCAGGCGCGCAATCACTCCCAAAGCTTACTGAGCGCTGACGGCCGCATCACACTTACCAGTAACGGTACTGTATTCGGTGATGCCCTCTTCAGAGCTGGCAGCGATTTCTCAATTGCCACACTTCAAGGTAGCCCCGGCAACTTCGCAAGTTCAGGCGGTTCTACGATCGTCTCAGGCGGAAACGTCTCTTTTGGTAATTACGCAGGCGCTTCTCTGGGAGTGCAAGCGGAAGGCGCGATCGCAGTCGGCGATCTCGCTATCAGTTCCGCATCTAGCGATCGACCGCAGTTGGTTTTAACGGCTGGCAACCTACCCACTCCCCTCACTGGAAACAGCACTCTAGCACCCACAAGTTCTTCACCTGCCAGCATTAAAGTCGGCAATATCGCGATCGCAGGTTCAGTTTTTTTAGGCGCTGCAAACAGCATTCAAGCAGCATCCATTACTTCAAATGGCGGAGATCTCGCGTTGGTAGCGTCCGGGGACATCGCAGCGGAAAACCTGAATACTTCAACTTTAAGGGACAATGCCGGCAATATTACCCTCTACAGCGCGGGGGGAAGCATCAATACAAGCGCCAGCACCTTGAACGCTTCCTCGATAGCCGGTAACGGTGGGTCAATTTTCCTATACGGGACAAACGCGATCGCCGCAGGTGGAATTACAACCTCTAGCTTCCTTGGAAACGGAGGCAAAGTCACCCTTTATGGAGAAGGCAACATCAGTGCCGGCAACATCGACACTAGCGGAATCACGGCAGGCGAGATCAGCTTGCTTAGCAATCGAGATGCGATCGACACCGGCGCCAGCACTCTGAACGCGACTGGTGGTAGCGGAGGGGGTAACATCTCTCTCAATGCTTACGGCAATATAGCAACGGGAAATATTCTCTCTAGTGGTGGCAACATTACCCTCAGCAGTCAAGCAGGTGCGATCGGCGTCGGCGATCTCAACTCTGGCAGCAGCAATGCAGGTGGCGATGTAGGGCTTGTGGCATTTGGTAGTATTGCAGCCGGCAACATTGCCTCAAACGGTGGCAGTATCAGCCTCAATAGTGTCAGCTTCAACAACAGCAGCATCAGCGCTAGGAATTTTGATTCGAGTTCTAACAGAGGAGTGGGAGGCGCGATCGAACTCAAAACTGCTGTGGGTAATACTGAGGGTGACATTGTGACTGGTAATATAACCTCCGGTGGCGGTCGTATTTATGTGTTGAGCGAAACCCGCAGCTTTAACGCTGGCAATAGTACCCTAAATTCCAGCTATAGCGGTGGAATTGGAGGCGAGATCGAAGTAAAGACAGGGCCTATAACTCTTGGAAATGTCATTTCTGGAGGTGGCTCGATCTTCTTTATAGGCGACCTCAACGTCAGTGGGGTAATAAATTCTAGTTCCAGCACGGGGAAAGGTGGCGTAATCGAGATTGAAGGATACGATGTTACTGTCAGAGATATTATTTCCGGGGATAGCGCGATTGGTTTTCGCAATGAGCCACTTGGGGGAATCACGCTCAATATTGGCGCTTTAAATTCTATATCTGCCCAAGGGAGGGGTGGCAATATTGAGATTAGGGCGGGTCGTTTAACTACTGTAGGCAACATAACTTCTGGGGGTAGCGCGATTCTCCTTCAAGCCGAATCCAGTCTTAGCGCCACCGGAGACAGAATAGATTCGAGTACAAGCGCAGGGGTTGGCGGTAATATTGTACTCCGCTCCAACGAAGACATCACTGTAGCGGGTTCTATCCTTTCTGGAGGAGGGAACATCAGTTTGCTCACCTCTGGTGACAGTATTAATGCTAAAAACAGCTTCCTCAGCTCTGTAGCTGAGATTGGCCTACCAGATGGAAACATCACTTTACAAGCTGGGAACGCGATCGCTCCGGGCACTATCCTGACCTATGAGGGTAGGATTCGCCTCGCTACGAGCAGCAATAACCCCAACAGCATTGATACCAGTGGCAGCCGATTAATATCTCTGACCGCTCCTACCCTTGTTTTGGGCAGTCCACGATTAGATATTTGGGTAGGTTTCGGCTCTGGGAGTGGTGGGTTAGCTCCCCTAGTACCGCCAGAACCACCAGCACTCGCTGCACTCGCACCACCAGCGATTCAATTCCCTGCGATCGCACCTCTAGGCTTAGGTGTATCGCAACCAGATAATTCTGATTCCTTTGGGGATTCCTTTGGGTTAGTTCCCACGCTGCCGCCAGAAATCGGCGTGCTAGAACCATTAGAAGTTCCTTCATCTGGGTTACCTCCCACGCTGCCTGCAGAAAGGGGCGTGCCAGAACCATTACGTCTCCCAACCACCACACCACTCGTACCAACGCTTGCAAACTCAGAGGCAATACCAACTGCGGCAGCCACTGTACCTGTATCAGTGCAAGTCTCTAATACACAGCCAGGAAATCCTAATACCCTTGCCGCTCAACAATTGAGCCAGCTTAATGGCGATCGAAATCGCGAACCTCAAAACTTAGCAAGCCTGACACCGAGTGCCGCTCAATGCTTAACTGAGGAACAATTACTGGGGCAGCAACCAGGATTGCCTCTCCAGACTGCGCCAAAAGACTACAGCAACGCGATCGCCTGCTACCTGCAGAATTTAGAGCTGGCGAGACTCTCCCGCGATCGCGCTAGGGAAGGCTACGCGCTCAACAATTTAGGCGCGACTTACTACGCGATCGGAGATTATGAAAAAGCAATTTCTTACCACCAGCAGCGCTTAGCACAAGCTGAATCCAGAGCCGATTTATTGGGAAAGGGACAAGCTTTTATTGGTTTGGGAGCTGCTTACGGCGCGATTGGCAATTATAAAAAAGCGATCGAATACTACGAGCAAAGTTTGGAAGTAGCGCATTCCCTAAAATCGGCTGATTTAGAAGCGACTGTTCTGAGAAATTTGGGATTACTTTACTATGCTCAAAAAGAGTATAAAAAGGCTGTTGAATATCAAGAGCAAAGTTTAGCGATTGCTAAACAGCAGCGCGATCGCCGAGGCGAAGCTCTTGCTTTGAGCAATTTGGGATTAGTACACTATTCCCTAACCGATTATGCCAAAGCAATTGATGAGCAGAAACAAAGTTTAGCCATTGCCTCAGCACTGGGCGATCGCTTCGTTCAAGGTCGTGCTCTAGAGAATTTAGGAATTGCTTACTATGCTGTCAAAAATTATCGTCAAGCGATTGAGTCTCACCAACAAAGTTTAGCCATTGCCAGAGAACTGAGCGATCGCCACGCTGAAGGCCGCGCACTCACAAATTTAGGTGACGCTTTATACAAAGCACAGCAACCAGCAGAAGCTATCAAAGCTTTATTTTCAGCTATTGAAATTTGGGAATCTCTGCGGTCAAATTTAGAAAATAACGACCTCAATTTAGTTTCAATTTTTGAAACCCAAGAAACAAGTTATAGTACATTGCAAGAAGTGCTTGCCAATCAAAATCAGCATGAGAAAGCGCTAGAAATAACAGAGCGGGGACGGGCGCAAGCTTTTGTTAAATTATTGACCAACCGTTTTTATTCCCAGTCAGGCAAGGCTACCCTAAACTCATCGGAAAATCAAATAAAACCGCTCAACATCCAGGAAATTCAGCAAATCGCTAAACAACAAAATTCCACTTTAGTTTCTTACTCGATTATCAAAAAAGTTGTAGAAGCTGATGGTCAAAGAAAGCTGCAAGATTCAGAACTTTATATCTGGGTGATGCCGCCGACCGGAAAACTTGAATTTCGTCGCATCAGTTTGAAACGTTTGGTTGAGGAACAAACTGCATTAAAAGCCTTGGTTACTCAAGGTCGTTGCTTCATTCCCAGTTGCCTGCGAAACAAGCAGCGATCCCAACCAACTAGAAATCCCACCGGAACCATGCCTATTGTCGAGCAACGATTTTTAGACCCGTCATTGCAAGAGCTTTATCAACTACTGATCGAACCAATTGCTGACCTTCTACCTCAAGATCCAGCGTCGCGAATTACCTTTATTCCTCATGAATCTTTGTTCTTAGTTCCCTTTGCCGCGCTGCAAGATACTTCGGGAAAATACTTGATAGAAAAACATACTATTTTAACAGCACCTTCAATTCAAGTGCTGTCTTTAACCAAGAAACAGCAACAGCTTGCTTCAGGAAAAGGTGCGCTAGTCGTTGGGAATCCTACCATGCCAAGTGTTGCCTTTACGACGAACCAACCTCCTCAACAACTGTCATCACTCCCACACTCTGAAGCCGAAGCGATCGCGATCGCTCAACTTTTGAATGCTGAACCGCTCACAGGCGACAAAGCGACAAAAGTAGCAGTTTTACAGCAAATAGAGCGATCGCGCATCGTGCATTTAGCAACTCACGGCATCCTGGATGACGTGGAGGGATTGGGGGTACCTGGAGTCATCGCACTTGCCCCAAGCAAGGATGACAGTGGTTTACTCACTGCTAGCGAAATTTTCAATTTGAGGTTGAATGCCGAACTTGTTGTTTTGAGTGCTTGCAATACGGGTCGCGGTCGTATTACAGGTGATGGCATCATTGGTTTATCACGTTCGTTTATTGCAGCAGGCGTTCCGAGTGTTGTAGTTTCTCTGTGGTCAGTATCTGATGAATCAACAGCCGACTTGATGGCGGAATTTTATCGGCAGATGCAACTAACGCCTGATATTGCCCAAGCGCTGCGGAAAGCCATGCTGGTGACATTGGTCAAACATCCTAATCCTGTAGATTGGGCCGCTTTTACCCTCATTGGCGAAGCAGAGAAACGTTAACCCGGAAAAGCTGATTTCCTGTCGTCAAGAGACCTAGACCTGCTCTTCCGTACTTAGTGTGCCGAATTATCATTTTTCTGGTGTCTTACACCCCACGTCCGGCCCTTTGATATCAATTCCGGTCAGATCCGAAGGATTAAACCACAGAGGACGCAGAGGATACAGAGGAAGGGAAGAGAGATGAATATTTCCAATGAAGGGGGGATTTGATATGACTGTCACATTCAGGTATTTTTGACCAAGCCATGAGGTTTGCATCAATTTTGAGGAAATAAAAAGTCAACTGTCGTTACTTGTTGAGAATTGGTTAAAGAAGGGGCAGTTCTTCCTATGAAGGTCTGAAGCTTTTCCACAGCAGGAAGTTCAGACTCGTGCAAGACGAAAATTATCACGGTGTGATACTCAAAGGGCGGAAGGTGGGTTGTAATTTTTCCACCGCTGCATAGGTTTCAATGTTGTGACTTCGATCACTGGTTACACGGACTTGGTTCACCGAATATTTTCAGTATTATCACGGAAAAAAACCAGCACCATCACTTGCTCTTAAGAGAAACCACGAGATGATTAAGGTGTCGAGTTCAAAACAATCCCATGTCTCCAGTTAATCTTCTCCCCGGCGCTATCAACGAATTAATTGCCACTGTCACCGATACTCACCGCGTTACCAAAGCTGACCGCTACGGCATGATGGCCGCTATCCTTGATGAGTCCATCAGTGAAGAAGAACGTGGCTCACTCGATCGTCTGATTCGCTCCCTGGTCAAAGGTCGGATTCAAGTCAGTGATGAACTCTCCATCGTCTCGTAAGCAGAAAGCTCGTTGAGAACTCGACACTCTACAACAGCTTTCGATTGAGAAAGTTTAGACCAATCACTGATATTGCGATCGCCCTCTACAAGCATAGCTTTTTGTATAATGCACTTTTGACATACACAATTAGCGTTCGCAACTTCATAAACATTATGACGGATACCATCCAGCATCTCATTGAGCCACACATTCAAGATTTGGGTGGGTTCCAAGCCCGTCGCTTGCTTCCCTCAGACGTTCTAGCACTGGTAGGCCCGTTCATCTTTTTTGACCATCTGGGTCCTGCGGTGTTTCCACCCGGTCGGGGCGTGGATGTCAGACCGCATCCGCACATCAACTTAGCAACCGTCACCTACCTGTTTGAAGGTGTTTTGCTGCATCGTGATAGTGTGGGCAGCGTTCAAGAAATCAGTCCCGGTGCGGTGAATTGGATGACAGCAGGGCGAGGCATTGTCCACTCCGAACGCACGCCTGACGACGAGCGCAGCAAAGAAGCCATCCTGCATGGCATTCAAACCTGGATAGCACTTCCCGATGAATATGAAGAAACCGACCCTTGGTTTCGGCATCATCCGGCTTCTGAGCTGCCTGTTTGGGAGGATGCAGGAGTTTCGTTCACCCTAATTGCCGGTGAGGCCTATGGTCGTACTTCCCCAGTTCAAATATTTTCACCCATGATTTATCTGGACGTGCAACTGACTGCTGGAAGAGAATTTCCCTTACCGGGCCATTACAGCGAACAGGCGGTTTACAGCGTAACAGAGGGGCTTGCGATCGATGGAGTGCCTCTGGAACAACATCGGTTGGCAGTTCTAAATTCAGGCACTGAAGTAAACATTTCTGCTTCAGGCAAGGCTCGTTGTATTGTGATTGGCGGTGAACCTGTTGGTGAGCGGCATAAGTGGTGGAATTTTGTTTCGAGTCGGCACTCGCGCATTGAGCAAGCTAAAGTCGATTGGAGAGAGGGACGGTTTGCTCAGGTTCCTCAAGAGACAGAGTTTATTCCGCTGCCACAAGAGCCACCTTCTCAAGCAGAGCAACCGTTGTGAATAACCGCAGCGATTTAAATTAAAAAACTTTTTGTTGATTCACAATCTGTCTTTTTTACTCTAATCTTCACGCCTATTATTCCCAAACTTTTGATGCCGTTAGGCATAGATTCTAATTAATTAGGTGAGAATATTGTAGGGATGATATTATGTCCGGTCGATTAACCACGATTAAACTTTTGCCTCCGGCCACCAATAGAAATGAGTCAAACCACTGATTAACTGTTTGAGATTTAACAGTTTTTG